>NZ_JBHYXC010000045.1:0-52900 GCF_042751495.1 Streptomyces sp. NPDC059373 | reverse complement strand
GAGAGCACTTCGTTCACACCGAAGGGGTCACTGGTTCGATCCCAGTATCGCCCACCCCGGTCCGAGGGCCCGGTAGCCGAGAGGCTTCCGGGCCCTCGGCGTTTCCGCCGCCCGAGGCGGCGGAAGGTGACGGTCCGTTACGGGTGGCGGAAAAACGCACTGACAACACCGACAAGACGGACTTTCAGGAATACGGCGATTTCCGGACGAAGTTCAACCCCCGCGCCGCCGGGGGAAATACGCCGGACGTCTTCCAGAACTCCGCGGTATTCCTGCGCCCCTATGGCGAAAGAATCTTCCCCGCGTTCTCAACTCCCAGGTCACGGCCAGGAATCCGAGCCTCGGGGGGCGCTGCCCACCGGGTTGCCGGCTTCAGCCCGTCCGGCGTTTGAGGACACTCCCCCGGAGGGGGCACCCCCAGAAGGGCGTTAGGGGGTCCAGGGGGCTTGCCCCCTGGTTTCGGGAAGGGGCGGGGTGGGGGAGGGACCCGTCCGGCACCGCCGGAAGCTAGCGCAGGCGGCCGAGTAGATCGCGTACGCGGCGCACATCCCGGAGCCGTTGCTCGTACGTGGCGCCGACGGCGAGAAGGAGGACGCCCGCGAGGGCGAGGGGGAGCCAGCGGGGGAGGGCGCCGACGACCTGGGCGACGAGGGGGGCGAGTTCGTGGAGGGCGTCGAGGGCGAGGGCTGCGCCGCCCAGCAGGAGGGGGGCCTGAAGGCGGTGCCGGGCGCCGAGCAGGGTGACCGCCAGCGCGCCGCAGCCGAGGAGGAGGGGCCGGGGCCAGGCGGAGTCGGTCCAGGTGGCGAGGAGGCTCGGGACGAGGGTGGCGGCGAGGCCGGGAGCGTAGGCGGCCCAGGAGGAGGCGGACGCGTCGCGCCGCCGGCGCAGGAAGCCGACCCCGAGAGCCGCGACGCTCACGGGCAGGGCGTAAGCCTCCGGCACCGTCACGTCGGAGGCGGCCAGCCGCACCCAGGAGGCGGCCACCATCAGGACCACCGCCACGTACCCGGCGAGCGGCCGCCGGTCGGCGCGCAGGGCGACCGCCGCCGCCAGCACACCGGCCAGGGCGAGTACGAGCGCCGACACCGCCGCGTCGCCGGCCGCCAGGGCGAGGGCGATGGCGAGCCCCGCCGCCGCGTACCCGGCGTACTCCAGTGCCGGGGCCCGCAGTGCGAACGCGAGCCCGACAGCCCCCGCCGCGACGCCGAGCACCACCAACGAGGCGCCGTACGCCGGCCACCTCGCCGCCGCCGGGGCCGCCCAGCCGAGCCCCGCCGCACAGGCGACCGCAGCTGCCCCGCCGACCGCCCGGGCTTCCGGCGCGGTACGGACGACGGCGGTAGCGGCGAACGCCACCAGCAGGATCCCGAGGACCGCGAAGGTCACCGGCCACGTGGCGAGCCCCCAGGCCACGGCGGTCACCGCGAGCACGACGGCGCAGCCCAGAGACGTACGGCCGGGCACCAGGAGCAGCACCGCCACCACCGCCACCCGCAGCAACACGGCCACCGCGAACGGCAGACCGAGCGCCGACGGCAGCACGGCCGCCGCGATCGCGCCCAGCGCCAGGGCACCCAGGCGCGCCGTAGGCACCGGCACCGGGGCCGGTATCAGCAGCACCAGCGCGAGCACCACCGGCACCACCACCGCCGGGGCCGGCCCGAACCACTGCCCGGTGAACACCCCGACGGCCAGACCGGGCAGCGCCCAGAGCAGCGCCAACCCGTGGAAGACGCCCGTAGCGATTCCGAGGCCCCCGGCCATGGCGCGCGGCAGCGCATCGCGTACGTACGCGACGGCGACCGCCCCCAGCAGCCCGGCCGCGCACAGCAGATAGCCCGGGACCGTCCAGTCGTCTCCCACCGCCACCCGTACGATCCCGCCGAACGCCGCGACCCCCGCGAGCCCGGCCACCGCCGACAGCAGCGTCACGGCCCACCCGGGTGCCCGGAACGCCCGCGGCGAACAGACCGCCGCCGCCACCGCCGCCCCCGCCAGCAGCAGGCCCGCCGCCCGCGCCGCGCCGCCGAAATCACCGGCGTCCACCGAGAGCACGAGGGCGACCAGCAGCCCGGCGAGCCCCGTGACGGCGCCCACGACCGCCGCCGTCACCCGCAGCGCACGCGCGCCGACGGCAGCATCCAGCGCCGCCGTCACCACCAGCGCGGCGCTCACCTCGTACGGCGAGCCGTACGCGACCGCCAAGGTGGGCAGGGGGAGTTGGGCCAGCAGCAGCGCTGCCGGCGCGGGCAGGGCAAGCCGCCGAACCAGCGGCAGCTGCCCGTAGACCGCCCACGCCGCGCTGACCAGCGCGATCGAGACGGCCGCGTAGCGCGGCCCGTCCACGCCGGGCAGAGCAGCGCGCCGGATCGCGTACGCGTCGAGGAGCAGCAGGACGAGGCCGACGCAGGCCACCACCTCACCGGTGGCGTTGAGCGCCCGCCGCACCAGGAGGGCCGGGACGGACACCACGGCCGCGGTCAGCGCGCCGAGCACGACGGCCCGGCCGCCGATGCCGAGGTGACCCCAGCTGACCACCGTGAACGCGATCGCGGCGACCGCGAGCAGCACTCCGCCCAGCGACAGCAGCAGATTCTGCGCCGTCCGCGGTGAGGTCTCGCGCGCTGCCACCGGCCCCCATCCGGCGGTCACCGGCATCGGCATCGGCGCCGGCCGCGCCGCCGCCAGCAGTTGCACCCGCCGCCCGAGCAACCGCCCGCGCTCGGCGTCCAGCCCGGCCAGCGCGGCGTCGATCCCACGCACCTCGGCCACCAGATCACCCGTGAGCGGCAGCGCGCAGCGCGGGCAGACCACGAACGACCCCGGCTCCGACCCCTGCCCCGGCACGTACCAGCCACAGGCGGGACAGCGCTCGGGCGGCGGCGGTGGCTGCGTTGAGTCCATGCCCGGAGTGTGCTGCGGCCCACAACATGCCGCATGGGGTGCGCTACTCAGATCCGCCCTGAGTACGCACACTGGCCCCATGGACTGGTGCCAGTACCGCTTTCGCAGCTCATGGGACGTCGACGCCGGGCCCGATGCCGTCTACCGCGTCCTGGAACGCCCCGACGAATACCCCACCTGGTGGCCCCAGGTGCGCGAGGTCCGCCGCACCGGGGAGACCACCGGCACGCTGCGCTTCCGCTCGGCGCTGCCGTACGACCTCTTCGTCACCGCTCACGCCACCCGCCAGGACCCGCAGGCCCGGGTCCTGGAAGTGGCCTTGTACGGCGACCTGGAGGGCTGGGTCCGCTGGACGATCCTCCGGAACGGCGCCGATGGCGGCGCCCCCACGCACCTCGTCTTCGAGGAGGACGTGATCGTCAACAAGCCCCTGATGCGCCGCCTCGCCCTCCCCTGCCGGCCGCTCTTCCGCGCCAACCACGCCCTGATGATTCGCCAGGGCCGTCGCGGCCTGCGCGCCCGCCTGGCCACCGCCCCGGATGCCGTTTGAACGCACTGCCCGTTGCCCTGTATTGTTCTGGTCGTCCCGGGCGATTAGCTCAGCGGGAGAGCACTTCGTTCACACCGAAGGGGTCACTGGTTCGATCCCAGTATCGCCCACGAGCACGAGGCGAGTCGTGTCCGCACACAGCGCGGACGGGACTCGCCCTCGTCGTTTTGCGCGGCTTCGCCGTGCTCGGCTGGGGCTCCGCCAACCGCACCCCGCACCCCCGGCCACCGGGGTGGCCCTTCGCGGAGTGAGTCACCCGGCAAGGAATCACCACGCCGGAGAGGCCGGTCCGTCACGACCGACCGGCCTCTCCGTACAGCCGCATAGACGGATGCGTACGTGCTCACGCCGCGGGCTCGGCCGGCACCGCGCCCGGCAGCGGCTCCGGGCGCAGCGGCCATGCCGGGTCCACGCGCTCGCCGGTGCCGTTGCGCGAGAACCAGGCCTGGAGTCCGCGGGCCTGGCCGGCGTGCCAGACGGCCTGGCGGGCGTGGAGCTCGCCGGGCGGCATGCCGCCTATCCGCCCATCGAAGCGCCGCCCCACCTCCCGGACCAGGTGGAGGGAGGCGGCCGCGTCGGCGGCGGCGTCGTGGGCGTCGGTGAGCGGCACGCCGTAGTGGGCGCACAGGTCGGTGAGGGTGCGGCGGCCCTTGCGGTAGCGGTCGAGGTACTTGTCGAGGACGCGGGGGTCGAGGACGTAGAGCGGCGCGTGTGCCATGTACCGGGCCAGCTCGGTGCCCCGGTGGCGGCGCAACTCGCGGTCCAGCAGGGTGAGATCGAAGGGCGCGTTCATCACGACCAGCGGCACCCCGGCCGCCGACTGCCGGGCCAGCGACCGGGCCAACTCCTCCACGACGGGCCCCGGCCGGCTGCCGTACCGCCGCAAGTGGTCGTCGGTCAGGCCGTGAACGGCGCGCGCCCCGTCCGGGACCGGCACGCCGGGGTTCACCAGCCAGTTCCTGGCGTGGAGTTGGCCGCAGGGGGAATCCTGGAGGACCAGGGCGGCGGAGACGATGCGGTCGGCCTCCACGTCCACGCCGGTGGTCTCGGTGTCGAAGGCGGCGAGCGGTCCGTCGTACCAGCGCGGCTGCGGCATGACGTACTCCCGTACGGGCGAAGGGAATTGAGGAAGGGTGAGGGAGCGCCAGGCGGCCGGCGCGACCACCGCCCTTCACAGTACGTACCCGTGACACGCCGTCACTGAACCGTAACTGTTTCCGAAACATCGCTGGTGGGGATGAATACAAGAGACGGGGGAAGACCAGCAGGACCGACGAACGACGGTCGGAAAGGCACGGAGAGCGATGGCGATCGCGCAGCCCGAATCGGGCGGGCTGCTGCCCGAGCGGACCGCACCGCTGCTGCGCGGGGCGCTCGCCACCACCAGCTGCATGGAGACCCTGCAGGTGGGTTATCTGCACGCGGTCGCCGCCGCGGCGGGTTGCTCGCTCGCCCAGCCCTTCCCCGACTACGGCATCGACTGGCACATCAGTCACAGCGCCCGTGGCGCCGGCCACGCGGTCGATGACGAGGTCACCATAAAGGTCCAGCTCAAGTGCACTTACCAGGTCGCCCCGCACCCCGCGGGTCCCACCTTCGCCTTCACGCTCGACAACGAGCACCTGGTGAAGCTGGCCCGCACCCCGGTGTCGGTGCACAAGATCCTGGTGGTGATGCTCGTGCCGCGTACGCCGGAGGAGTGGCTGCGTGCCAGCCACGACCGTCTGGAGCTGCGGCACTGCTGCTACTGGATCAACCTGGCCGGCCACCCGGTGACCGGCCGGCGCAGGACCACCGTGCGGATACCCACCGCGCGGATCTTCGACGACCGCGCCCTCTGCGAGATCATGACGCGGGTCGGGGCGGGAGGGAGGCCATGATGGACCGGCTGGACCGCTCTGCCGAGGACTTCGAGCTGCCCGACCCCGAGAGAGTCGACCCCGCCGTCCTCACCGCGCTGCTCACCCGGCACGGCTGGCAGCGGCGCGGCGGCGCCCACGGCCGCTACACCCGCTGGACACCACCCGGGGACACCGGCACCAGCCTCCTGGTGCCCGCGCCCCAGAACAACGGCCGGCACGCGGACTACGCCGACCTCCTCGGCGAGGCCCTGACCGCGCTGGCCCGCAGTGGCGCGCCCTCGGCCCGCGAAGTGCTCACCGCCCTGTCCGTCCCCGGGGACGAGATCCGCTGGATCCGCGACATGCCCCGGATCGCCGACGCCGTGCCCTGGCCCGCCGCCGGGCAGCTGCGCTCGGCCGCCCGCGCCATGCTCATGGCCGCCGCCCGCGCCGAACGCGGCCCCGCCGGGTACTTCGGTGAGCGGCACGGGCGCTTCGCCACCGCGTTCCTGGAGCAGGTTCTCGTCGGGCCCTCGCCCGGCGGCCATCTGCTCACCGCGTACGCGCCGGCCCCCGACGGCCGGGCGGTCGTCACGACGCTGCTACGCGCGTTGCAGGCCACCCGGGACGCGGTGGACTACCAGCGCACCACCGGCGGCATGGAGGCTTTCGACGCCGCCGTCGGCCTGGGCGTCTGCCATGAGCTCACCGAGTCGCTGGTCCGGCTGGTCCGAGGCGCCGAGGGCGTCGCCGTGGCGCTCGCGTGGTCGCCCGCCTCCGGCCCGCCGGCGGGTTTCGCGGCGCGGCCCGAGCCCGTCGAGTTCTCGCCTGGCGACCTCCCGGCCCTGGAGGCCGCCGGCGTCCGTTACGTCAGCGAGGAGCCCTCCGTACACGTCCGTGTCACCGGCACCGTCGTCCGGCTGCGCCGTCCCCGCCCCTCCGGCGGTGGCACCATCCGGCTGCGGGTCCTGGCCGGGGCCGACGTCCGCCAGGTCCGCGTCCGGCTCGACGAGGACGCGTACCGCATCGCCGCCCACGCCCACCTGGTCGGCCTCCCGGTCCGGGTCACCGGCCGCCTCGAAGCCCGCAGCGGTTTCCGCCGTATCACCCAGCCGAGCGCGGTCACGCCGGTCCATGTCGACGAGGCCGAGCGGGACCGCCTGCTCAAATCCCTCCAGGGAGGAATCGAGACGTTCGAGGACGCGTGCGGCGGCTGAAGCCGTCGGACGCGTCCTCGCGGCGGGTCAGCCGCGGGTCAGCCGTGCTGCACGGCGGACTTGGAGTAGTTGTCCTGCCATGCCGCCTTGGCGCCCGAGTCCCCGATCCGGTAGACGTCGATCACCGCGCCGACCGAGACGACGAGGCAGGCGCCCAGGACGGCGTACCTGACCAGTGCCGAGGTGGGCCAGGTGCGGGTCTGCCCGCCTTCGGTGGCAGCCGCCCGGCGGGTCGCCCACCACACGAGGACCGACAGCAGGAAGAGGCCTATGGCCCAGGGCAGCATCCCGTCGCCCAGGTCGGCGTGCTTCCGGATCAGGGGGTCGGTGCCGACGTGCGACTCCAGCCATTCGCCGGCGTGGGTGGCCAGGGGGACGCTCGCGAGCGTCACCAAGCCCAGGACCGGCAGCAGCACGCCGAGTTTCCGGGCGCTTCTGGGCCAGGCCGCGCAGACGACGAGCGCCAGCGCGAGCAGGGGCACGAATACGATCACGAAGTGCACGAACAGCACGTGCGCAGGAAGTCCGTTGATGACGGTGAGACTCAAGAGTCCTTCTCCACGATGATATGGGGGGATCATGCCCGGGCAGCGGGCCTGCCAGGGCAGAGAGCGCGGTCAGACTGGCACAGGAACTTCTCAGGCACCTCTGAGCGGTGCTGGTGTCCCGTCCGCATCAGCGGCACCGCGTATCGCTTCGCGGTGCGGTCGCCCGGCTCGGTACGATTCAGCGGTGCAGCATCCGCTGCGGAGCCAGTGGGACATACGTCAGGAGAGAACCGGTGTCAGACGTCCGTGTGATCATCAAACGCGATTCCGATGAGCGGGAAGAGCGGGTGGTCACGCCGGGGACGACTGCCGGTGAGCTGTTCGGCGGCGACCGCAGCATCGTCGCCGCTCGCGTCGGCGGTCAGTTGAAGGACCTCGCGTACCAGGTCGCCGACGGCGACGAGACCGAGCCCGTCCTGATCAGCAGCGAGGACGGCCTCAACATCCTGCGCCACTCCACCGCGCATGTGATGGCCCAGGCCGTGCAGGAGCTCTTCCCGCAGGCCAAGCTCGGCATCGGCCCGCCGGTCAAGGACGGCTTCTACTACGACTTCGACGTCGAGAAGCCCTTCCACCCCGATGACCTCAAGAACATCGAGAAGAAGATGCAGGAGATCATCAAGCGCGGCCAGCGCTTCTCCCGCCGTGTCGTCACCGACGAGGACGCCCGCGAGGAGCTCGCCGCCGAGCCGTACAAGCTGGAGCTGATCGGTCTCAAGGGCTCCGCCGGCGATGCCGCCGAGGGCGCGTCCGCCGAGGTCGGCGCGGGCGAGCTGACGATCTACGACAACCTCGACCCGAAGACCGGCGAGCTGTGCTGGAAGGACCTCTGCCGGGGTCCCCACCTGCCCACCACCCGCAACATCCCGGCCTTCAAGCTGATGCGCAACGCCGCCGCCTACTGGCGCGGCAGCGAGAAGAACCCGACGCTGCAGCGCATCTACGGCACCGCGTGGCCGTCCAAGGACGAGCTCAAGGCCCACCTGGACTTCCTCGCCGAGGCCGAGAAGCGCGACCACCGCAAGCTCGGCTCCGAGCTGGACCTGTTCTCCATCCCGGAGGACATCGGCTCCGGGCTGGCCGTCTTCCACCCGCGCGGCGGCATCATCCGCCGCACCATGGAGGACTACTCGCGCAAGCGCCACGACGAGGCGGGGTACGAGTTCGTTTACACCCCGCACGCCACCAAGGGGAAGCTCTTCGAGAAGTCCGGCCACCTGGACTGGTACGCCGACGGCATGTACCCGCCCATGCAGCTCGACGAGGGCGTGGACTACTACCTCAAGCCCATGAACTGCCCCATGCACAACCTGATCTTCGACGCCCGGGGCCGGTCCTACCGCGAACTGCCGCTGCGGCTCTTCGAGTTCGGCACCGTCTACCGGTACGAGAAGTCGGGCGTCGTCCACGGCCTGACCCGGGCCCGCGGCTTCACCCAGGACGACGCGCACATCTACTGCACCAAGGAGCAGATGGCCGAGGAGCTCGACAGCCTCCTCACCTTCGTGCTGAACCTGCTGCGCGACTACGGCCTGGAGGACTTCTACCTCGAGCTGTCCACCAAGGACCCGGAGAAGTTCATCGGCTCGGACGAGAACTGGGAAGAGGCGACCGAGACCCTGCGCAAGGCCGCCGAGAAGCAGGGCCTCGACCTGGTCATGGACCCCGGCGGCGCCGCCTTCTACGGCCCGAAGATCTCCGTCCAGACCAAGGACGCCATCGGCCGCACCTGGCAGATGTCGACCATCCAGGTCGACTTCAACCTGCCCGACCGCTTCGACCTGGAGTACACCGCCTCCGACGGCACCAAGCAGCGCCCGGTCATGATCCACCGCGCCCTTTTCGGCTCCATCGAACGGTTCTTCGCGGTCCTCCTGGAGCACTACGCGGGTGCCTTCCCGGCGTGGCTGGCCCCGGTGCAGGCGGTCGGCATCCCGATCGGCGACGCGCATGTGCCCTACCTGCAGGAGTTCGCCGTCAAGGCCAAGGCGAAGGGGCTGCGCTTCGAGGTCGACGCGTCCTCGGACCGCATGCAGAAGAAGATCCGCAACGCGCAGAAGAGCAAGGTCCCGTACATGGTGATCGCCGGTGACGAGGACATCGCCAACGGCGCGGTCTCCTTCCGCTACCGCGACGGCTCGCAGAAGAACGGAATCCCGGTCGAGGACGCCCTCGCCGAGATCGCCAAGGCCGTCGAGGACCGCGTGCAGGTCTGAGCGCCGTAACGGCACGTTGAAGGGCCCCGGGGGAGCAGCCCCGGGGCCCTTCAACGTCCGCCGGAAGTCATATGCTGGCCCGCATGACGAGTGAGCCGGAGCAGCAGATCGGCGTGGGGACTCAGGACGCGTTTCAGCGGCTGTGGACGCCCCACCGGATGGCGTACATCCAGGGCGAGAACAAGCCCACCGGCCCGGGCGCCGAAGACGGCTGCCCGTTCTGCGCGATCCCGGCCAAGAGCGACGAGGACGGCCTGGTCATCGCGCGCGGGGAGACGGTGTACGCGGTGCTGAACCTCTACCCGTACAACGGCGGCCACCTGATGGTGGTCCCCTACCGCCATGTCGCCGACTACACGGACCTGGACCAGGCGGAGACGATCGAGCTGGCGGAGTTCACCAAGCGGGCGATGACCGCGCTGCGGGCCGCCTCCGGGGCGCACGGGTTCAACATCGGCATGAACCAGGGCACGGTGGCCGGCGCCGGGATCGCCGCCCACCTGCACCAGCATGTCGTGCCCCGGTGGGGCGGGGACACGAACTTCATGCCGGTCATCGCCCACACCAAGGTGCTGCCGCAGCTGCTCGCGGACACCCGCAAGATGCTCGCCGACGCCTGGCCGGCCGCGTAGGGAGCCTTACGCGTCGTAGACGTCGGCCCGGATCGGGTCGGCGCCCTGGACGAGGTTGCTGAGCAGGGTTGAGCGGCCGGTGAACTTCTCGGTGTCGACGCCGTGCTCCTCCAGGACCTGGATCGCGGCGGCGTGCACCGCGCGCAGCACCGGGGTGGCGGCGCGCAGCGCGTCATCGGCCATGAAGCGGTGCTTCCAGGGCTTGTCGGCCCAGGTGTGGCGCAGCCCGAAGGGCTCGGGGAGGACCACCTTGCCGCCGAGGAAGTCCAGCAGCGGCGGGTACCAGGTGAGCGGGGCGCGGGCGGCGAGCCGGACGACGTCGTCGCTCGTGAGCAGCGGCACCGGGACCTTCTTGGTCTCCCAGAACTTGACGGACTTGGCGACCTCCTTCTCCGAGGGCTCCGGCGCGGTGGTGAACAGGGAGTGCACCGGGCCGAGTGCGTGCCCGGTCACCTCCACCCGCAGGGTGCTCGCCAGGACGGTGACCGTGACCATGAAGGTGATCACCAACTGGCCGCCGTTCAGGATGAGCTGGACGCCCAGGTAGTGACGGTTGCCCGCACCGATCTGCTGCTCGTTGCAGATCCGCTGGATCTCGAAGTCCTTGACGGTGAAGCCCTCGACCTCGGCGCCGGTCGGCCGGACGACCTTCTTCGCCCCGGGGCCTATCGCGCCGACGACCCAGTGCCGTATCGACAGCTTCGAGAACCCGCCGGTGTGCAGCGGGCCGCGCTCCAGCTCGCGCAGCCGGCCGTGGATCGCCTTGATCACGTCCCAGCTGCGGAAGCCGTGGATCTCGGCCATGCCGGCGCGCGGCACCAGCTCCTCGGCCAGGCTCCAGCTGGCCCAGCGGGCGCCCATCCCGAGGAGCCCCTTGGGCCCGGCGTAGAAGACGATGTTGCTCTGCTGCTCCTGGGAGAGCCTGGCCAGGTTCTGCCGCAGCTGCTCGGCCCGGGTCTCGTTGGGGTTGCGGGGCACCGCCTCGGGGATCTTGGCGCCGACACCGGAGCCCGACACCAGGCCCGCCCAGCGGTCCCGCAGGTCAAGGGCCGTACGCTCGCAGATCCGCTTCGCCCAGAACCAGCCCAGCACCGGGGCGAGCATCATCACCCGCAGGTACTGCTGCCAGAAGCCGGTCAGCGGCGGATTGACCACGAACAGCACCGCGAGGAAGCCGACGACCAGCAGCACGATCCCGCCGAGCACTCCGGCGGTCGTGCCCTTCTCACCGCTCTTCTCGCGGGTCTTCTCGATGGTGCTGCGCAGCTGGAAGGCCCCGAACCAGATCAGCACGCCGGGCAGGAAGAGCAGCCCGAACAGGGCGGTCACCAGAGTCAGTCTGGCGTCCCGTTCCTGGCGTATCCGGTTGGCGGCGAGACAGTGCTCGACGACAGTCTGCGGCTCGGCGCCGAAGGACTGGATGAGCTCGTTGCGGGCGCCGCCCAGCATCCGTACCTGGACCGCACGGGCGAAGGCCTCCCCGAGCCGTGGTTCCAGGAGGGAGAGCTTGCCCTTCTTGAACTGGGTGGGCGTGGCCGCTATCCGGTCCGCCTCCGGCTTGTCCGCGTCCAGCGCGACGAACTTCTCGACCGTGTGGTCCTTCTCGTCGCGGTACGCGGCCGACGCGAGCGCCTGTGTCGCGGCGGTCTGGCCGTCGGTGCCGGTGAGCGGGACCTGCGCCCCGGGGCTCAGAAAGTCGAACTCCGAGCTGGCGAACCCTGAGAGACCAGCCACTACCGCCCCCATCCATGCACGCCGACAGGCGAGTTGCCCGCCCGGCCCATTCCCCGTCGGCGGACCAGGCACACCTTCTGATCTGCCCACACAGCGTATATGCGCAGCACGCGGCGCGTCAGCGGCCCGGCGCATGAGGCCTGTTCACGCGCCGGGCCGCCAACGGAGCGCGCCCACCCACTACTTGGCGGCCGCCTCCTGCTGGCGCAGCTTCGTCGCGAGCTGCGGCGGCATCGGCTCGTGCCGGGCGTACTCGCGGCTGTAGCGCCCGGTGCCGTGGGACAGCGACCGCAGGTCCACCGCGTAGCGGCCGATCTCGATCTCCGGAACCTCGGCCCGTACGAGCGTGCGTCCCGGCCCGGCGGGCTCGGTGCCCAGGACCCGGCCCCGGCGCCCGGACAGATCGCTCATCACCGAGCCCACGTACTCGTCGGAGACCAGCACCTTGATCTCGGAGACCGGTTCGAGGAGGTGGATACGGGCCTCGGCGGCCGCCTCCCGCAGGGCGAGCGCGCCCGCCGTCTGGAAGGCGGCGTCGGAGGAGTCCACCGAATGCGCCTTGCCGTCGGTGAGGGTGACCCGGATGTCGACCACCGGGAAGCCGAGCGCGACCCCCCGGGCGGCCTGGGTGCGGATGCCCTTCTCCACCGAGGGGATGAACTGCCGTGGCACCGCGCCGCCGACGACCTTGTCGACGAACTCGATGCCGGACCCGACCGGCAGCGGCTCGACCTCGATCTCGCAGATGGCGTACTGGCCGTGGCCACCGGACTGCTTGACGTGCCGGCCGCGCGCGGCGGTCCGGTCGCCGAAGGTCTCCCGGAGCGACACCTTGTGCGGCACGCCGTCGACCTGGACCCCGTAACGGCTGCGCAGCCGCTCCAGGGCCACGTCGACATGGGCCTCGCCCAGGCACCACAGCACCACCTGGCGCGTGTCGGGGTTCTGCTCCAGCCGCATCGTCGGATCCTCGGCGACCAGCCGGGACAGGCCCACCGACAGCTTGTCCTCGTCCGCCTTGCTGTGCGCCTCGATGGCGACCGGCAGCAGCGGCTCGGGCATCACCCAGGGCTCCATCAGCAGCGGGTCGTCCTTGGCGGACAGCGTGTCGCCGGTCTCGGCGCGGCCGAGCTTGGCGACACAGACCAGGTCGCCGGCGATCGCATGCGGCACAGTGCGCTGCTGCTTGCCGAAGGGCGAGGACAGCGCCCCGATCCGCTCGTCGACGTCGTGGTCCTCATGACCCCGGTCCTCCAGACCGTGCCCGGACACATGCACCGTCTCGTCCGGCCGCAGCGTGCCGGAGAACACCCGCACCAGGCTGATCCGGCCGACGTACGGGTCGGACGAGGTCTTCACCACCTCTGCCGCGAGCGGCCCGTCCGGATCGCAGGTCAGCGGCGCGCGCGGCTTGCCCTGCGGGGTGGTGACGGGCGGCACCTCGCGCTCCAGCGGGGTGGGGAAGCCGCCGGTGATCAGCTCCAGCAGCTCCACGGTGCCGATGCCCTGCTTGCAGCCCTCGGCGGCCGGTGCGGCGGCGAGCACCGGATGGAACGAACCGCGCGCCACGGCCCGCTCCAGGTCCTGGATGAGGGTCTTGAGGTCCAGCTCCTCGCCGCCGAGGTAGCGCTCCATGAGGGTCTCGTCCTCGCTCTCGGCGATGATCCCCTCGATGAGCCGGTTACGGGCCTCGTCGAGCCGCGCCAGCTGCCCGGGGTCCGGGTCGCTCTCGGCGCGCTCGCCGGAGGAGTAGTCGAAGACCCGCCGGGTCAGCAGCCCGGTCAGCCCAGTGACCGGCGCATGGCCGTCCGGGCTCTCCTCGCCGTGCAGCGGCAGGTAGAGCGGGAGCACGGTCTCCGGGGAGTCGCCGCCGAGGACCTCGCGGCAGGCCTCCGTCATGTCGTCGAAGTCGGCCCGCGCCGACTCCAGGTGCGTGATGACGACCGCGCGCGGCATGCCGACCGCCGCGCACTCGTCCCACACCATGCGGGTGGCCCCGGACAGGGTCTCCCGGCCCTCTGCCGCCGAGACGACGAAAAGGGCCGCGTCCGCTGCCCGCAGACCGGCCCTGAGCTCCCCGACGAAGTCGGCGTATCCGGGAGTGTCCAGGATATTGACCTTGATACCGCCCCATTCCACCGGTACGAGTGACAGCTGTACCGAGCGTTGCTGGCGGTGTTCGATCTCGTCGTGGTCGGAGACCGTGGTCCCGTCGGCCACATGTCCGGCGCGGTTCACCGCACCTGTGGCCAGGGCCAGCGCCTCGACCAGTGTCGTCTTTCCCGAACCGCTGTGGCCGACCAGCACCACGTTCCGAATGTCGTCGGGCCGTCGGGCCTGGCCGGCCGCCGGTGCCCTTCCGGCGGCTCCTGGATTTGTCTGGTTCCTGTCGCCCATGTGTGCCTCGCCTCCCGGTCGTGTACGCGCTCGCGCTCGTACGGGCACGTCTCGGGACGCCACGGGAGACCGCTCAGGGCGGCCTCTTCGACGCCCGCGGTAATTCGACCTTCCCACGCCCGTCACGGTGCGTCCATACGTCGTACGTGCGCGGGGAAATCCCGGAAGGGCGGCAGCCGCACGCATTCGGCGCAGCGCGGCTGGCTACGATGGGCCAGCCGGTGGCCGACGGGGCCGCGCGGCGAACCCACCGACCTCCGGGAAGGCCATGCTGAACAAGTACGCGCGTGCTTTCTTCACGCGTGTTCTCACGCCGTTCGCCGCGTTTCTGCTGCGCCTGGGTGTGAGCCCCGACGCGGTGACCCTGATCGGCACCGGGGGAGTGATGGCGGGCGCGCTGGTCTTCTACCCCAGGGGGGAGTTCTTCTGGGGCACGGTGGTGATCACCCTGTTCGTCTTCTCCGACCTGGTGGACGGCAACATGGCCCGCCAGGCCGGCGTCTCCAGCCGCTGGGGCGCCTTCCTCGACTCCACCCTCGACCGGGTCGCCGACGCCGCGATCTTCGGCGGCCTGGCGCTCTGGTACGCGGGCGGCGGCGACGACCTCGTCCTGTGCGCGGTGACCATCTTCTGCCTGGCCAGCGGCCAGGTCGTGTCGTACACCAAGGCGCGCGGCGAGAGCATCGGCCTGCCGGTCAAGGTCAACGGCCTGGTCGAGCGCGCCGAGCGGCTGGTCATCTCGCTGGTCGCCTGCGGCCTGTCCGGGCTGCACAAGTTCGGCGTCCCCGGCATCCAGTACCTGCTGCCCGCCGCCCTGTGGATCGTGGCCGCCGGCAGCCTGGTCACCCTCGCCCAGCGCGTCGTCACCGTACGCCGCGAGGCCTTCGAGGCCGACGCGGCGGCGGCCCGGGACCCGGAAGGGAGCGGGGCGGCGTGAAGGAGCAGCTGACCGACACCCTCTACGGAGCCGGCTGGGGCGCCGTCAAGCGCCTCCCGGAGCCGGTGGCGAACCGGCTCGGGCGGGACATCGCCGACCTGGCCTGGCGGCGGCGCGGCAAGGGCGTGGCCCGGCTGGAGTCGAACCTGCGCCGGATCGTGCCGGACGCCGACGAGGAGCGGCTCCGCGGGCTGTCCCGGGCCGGCATGCGCTCGTACCTGCGCTACTGGATGGAGTCCTTCCGGCTCCCCGCCTGGAGCAAGGACCGCGTCCGCGACGGCTTCGACCCCAAGGACGTCCACTACCTCACCGACGGCCTCGCCTCCGACCGCGGAGTCATACTCGCCCTCCCGCACATGGGCAACTGGGACCTGGCCGGCGCCTGGGTCACCACCAAGCTGGAAACCCCCTTCACCACCGTCGCCGAACGCCTCAAGCCCGAGTCTCTCTACGACCGCTTCGTCGCCTACCGCGAGAGCCTGGGCATGGAGGTCCTGCCGCACGAGGGCGGCGCCGCCTTCGGCACCCTCGCCCGGCGCCTGCGGGCCGGCGGGCTGGTCTGCCTGGTCGCCGACCGCGACCTGTCCTCCTCCGGCGTCGAGGTGGACTTCTTCGGCTCCGCCACCCGCATGCCGGCCGGCTCCGCGCTGCTGGCCCAGCAGACCGGCGCGCTGCTGCTGCCGGTCACCCTCTGGTACGACGACTCGCCCGTCATGCGGGGCCAGGTCCACGCGCCCATCGAGGTGCCCGAGCACGGCTCCCGTACGGAGAAGACCTCCGTCATGACCCAGGCCCTGGCCGACGTCTTCGCCGCGGGCATCGCCGAGCACCCCGAGGACTGGCACATGCTCCAGCGGCTCTGGCTCGTCGACCTCGACTCTGATCGCTCCGGAACGGAGAAGCCTTGAGGATCGGGATCGTCTGCCCGTACTCGTGGGACGTCCCAGGTGGCGTCCAGTTCCACATCCGTGACCTCGCCGAGCATCTGATCAAGCTCGGCCACGAGGTCTCCGTCCTCGCCCCCGCCGACGACGAGACCCCGCTGCCGCCCTACGTCGTCTCCGCCGGCCGCGCCGTCCCCGTCCCGTACAACGGCTCGGTCGCCCGCCTCAACTTCGGCTTCCTGTCGGCCGCGCGGGTGCGGCGCTGGCTGCACGACGGCGCCTTCGAGGTCATCCACATCCACGAGCCCACCTCGCCCTCCCTCGGCCTGCTGGCCTGCTGGGCGGCCCAGGGGCCGATCGTCGCGACCTTCCACACCTCCAACCCGCGCTCCCGGGCCATGATCGCCGCGTACCCGATCCTCCAGCCCGCCCTGGAGAAGATCAGCGCCCGCATCGCCGTGAGCGAGTACGCCCGGCGCACGCTGGTCGAGCACCTGGGCGGCGACGCCGTCGTCATCCCGAACGGCGTCGACGTCGGCTTCTTCGCCGACGCCGAGCCCAACCCCGACTGGCAGGGGAACACGATCGGCTTCATCGGCCGCATCGACGAGCCCCGCAAGGGCCTGCCCACGCTGATGCGCGCCCTGCCGAAGATCCTCGCCGAGCGGCCCGGCGTCCGGTTGCTGGTCGCCGGCCGGGGCGACGAGGAGGAGGCCGTCGAGGACCTTCCGGCCGCCATGCGCGACCGCGTCCAGTTCCTCGGCATGGTCAGCGACCAGGACAAGGCCCGCCTCCTGCGCAGCGTCGACCTCTACGTCGCCCCCAACACCGGCGGCGAATCCTTCGGCATCATCCTCGTCGAGGCCATGTCCGCCGGCGCGGCCGTCCTCGCCAGCGACCTCGACGCCTTCCGCCAGGTCCTCGACGGCGGCTCCGCCGGCGACCTCTTCCCCGTCGAGGACGCCGACGCCCTCGCCGCCTCCGCCCTCCGTCTCCTCGCCGACCCCGCCCGCCTCTCCGAACTCCGCGAGCTCGGCAGCCGCCACGTCCGCCGCTTCGACTGGTCCACCGTCGGCGCGGACATCCTCTCCGTCTACGAGACGGTCACCGCCGGCGCGGCCCACGTCGCCGAGGACGAACGCGTCTCGCTCCGCGCCCGCTTCGGCCTGGCCCGCGACTGACGGGGCGGGGCTCCGCCCCCGTGCCCCCGCGTTGTGGGTGGCCCGTTCCGAGGCGAGCGGAGCGAGGTGGGGGCACCTCCCGGCGTCTAGTGCCCCTCCCGGCAAGCTTTGCCCTGTCGCGCCGCCCAGCACGCACGCTCGCGGCGTTGGCCAAAAGCCCTGGTAGCTCCGCTACAAGGACTTGCGGCCGCCTTGCGATCGCACGCACCGGACGACGCTCCTTGACGGGCAAACATTGCCGGTCACGGCACTAGCTGGGGGAGGACGGCCTACCCCCAACCTCGTCGGGGGCCAGGGGGTGAAGCCCCCGGTCGGTGCGGGCCGCAGGTAGCCTTGCCCGCCGTGACCACCTTCATCTGGGTCGCGGTAGCGATCATCGCCGTGGGCCTGTACCTGAGCTGGACCGCGGGCCGCCTGGACCGCCTGCACGCCCGCATCGACGCGGCCCGCGCCGCGCTGGACGCACAACTGCTGCGCCGAGCCTCCGTGGCGCAGGAGTTGGCCACGGCAGGCGTACTGGACCCGGCCGCGAGCATCGTGCTGTACGAGGCCGCGCACGCCGCACGCCAGGCCGAGGTCGAGCAGCGCGAGGTGGCGGAGAGCGAGCTGAGCCAGGCGCTGCGGGCGGTGTTCGCGGAACCGGACGCGGTGGAGGCCGTACGGGAGGCCCCCGGCGGGGCGGAGGCGGAGCGGGAGTTGACGCGGGCCGTGCGCCGGGTGCCCATGGCGCGCCGCTTTCACAACGACTCCGTACGCGCGGCCCGCGCCCTGCGCCGGCACCGTGCGGTCCGCTGGTTCCGGCTCGCCGGGCACGCCCCGTCGCCGGCGACCTTCGAGATGGACGACGAGCCGCCGGCCCTGCTCACCGCCGACGGTTCAGGCCACTGACGACGGATTGGCCCTTTTCCGGTCCACTTCGTACAGGCGAGGATGAGGGTGCAGGAGCAGTAGCGACTGCGAGCCACTACTCAGTCTTCCAGTGAGGTCCCCGTGTCCAGCACGTCCTTCAGCAGCACCCAGACTCCCGAGACCGGCACCGCCCGTGTCAAGCGCGGCATGGCCGAGCAGCTCAAGGGCGGCGTGATCATGGACGTCGTCAACGCCGAACAGGCGAAGATCGCCGAGGACGCGGGCGCAGTCGCGGTCATGGCGCTGGAGCGGGTCCCCGCCGACATCCGCAAGGACGGCGGAGTGGCACGCATGTCGGACCCGAACATGATCGAAGAGATCATCGACGCCGTCTCGATCCCGGTCATGGCCAAGTCCCGCATCGGCCACCTCGTCGAGGCCCAGGTCCTCCAGGCCCTCGGCGTCGACTACATCGACGAGTCCGAGGTCCTCACCCCGGCCGACGAGGTCAACCACAGCGACAAGTGGGCCTTCACCACCCCCTTCGTCTGCGGTGCCACCAACCTGGGCGAGGCCCTGCGCCGCATTGCCGAGGGCGCCGCCATGATCCGCTCCAAGGGCGAGGCCGGCACCGGCAACGTCGTCGAGGCGGTCCGCCACCTCCGCCAGATCAAGAACGAGATCGCCCGGCTCCGCGGCTACGACAACAACGAGCTGTACGCCGCCGCCAAGGAGCTGCGCGCCCCGTACGAGATCGTCAAGGAGGTCGCCGAGCTCGGCAAGCTCCCGGTCGTGCTGTTCTCCGCCGGTGGCGTGGCCACCCCCGCCGACGCCGCGCTGATGCGCCAGCTCGGCGCCGAGGGCGTCTTCGTCGGCTCCGGCATCTTCAAGTCCGGTGACCCGGCCAAGCGCGCCGCCGCGATCGTGAAGGCCACCACCTTCTACGACGACCCGAAGATCATCGCGGACGCGTCCCGCAACCTCGGCGAGGCCATGGTCGGCATCAACTGCGACACCCTGCCCGAGACCGAGCGGTACGCCAACCGCGGCTGGTAACCACCGGCAGACGCACCATTGATGGGCAGGCCGCGACGGCCTGCCCATCCGCCGTAGAACCGCAGAACCCATCGGAGAGGTCCGCACCCCGTGTCCAGCAGCACTCTCCCCCTGCCTTCGGCCGGGGCACCCCCAACCATCGGCGTCCTCGCTCTCCAGGGCGACGTACGCGAGCATCTGGCCGCCCTCGCCGGGGCCGGTGCGCAGGCGCAGCCCGTGCGCCGTGCGGAGGAACTGGCCGACATCGACGGCCTGGTGATCCCCGGCGGCGAGTCCACCACCATGTCCAAGCTCGCGGTGATCTTCGGCCTGCTGGAGCCGCTCCGGGAGCGCATCCGCGGTGGCATGCCCGCGTACGGATCCTGCGCCGGCATGATCATGCTCGCGGACAAGATCCTGGACGGCCGAGCCGACCAGGAGACCATCGGCGGCATCGACATGATCGTGCGCCGCAACGCCTTCGGGCGGCAGAACGAGTCCTTCGAGGCAGCCGTCGAGGTCACCGGCGTCGACGGCGGTCCGGTCCAGGGTGTCTTCATCCGCGCACCCTGGGTCGAGTCCACCGGCAGCGAGGTCGAGACCCTGGCCCGGCTCGACGACGGTACGGTCGTCGCCGTACGCCAGGGCCGTCTGCTCGCCACGTCCTTCCACCCGGAGCTGACGGGCGACCACCGGGTGCACCGGTTGTTCACCGACATGGTGCGCGCCGCACGCTGATGGGATCCCGGTAGGATCGCAACCGTTCGTTAAGCAATTGGTGACGTGAAGGAGACGGCGGATGTCCGGCCACTCTAAATGGGCTACGACGAAGCACAAGAAGGCCGTGATCGATGCCAAGCGCGGCAAGCTCTTCGCGAAGCTGATCAAGAACATCGAGGTCGCGGCCCGCACCGGCGGCGCCGACCCGGACGGCAATCCGACCCTCTTCGACGCCATCCAGAAGGCCAAGAAGAGCTCGGTCCCGAACAAGAACATCGACAGCGCGGTCAAGCGCGGCGCGGGCCTCGAGGCCGGCGGCGCCGACTACCAGACGATCATGTACGAGGGATACGGCCCCAACGGTGTCGCGGTGCTCATCGAGTGCCTCACCGACAACCGCAACCGCGCCGCCTCCGACGTCCGGGTCGCCATGACCCGCAACGGTGGCTCGATGGCCGACCCGGGTTCGGTGTCGTACCTCTTCAACCGCAAGGGCGTCGTCATCGTCCCCAAGGGCGAACTCGGTGAGGACGACGTGCTCGGCGCGGTCCTCGACGCCGGCGCCGAAGAGGTGAACGACCTCGGTGAGGCCTTCGAGGTGATCAGCGAGGCGACCGACCTGGTCCCGGTGCGCTCCGCGCTCCAGGACGCCGGCATCGACTACGACTCGGCCGACGCCAACTTCCTCCCCACCATGCAGGTGGAGCTCGACGAGGACGGCGCGCGCAAGATCTTCAAGCTGATCGACGCGCTGGAGGACAGCGACGACGTGCAGAACGTCTTCGCCAACTTCGACGTCTCCGACGAGGTCATGGAGAAGGTCGACGCCTGACGGACGCCTGACGGACGGCAGACGGCGGGCCGGTGGGACACACCCCACCGGCCCGCCGTCGTTGTCCGTGGTACCCGATAGCCTGCGGGAACACAGACATTCGATGGCTGGAGAGGGGGGACCGTGCGTGTGCTCGGCGTGGACCCGGGGTTGACCCGGTGCGGTATCGGAGTGGTCGACGGCGCGCCCGGAAAACCCTTGCGGATGGCGGGAGTCGGGGTCGTACGGACTTCGGCCGACGCGCCGATCGGGGAACGGCTGGTCCTGATCGAGCAGGGCATAGAGGCCTGGCTGGAGGAGTACCGGCCCGAATCGGTCGCCGTGGAGCGGGTGTTCAGCCAGCACAATGTCCGTACCGTGATGGGCACCGCGCAGGCCAGCGCCGTGGCGATGCTCTGCGCGGCGCGCCGCGGGCTGCCCGTGCATCTGCACACCCCCAGCGAGGTCAAGGCCGCCGTCACCGGCAGCGGCCGCGCCGAGAAGGCCCAGGTCGGTGCCATGGTGACCCGGCTGCTCCGGCTCGACGCGCCCCCCAAACCGGCCGACGCGGCGGACGCGCTGGCCCTGGCCATCTGCCACATCTGGCGCGGCACCGCCACCAACCGCCTCCAGCAGATCATCAAGGAGCACAGCAGGTGATCGCCTTCGTCAGCGGCCCCGTCGCCGCCCTCGCCCCCGACGCCGCCGTCATCGAGGTCGGCGGGATCGGCATGGCCGTCCAGTGCGCCCCGAACACGCTGGCCACGCTGCGGATCGGCGAGCCCGCGAAGCTCGCCACCTCGCTGGTCGTACGGGAGGACTCGCTCACCCTCTACGGCTTCGCGGACGACGACGAGCGGCAGGTCTTCGAGCTGCTGCAGACCGCCAGCGGCGTCGGCCCCCGGCTGGCCCAGGCGATGCTCGCCGTCCACAGCCCGGACGGGCTGCGCATGGCCGTGGCGACCGGCGACGAGAAGGCGCTCATCTCCGTCCCCGGCATCGGCAAGAAGGGTGCCCAGAAGCTGCTGATCGAGCTGAAGGACCGGCTCGGCGCCCCCGTCGGCCCCTCCGCCGCCCGCCCGGCGACGGCCGTCGGCCCCGCGTCCTGGCACGAGCAGCTGCACGCCGCCCTCATCGGCCTCGGCTACGCACCCCGCGAGGCCGAGGACGCCGTCGCCGCCGTGACCCCGCAGGCCGAGGCGGCCGCCGAGCCCAACGTCGGCGCCCTGCTCCGGGCCGCCCTGCAGACTCTGAACCGCGCCCGCTGACCGTAAGGCAGAGCCAAGTGAACTGGGACGACACCGACCGCATCGTGGCAGCCGCCGCCGACGGCGAGGACCAGGCCGTCGAGGCTGCTCTGCGGCCGAAGGACCTGGACGAGTTCGTCGGCCAGGAGCGGGTCAGGGAACAGCTCGACCTCGTCCTCAAGGCCGCCCGGGCGCGCGGTGCCACCGCCGACCACGTCCTGCTGTCCGGCGCGCCGGGGCTCGGCAAGACCACCCTCTCCATGATCATCGCCGCCGAGATGGGCGCCCCCATCCGGATCACGTCAGGCCCCGCCATCCAGCACGCCGGCGACCTCGCCGCGATCCTGTCCTCGCTCGCCGAGGGGGAAGTGCTCTTCCTCGACGAGATCCACCGGATGTCCCGCCCGGCCGAGGAGATGCTCTACATGGCCATGGAGGACTTCCGGGTCGACGTCATCGTCGGCAAGGGCCCCGGCGCCACCGCCATCCCGCTCGAGCTCCCGCCGTTCACCCTGGTCGGGGCCACCACCAGGGCCGGACTGCTGCCGCCCCCGCTCCGGGACCGCTTCGGCTTCACCGGGCACATGGAGTTCTACGCCCCCGCCGAGCTGGAGCGCGTCATCCACCGCTCCGCCCGCCTGCTCGACGTCGACATCCAGCCGGACGGCGCCGCCGAGATCGCCGGCCGTTCGCGCGGCACCCCCCGTATCGCCAACCGGCTGCTGCGCCGCGTACGGGACTACGCCCAGGTCAAGGCCGACGGCATCATCACCCAGGAGATCGCGTCCCAGGCCCTCAAGATCTACGAGGTGGACGCCCGCGGCCTGGACCGGCTGGACCGCGCGGTGCTGCACGCCCTGCTCAAGCTGTTCGGCGGCGGGCCCGTGGGGCTGTCGACGCTGGCGGTGGCGGTGGGGGAGGAGCGCGAGACGGTGGAGGAGGTGGCCGAGCCCTTCCTGGTGCGCGAGGGACTGCTGGCGCGTACTCCCCGTGGCCGGATCGCCACCCCCGCGGCCTGGTCGCACCTGGGCCTTGTACCCCCGCAGCAGGGCGGAGGCCCCGGGCAACAGGGGCTCTTCGGCCCTTGACGGCGGGGGGACTCGCCGTCGCCGGAACCGCAGTGCCATGCTGGGCGTTGTTCCAGCGGCGAGCCAGCGCTTAGACTCCGCCGACGCCGTTCCTACCGGAGCGGCACCCACATCCCCGTAAACCAGGCCGGTTCACCCGCGGCCGCGTGAAGGATCGTCCAGACCGTGAGTATTCAGTTTCTTTTCCTGATCGTCGTCATGTTCGGCGCCATGTTCCTCATGACCCGGTCCGCGAAGAACAAGCAGCGCCAGGCCGCAGAGATGCGCAACAAGCTGGAGCCGGGCTCCGGCGTCCGCACGATCGGCGGCATGTACGCCGTCGTGAAGGAGGTCCACGACGACGCGGTCCTCCTGGAGCTCGCGGACGGCGTTCACGCGCACTTCGCCAAGAACGCGATCGGCGCGGTCCTGGACCAGGCTGAGTACGACCGCATCGTGCACGGCATCGAGCCGGTCGAGGCCGACGAGGCCGACGAGGCGGAGGAGACCGGCGACGCTCACGAGACGGAGGCCGGGACCGAGGCCGAGGCCGAGGGGGACGACCGCATCGACCTCAGCAAGTCCGCGGACGACGAGCAGCCGGAGGACGGCCCGAAGACGGACGGAACCGACTCCAAGTAACACTTGGGTCCGATTCACGTCCGTTCGACACTTCGTTGCCGCCCCTGCCGTGCGCGCAGGCTCAGGGGCGGTTGGACAGGGAGAAACGAGAAGGTGGCAGCACCCAAGAAGGGCCGCAGGTCCTCGGGGAGTCAGGGGTACCCCGGGCGGGCTCTGGCAGCGATCCTGCTGGCCATGGTGGCGCTCACCGGGGGGATGTTCCTCTCCGGACACACCACTCCACGGCTGGGCATCGACCTCGCCGGTGGTACGAGCATCACGCTGACGGCCAAGAGCAACCAGCCCAACGCGATCAACAAGACCAACATGAACACCGCGGTGGACATCATCAACCGACGGGTCAATGGTCTTGGAGTCTCGGAAGCCGAGGTTCAGACCCAGGGCAGCAACAACATCATCGTCAACATCCCCAAGGGCACGAACTCCAAGCAGGCCGAGGAGCAGGTCGGCACCACCGCCCAGCTCTACTTCCGGCCGGTGCTCGCCATGACGGCCAACACCCCGGCCTCCGCCTCGGCGTCACCTTCCGCCAGTGCCTCGGGCTCGGCCTCGCCGTCCGCCTCCGCCTCGACGTCGGCCACGTCCACGTCGACGGCCTCCGCCTCGCCCTCCGCGAGCTCCACCAAGCAGGGCCGCGCCGTCACCGACGGCCTGAAGGCGGACTCTGCCGCCTCCGCCACGCCCTCGGCCACGGCTTCCGCCTCGCCGAGCGCGAGCGCCTCCGCGAGCACGGGCACGCTGGACACCTCGATCCCGAACGACCTGGCGACGAAGTTCACCGCGCTGGACTGCAGCGATGCCCAGGCGCGCGCGAACCTCAACCTGAACGCCAAGCCGACCGACAAGATCATCGCGTGCAGCCAGGACGGCGCCGAGAAGTACATCCTCGGCGTCTCCGCGGTCGACGGGAAGAACGTCAAGAAGGCCAGCTCCGGCTATGACACCCAGCAGGGCAACGGCTGGATCGTCACTCTGTCCTTCGACGGCACCGGCTCCAAGGCGTTCTCGAAGATCACCTCGCAGCTGTCCCAGCAGACCGACCCGAACAACCGGTTCGCCATCACGCTGGACAACGAGGTCGTCTCCGCCCCCTCGGTGAGCACGACGCTCAGCGGCAGCGCGGAGATCTACGGCAGCTTCACCCAGACGAGCGCCCAGGACCTGTCCAACGTCCTGTCGTACGGCTCCCTGCCGCTGACCTTCGACCAGTCCGACCTCACCACCGTCTCCCCGGCGGTCGGCGGCGAGCAGCTGCACGGTGGCCTCATCGCCGGCGCGGTCGGCCTCGCCCTCGTCGTGCTCTACCTGCTGGCGTACTACCGCGGCCTGAGCTTCGTCGCCGTCCTCAGCCTCGTGGTCTCCGCGATCCTGACGTACACGATCATGGCTCTGCTCGGCCCGGCCATCGGCTTCGCGCTGAACCTGCCGGCGGTCTGCGGCGCCATCGTGGCCATCGGTATCACCGCCGACTCCTTCATCGTGTTCTTCGAACGCATCCGTGACGAGCTGCGCGAGGGCCGCTCGCTGCAGCCCGCCGTGGCCCGCGGCTGGCCGCGCGCCCGGCGCACCATCCTCGTGTCGGACTTCGTGTCCTTCCTGTCCGCGGCCGTGCTGTTCGTCGTCTCGGTCGGCAAGGTGCAGGGCTTCGCCTTCACCCTCGGCCTGACCACGCTGCTCGACGTCGTCGTGGTGTTCCTGTTCACCAAGCCGCTGATGACGATCCTTGCTCGCAAGAAGTTCTACGCGAGCGGCCACCCCTGGTCCGGGCTCGACCCGCGCGCGCTGGGCGTCCAGCCCCCGCTGCGCCGCGTCCGCCGTCCGGCAGCACGATCCGAAGTCAAGGAGGCCTGATGTCCCGGCTCGGTAATCTCGGGCACCGCCTGCACCGGGGCGAGGTCGCCTACGACTTCGTGGGCAAGCGCCGGCTCTGGTACGGCGTCTCGCTCCTGATCACGCTCGTGGCGGTCATCGGCCTCGTGGTGAACGGGCTCAAGCTCAGCATCGAGTTCTCCGGCGGCGCGGTCTTCACCACGCCCAAGACCTCGCTGTCGGTCAGCGAGGTCCAGAACAAGATCGCGGGCGACACGGGCTCCCGCACCGCCGTCGTGCAGAAGCTCGGCACGGGCAGCCTCCGGATCCAGATCAGCGACGTCGGCACCACCGAGGCCAAGCAGATCCAGTCGAAGATCGCCACGGATCTGGGCCTGAAGGCGCAGGACGTCAACGAGCAGATCGTCGGCCCGAGCTGGGGCCAGGAGATCTCCAACAAGGCCATCGAGGGCCTGGTGATCTTCATGGTCCTCGTGACGATCTACCTCGCGATCGCCTTCGAGTGGCGCAAGGCCATCGCCGCCCTGATCGCCCTGATCCACGACCTCACGATCACCGTCGGCGTGTACGCCATCGTCGGCTTCGAGGTCAGCCCCGGCACCGTCATCGGTCTGCTGACCGTCCTCGGTTACTCCCTCTACGACACCGTCGTCGTCTTCGACGGTCTCAAGGAGACCACCAAGGACATCACCAAGCAGAACCGCTTCACGTACAGCGAGCTCGCCAACCGCAGCCTCAACCAGACCCTGGTGCGTTCCATCAACACCACGGTCGTGGCCCTGCTGCCGGTCGGCGCCCTGCTGTTCGTCGGTGGCGGCCTGCTCGGCGCGGGCATGCTCAACGACATCGCCCTGTCGCTGTTCGTCGGCCTCGCGGCCGGTGCGTACTCCTCGATCTTCATCGCCACGCCGCTGGTCGCGGACCTCAAGGAGCGCGACCCGGAGATCAAGGCGCTCAAGAAGCGTGTCCTCGCCAAGCGGGCGGCCGACGCCCGTAAGGCCGAGACGGCGACCGAGGAGCCGCAGGACGCCGACCACGCGGACGACGACGAGGAACCCGAGGACGCGCACCCCGCGGCCGCCGGGGCGGTCGGCAGCCAGCGGCACCAGCCCGCCTCGCGCAACCGCAGCAAGAACCGCCCCTCCGGCAAGCGCCGCTGAGGGCACGAAGCACCCTGAAGTAACCGAGCAAGGAAACCCAAGAAGATGACCACGACGGACGCAGCCCCGGACGAACTGCGCAGCCTGCTGCTCAGCCGCATCCGGGACGTGCCCGACTACCCGACGCCGGGCGTGATGTTCAAGGACATCACCCCGCTGCTCGCCGACCCCATCGCGTTCAACGCGCTGGTGGACGCCCTGGCCGCGCTCGCCGCGCGCCACGGTGCGGACAAGGTCGTCGGTCTGGAGGCGCGCGGGTTCATCCTCGCCGCCCCCGCCGCCGCCCGGGCGGGCCTCGGCTTCGTACCCGTACGCAAGGCCGGAAAGCTGCCCGGGGCGACCCACGGGCAGGCATACGAGCTGGAGTACGGCACCGCCGAGATCGAGGTGCACCAGGACGCCTTCACCAGCGGCGACCGGGTGCTGGTCATCGACGACGTGCTCGCCACCGGCGGCACCGCCGAGGCCTCGCTCGACCTGATCCGGCGCACGGGCGCCCAGGTCGCGGGGGTCGCGGTGCTGCTGGAGCTGGGCTTCCTCGGCGGGCGCGCGCGACTGGCGCCGGCCCTCGGCGGGGCTCCGCTGGAGGCACTGATCTCCATCTGAGGCAGGCGGCGGAAGGGGAGGCGGGTCCATCACGGACCCGCCTCTTCCCGTTGGGACAGCCGTTGCGCGGGGGACAGGCGGGGGACAGGACGCGGTGATGGCCACCGGATCAGTACCATGGTGTCTCGGACCCCCTTGAGGAGTGCCCTTGCACGACGAGGCCCAGCCGGCCCAGCCAGTCACCGCCGCGGACACTGCCGCACCTGCAGCGCCCGCCGCGTCACCGGCCCCCGCCGACCCGACCGCGCCCGCTGCCCGGCCCGTACGCACCCCCGGCAGCGTCACCCCGGCACGCCCCGCCGCGGCCCCCTCCAACCGTGTCCGCGCGCGCCTCGCCCGTCTCGGCGTCCAGCGCTCCAGTCCGTACAACCCGGTCCTGGAGCCCCTGCTGCGGATAGTGCGCAGCAACGACCCCAAGGGCGACAGCGCCGAGCTGCGCCAGATCGAGCGCGCCTACCAGGTCGCCGAACGCTGGCACCGCGGCCAGAAGCGCAAGAGTGGCGACCCGTACATCACCCACCCGCTCGCCGTCACCACCATCCTGGCCGAGCTCGGCATGGACCCGGCCACGCTGATGGCGGGCCTGCTGCACGACACCGTCGAGGACACCGAGTACGGCCTCGACGCGCTGCGCCGCGACTTCGGCGATCAGGTCGCTCTGCTGGTGGACGGCGTCACCAAGCTGGACAAGGTCAAGTTCGGCGAGGCTGCCCAGGCCGAGACCGTGCGCAAGATGGTCGTCGCCATGGCGAAGGACCCGCGGGTCCTGGTCATCAAGCTCGCCGACCGCCTGCACAACATGCGCACCATGCGTTACCTCAAGCGGGAGAAGCAGGAGAAGAAGGCCCGCGAGACCCTGGAGATCTACGCCCCGCTGGCCCACCGGCTGGGCATGAACACCATCAAGTGGGAGCTGGAGGACCTCGCCTTCGCGATCCTCTACCCCAAGATGTACGACGAGATCGTCCGGCTGGTCGCCGAGCGCGCCCCCAAGCGCGACGAGTACCTCGCCGTCGTCACCGACCAGGTCCAGCAGGATCTGCGAGCGGCCCGCATCAAGGCGACGGTCACCGGACGTCCGAAGCACTACTACAGCGTCTACCAGAAGATGATCGTGCGAGGCCGCGACTTCGCCGAGATCTACGACCTGGTGGGCATTCGCGTACTGGTCGACTCCGTCCGCGACTGCTACGCGGCGCTGGGCACCATCCACGCGCGGTGGAATCCGGTCCCCGGCCGGTTCAAGGACTACATCGCGATGCCCAAGTTCAACATGTACCAGTCGCTGCACACCACCGTCATCGGACCCAGCGGCAAGCCGGTCGAGCTGCAGATCCGCACCTTCGACATGCACCGCCGCGCCGAGTACGGCATCGCCGCGCACTGGAAGTACAAGCAGGAGGCCGTCGCCGGCACCTCCAAGGTCCGCACCGACACGCCCAGGCGCGGCGAGGGCGACGCGATCAACGACATGGCGTGGCTGCGGCAGCTCCTGGACTGGCAGAAGGAGACCGAGGACCCGGGCGAGTTCCTGGAGTCGCTGCGCTTCGACCTCTCGCAGAACGAGGTCTTCGTCTTCACCCCCAAGGGTGACGTCATAGCGCTTCCGGCCGGGGCCACGCCCGTGGACTTCGCGTACGCCGTCCACACCGAGGTCGGCCACCGCACCATAGGCGCCCGCGTCAACGGCCGCCTCGTCCCGCTGGAGTCCACGCTCGACAACGGCGACACGGTGGAGGTGTTCACCTCCAAGGCCGCCGGCGCCGGGCCGTCCCGCGACTGGCTCGGCTTCGTCAAGTCACCGCGTGCCCGCAACAAGATCCGCGCCTGGTTCTCCAAGGAGCGCCGCGAGGAGGCCGTCGAGCAGGGCAAGGAAGCCATCGCGCGGGCCATGCGCAAGCAGAACCTGCCGATCCAGCGGGTGCTGACCGGCGACTCGCTCGTCACGCTCGCGCACGAGATGCGCTACCCCGACATCTCCGCGCTGTACGCGGCGATCGGCGAGGGGCACATCACCGCGCAGTCCGTCGTGCAGAAGCTCGTCGAGGCCCTGGGCGGTGAGGAGGGCGCGACCGAGGACATCGCCGAGGTCACCACCCCCTCGCGCAGCCGCACCAAGCGGCGGAACGCCGACCCGGGCGTCATCGTCAAGGGCGAGAAGGACGTCTGGGTCAAGCTCTCCCGCTGTTGCACCCCCGTCCCGGGCGACCCCATCGTCGGCTTCGTCACCCGCGGCGCCGGGGTCTCCGTGCACCGCGCGGACTGCGTCAACGTCGACTCGCTGGCGCAACAGCCCGAACGCATCATCGACGTCGAATGGGCGCCCACCCAGTCCTCGGTCTTCCTGGTCGCCATCCAGGTCGAGGCCCTCGACCGGTCCCGGCTGCTGTCCGACGTCACCCGCGTCCTGTCCGACCAGCACGTCAACATCCTGTCGGCCGCCGTCCAGACCTCCCGCGACCGGGTCGCCACCTCCCGGTTCACCTTCGAGATGGGCGACCCCAAGCACCTCGGCCACGTCCTCAAGGCCGTACGTGGTGTGGAGGGCGTCTACGACGTGTACCGGGTGACCTCGGCCCGGGCGAAGTAGCGACGCAAGCAGCAGCAAAGCGGCCCCCGGCACGAAACCGTGCGGGGGGCCGCTCCTGCTGTACGGCCGGCTTCAGCCGCCGAACTCCTGGAGCCCCTTCAGAGCCTGGTCGAGCAGCGCCTGGCGTCCCTCGAGCTCCCGCGCGAGCTTGTCCGCCTTGGCGTTGTTGCCCGCGGCACGAGCCGCCTCGACCTGCCCGGACAGCTTGTCCACGGCCGCCTGGAGCTGCCCGGTGAGCCCAGCGGCCCGGGCGCGGGCCTCCGGGTTCGTACGGCGCCACTCCGACTCCTCGGCCTCCTGGATCGCCCGCTCGACCGCGTGCATCCGGGCCTCGATCTTCGGCCGGGCGTCGCGCGGGACGTGGCCGATGGCCTCCCAGCGCTCGTTGATCGTCCGGAACGCCGCGCGGGCGCCCTTGAGATCGGACACCGGAAGGAGCTTCTCGGCCTCGATGGCCAGCTCCTCCTTGCTCGCCAGATTCTCCCGCTGCTCGACGTCCCGCTCGGCGAAGACCTCGGAGCGCGCCGCGAAGAAGACGTCCTGCGCACCGCGGAAACGGTTCCACAGATCGTCCTCGGCCTCGCGCTGGGCGCGCCCGGCGGCCTTCCAGTCGTTCATGAGCTCGCGGTAGCGGGCGGCCGTCGGGCCCCAGTCGGTGGAGCCGGACAGCGACTGCGCCTCCTCGACCAGCTTCTCCTTGGCGCGCCGCGCATCCTCGCGCTGGGCGTCCAGCGAGGCGAAGTGCGCCTTGCGGCGCTTGGAGAAGACCGAGCGGGCGTGGCTGAAGCGGTGCCACAGCTCGTCGTCGGTCTTGCGGTCCAGCCGCGGCAGACCCTTCCAGGTGTCCACCAGCGCGCGCAGCCGCTCGCCGGCCGACCGCCACTGCTCGCTCTCCGCGAGCTGCTCGGCCTCGGCGACCAGTTGCTCCTTGGAGTGCTTGGCCTCGTCGGTCTGCTTGGCCTTGGCGGCCTTGCGCTCCTCGCGGCGGGAGTCCACCAGGCCGACCAGCGCGTCGAGCCGCTTGGACAGCGCGTCCAGGTCGCCCACCGCGTGTGCGCCGTCCACCGAGGCACGCAGGTGCTCGATGGCGGTCAGCGCGTCCTTCGGGGCGAGATCGGTGGTGCGCACCCGGCGTTCGAGGAGGCCGATCTCAACGACGAGGCCTTCGTACTTGCGCTCGAAGTAGGCCAGCGCCTCCTCGGGGGAGCCTGCCTGCCACGAACCGACCTCCCGCTCACCCTCGGCCGTACGCACGTACACGGTCCCCGTCTCGTCGACGCGGCCCCACGGGTCGCTGCTCACGGCAGCCTCCTCACCTGATGTCCGGCTGTCGTAAGGGACCCCGGGCATCTTCCACAGTTTCATCCGGCCAGGGCCACGCCCTGGCAGGTCCGGTGCGCTGCTGAAACTCCTCAGAGCCGGCGCACGCACCCTATACAACCGCCAACATAGGCGACCGGTACCCCGGCTGTCCGCATCCCGCACAGGCGAAATTCACGAACGGCCGGGGCCGGGGCGCCGTTACGGTCAGGACTTGGTGACGGTCGCCTTGTTGATCACGACGGTGGCGTTGGGGGCGCCGTCACCGGTGCCGTTCGCCTCGCCCGCGGCGGCGATCTTGTTCAGGACCGTCATGCCCGAGCTGCTGATCGTGCCGAACGGGGTGTAGCTCGCGGGCAGCGTGCTGTCCTTGTAGACGAGGAAGAACTGGCTGCCGCCGGTGTGCTTGCTGCCGGTGTTGGCCATCGCGACGGTGCCCGCCGGGTACGTGCCCTTGGAGATGGACTTCGCCTTGAGGTTCTCGTCCGGGATCGTGTAGCCCGGGCCGCCGGAGCCCTGCCCGGTCGGGTCGCCGCACTGCAGCACGTAGATGCCCGAGGTCGTCAGGCGGTGGCACTTGGTGTGGTCGAAGTAGCCGTTGTCGGCAAGGAACTTGAACGAGTTCACCGTGTGCGGGGCGTCGGCCGCGTCCATGTTCACGGCGATGTCACCGCAGGTGGTCTTCATGGTGAAGACGTACTTCGCCGTCTTGTCGATGGTGACCGCCGGCTCCTTCTTCCACGTCTTGGTGGCGATGCTGCCGGCAGCCGCCTTCGCGCAGGGGTCGGGTGCCTTGCTGGTCGCGCTCGCGGAGGGGGAGGTGGACGCCGACGCCGCGGCATCGTCCTTCGTACCGCTCCCGAGGCCCAGGGCCCAGGAGGCGCCGCCCGCCGCGACGACGACCGCGACCACTGCGGCGATCACGGCATTGCGCCGCCGGTACTTGGACCGCTCCACGACCCGCCGCTGCTGCTGCCGCTCGAACTTCTCGCGGGCGAGCTGCCGCCGCCGCTGATCCTTCGTGACCACTGCGCCTTCTCCCGATTGCCGGTATTCCGAACGTGATTCCGCGTTCCGGAGATCTTCGCGTCCCCGCGTCCCGTCGTCCAGTGACGTTACTGGTTCGCGACGGCCGTGGCGGCGCCGGTAGGCTCGTGCACTGCTGGACCGCGTAGATCTCCCGTGGACGACAGAAGGACGAACGTGCTTATTGCCGGGTTCCCGGCCGGGGCCTGGGGGACCAACTGCTATGTGGTCGCCCCCGCCGCCGGTGAGGAGTGCGTCATCATCGACCCGGGCCACCAGGCGGCCCAGGGCGTCGAGGAGACCCTCGCCAAACACCGGCTCAAGCCTGTCGCCGTGATCCTCACCCACGGCCACATCGACCATGTGGCGTCGGTCGTCCCGGTCTGCGGGGCCCACGATGTGCCGGCCTGGATACATCCCGAGGACCGCTACATGCTCAGCGACCCGGAGAAGGCCCTGGGGCGCTCGATCGGACAGCAGCTGATGGGCGAGCTGACCGTCGGCGAACCGGACGACCTGAGGGAACTGACCGACGGCAGCAGGCTGCAGCTGGCGGGACTGGACCTGACCGTCGCGCACGCGCCCGGCCATACCAGGGGGTCGGTGACCTTCAGGCTGCCGCAGACCGCCGACATCCCGTCGGTGTTCTTCTCGGGTGACCTGCTGTTCGCCGGCTCCGTCGGACGTACCGATCTGCCCGGCGGCGACACGGCCGAGCTGTACGAGTCGCTGGCCCGCGTGTGCCTGCCGCTCGACGACTCGACCGTGGTGCTGTCCGGCCACGGCCCCCAGACCACCATCGGCCGCGAGCGCGCCGCCAACCCCTACATGGGCGAGGCGGCCCGCGGCCCCGGAGCCGACGGCGACCACGCGGCTCCGCGACGAGGATTGTGACGAGAGAACCTCCCGTGAGCACTTTCAAGGCCCCCAAGGGCACGTACGACCTGCTGCCGCCCGACTCCGCGAAGTTCCTGGCGGTACGCGAGGCCATCGCCGCGCCGCTGCGGAACTCCGGCTACGGCTACGTCGAGACGCCCGGCTTCGAGACCGTCGAACTCTTCGCGCGCGGCGTCGGTGAGTCCACCGACATCGTGACCAAGGAGATGTACACCCTCACCACCAAGGGCGGCGACGAGCTCGCCCTGCGTCCCGAAGGAACCGCCTCCGTCCTGCGCGCCGCGCTGGAGGCCAACCTCCACAAGACGGGAAACCTGCCGGTCAAGCTCTGGTACTCCGGTTCGTACTACCGCTACGAGCGCCCGCAGAAGGGCCGCTACCGGCACTTCTCCCAGGTGGGCGCCGAGGCGATCGGCGCCGAGGACCCGCTGCTGGACGCCGAGCTGATCATCCTCGCCGACCAGGCCTACCGCTCCCTCGGCCTGCGCGAATTCCGCATCCTGCTGAACTCGCTGGGCGACAAGGAATGCCGCCCCGTCTACCGGACCGCGCTCCAGGACTTCCTGCGTGGCCTCGACCTGGATGAGGACACCCGCCGCCGCGTCGACATCAACCCGCTGCGGGTGCTCGACGACAAGCGCCCCGACGTCCAGAAGCAGCTGACCGGCGCGCCCGTGCTGCGCGACTACCTCTGCGACGCCTGCAAGGCCTACCACGAGGAAGTACGGGAGGTGCTGACGTCGGCCGGTGTCGCCTTCGAGGACGACGTCAAGCTGGTGCGCGGCCTGGACTACTACACCCGCACCACCTTCGAGTTCGTCCACGACGGCCTCGGTTCGCAGTCCGCGGTCGGCGGCGGCGGCCGCTACGACGGCCTGTCCGAGATGATCGGCGGCCCCGCCCTGCCGTCCGTCGGCTGGGCGCTCGGCGTGGACCGTACGGTCCTGGCGCTGGAGGCCGAGGGCATCGAGCTCGAACTGCCCCCGACCACCGAGGTGTTCGCCGTCCCGCTCGGCGAGGAGGCCCGCCGCGTCCTGTTCGCCACGGTCACCGAGCTGCGCCGGGCCGGGGTCGCCACCGACTTCGCGTACGGCGGCAAGGGCCTGAAGAACGCCATGAAGTCCGCCAACCGCTCCGGTGCCCGGTACGCGATCGTCGCCGGTGAGCGCGACCTCGCCGAGGGCGTCGTCCAGCTCAAGGATCTGGAGAGCGGCGAGCAGAACGCGGTACCCCTGGCCGAGGTCGTCACGACTCTGCTGGAGAAGCGGGCCTGAATACCGGCCTCGAAAAAACAACGCGACGCGGCCCGGCACTTCCGTCGGGCCGCTAGCGTTGGGCAGTGCGGATCGGCCCGAGCGGCACACGACGGACCTAGGGAACGGCGACATGGTGGCACCAGCGCTTGATGAGGCTCGTACCGGCGACGAGCGGCAGGAACCGGACGGGCGGATCGGTGCGGGCAAGGCCTTCAGCTGGCTGCTCGTGGTCTGCGGCGCGCTCGGCCTGCTGGCCTCGTGGGTCATCGTGATCGACAAGTTCAAGCTGCTCGAGGACCCGAACTTCGTGCCCGGCTGCAGCCTGAACCCGATCATCTCGTGCGGCAACATCATGAAGAGCGAGCAGTCGCACGTCTTCGGCTTCCCCAACCCGATGATCGGCATGGTCGCCTACCCGATCGTCGCCGCCATCGGCATGGGCCTGTTCGCCGGCGCCCGCTACCGCCGCTGGTACTGGCTGGGTCTCCAGGCCGGCACGGTGTTCGGCGTCGGCTTCGTGACCTGGCTGCAGTACCAGTCGCTGTACAGCATCGGCTCGCTGTGCCTGTGGTGCTCGCTTGCCTGGGCCGTCACCATCGCCCTGTTCTGGTACACCGCCGTGCACAACATCAAGCACGGCGTCATCAAGGTCCCCGCCGGGGCGCGGTCGCTGATCCTGGAGTTCCACTGGGTGATCCCGGTGCTCTGGTACGCGATCATCGTCATGCTGATCCTGACCCGCTGGTGGTCGTACTGGAGCACGCTGATCTGAGGCGCGACGGCGTTGTCGGTGCGGTGACATAGGCTTCGATGTCGTGGAGCCCGACCTGTTCACCGCAGCCGCCGAGGACCGCCAGGCCCGTGAACCGGGCGGCAGTCCGCTGGCCGTACGCATGCGCCCGCGCACCCTGGACGAGGTGGTGGGGCAGGGGCATCTGCTGCGGCCGGGATCGCCGCTGCGCCGGCTCGTGGGCGAGGGCGCGGGGGGACCGGCGGGCGCGTCGTCGGTGATCCTGTGGGGGCCGCCGGGGACGGGGAAGACCACGCTGGCGTATGTGGTCAGCCAGGCCACCGAGAAGCGCTTCGTGGAGCTGTCGGCGATCACCGCGGGCGTCAAGGAGGTCCGCGCGGTCATCGAGAGCGCCAAGCAGCAGTCCGGGATGTACGGCCGCGACACCGTGCTCTTCCTCGACGAGATCCACCGCTTCAGCAAGGCGCAGCAGGACACGCTGCTGCCCGCCGTGGAGAACCGCTGGGTCACCCTCATCGCCGCCACCACCGAGAATCCGTACTTCTCGGTGATCTCGCCGCTGCTGTCCCGCTCCCTGCTGCTCACCCTGGAGCCGCTCACCGACGAGGACCTGCGCGGTCTGCTGCGCCGGGCACTCACCGACGAGCGCGGTCTCGGCGGCGCGGTCACGCTGGCCGAGGACGCCGAGGCGCATCTGCTGCGGATAGCGGGCGGCGACGCGCGGCGGGCGCTCACCGCGCTGGAGGCGGGCGCGGGAGCCGCCATGGCGAAGGGCGAGGAGTCGGTCAGCCTCGGCACGTTGGAGGAGACCGTCGACCGGGCCGCGGTGAAGTACGACCGTGACGGCGACCAGCATTACGACGTGGCCAGCGCCCTGATCAAGTCCATCCGGGGCTCCGACGTGGACGCCGCGCTGCACTACCTGGCCCGCATGATCGAGGCCGGCGAGGACCCGCGTTTCATCGCCCGGCGCCTGATGATCTCCGCCAGCGAGGACATCGGCCTGGCCGATCCCACCGCCCTGCCCACCGCGGTCGCCGCCGCCCAGGCCGTCGCCCTCATCGGCTTCCCCGAGGCCGCGCTCACCCTCAGCCACGCCACCATCGCGCTCGCCCTGGCACCCAAGTCCAACGCCGCGACCCTGGCCATCGGCGCCGCCCTCGCCGACGTCCGGGCGGGCAAGGCCGGCCCCGTCCCGCCGCATCTGCGCGACGGGCACTACAAGGGCGCCGCCAAGCTGGGCCACGCCCAGGGCTACGTCTATCCGCACGACGTGACGGGCGGCATCGCCGCACAGCAGTACGCCCCCGACGCCATCCACGGCGCGCGGTACTACGAGCCCACCAGGCACGGCGCCGAGGCGCGGTACGCGGATGTGGTCGAGCGAGTCCGCGAGCGGCTGGCCGGGGACTAGGACTGCTCCGGGTGCGCCACCTCGTACGCCGCCTCGAAGAGGGCGTGCATCTCCCGGTGCAGCTCCTCCGGCCCGCGCACCGGCGACCGGAATTCGAAGCGGGCGTCGAAGGCACCGCCCCTGCCGGTGAAGCGCACCCGCAGCCCGAAACGGTCGAGCGCCAGCGGCACCGCGCGCTCCGGCTCGATCTCGCAGGCACCGCTCGCCAGCGCGCACAGCCAGTCGAGCTGGTCGGCATGCGAGGAGGCCACGTGCTGCAGAAGCTCGGCCTCATGGGCGACCAGCGGGTCGGCCGCCGCCGCGACGAAGTCCTCCGGTGTGACCGGCTCGGCGCCCCACAGGTCGTCCACCGAGGCCTCCCCGACCTCCAGGCGCAGCCATACGCGGCCGGGCCTGGCGGGCAGCTCCCGCGCGCAGGTGAGCCACCCGGCGACCCAGGCGCGGCCCCGGATCCGGTTCGGCACCGCCACCGGGGCGACATCCGTGATCTCCAGCACAGCGGGGAGCTCGTCGGCCTCGGCATGCGTGGCGGCCCGCACCGCGGGCGAATCCGCCGGAAACAGCAGGAAGACGTCGCCGTCGGTGCCGGTGGTCCGCTCACCAGGGGTGATCTCGTCCTGCCGCACCCCGTCGAGGCCGGGAATGACCAGTACCGCCGACGCTGTACTCTGTACGAGAGTTCGTGTGCGTTCGGCTGCTGACGGCAGTCGAGCGGTTTCATGCCCGCTGGGACGCGGCTGACCATGAGCTGATCGGACCTCCGTCATCCCTTCGCCTTGGGTTTCACCAACGGCGTCGGGTCCAACGCTGTTGGACTGAGCGTTGGCGTTGTCTGTGATGCGCTTGGTGTTCCCAGGGCGATACATGCGATCTCCTCAGTTAAGGTAAGCCTAACCTAACTTACACGGAGGTCTGGAGAACGTGCCTAACCAGTCGCGTCCCAAGGTCAAGAAGTCCAGGGCGCTCGGTATCGCGCTCACCCCGAAGGCTGTCAAGTACTTCGAGGCCCGCCCCTACCCGCCGGGCGAGCACGGTCGCGGCCGCAAGCAGAACAGCGACTACAAGGTCCGTCTGCTCGAGAAGCAGCGCCTCCGCGCCCAGTACGACATCTCCGAGCGCCAGATGGCCCGCGCCTACGACCGCGCCAAGAAGGCCGAAGGCAAGACCGGTGAGGCCCTGGTCGTCGAGCTGGAGCGCCGCCTGGACGCCCTCGTCCTGCGCGCCGGGCTGGCCCGCACCATCTACCAGGCTCGCCAGCAGGTCGTGCACGGCCACATCGAGGTCAACGGCCAGAAGGTCGACAAGCCGTCCTTCCGCGTGAAGCCGGACGACGTCGTCCAGGTCCGCGAGCGCTCCCGCAACAAGACGCCGTTCCAGGTCGCCCGTGAGGGTGGCTGGGCCGGCGAGGGCGAGGTCGCCAAGTACCTGCAGGTCAACCTGCAGGCGCTGGCCTTCCGCCTGGACCGCCTGCCGAACCGTCGCGAGGTCCCCGTGATCTGCGACGAGCAGCTCGTCGTCGAGTACTACGCTCGCTGACGCTCGCCGCACCCGGCGTACGAAGCCCGCCTGTCCCCGGCAACGGCCAGGGACAGGCGGGCTTCGTCTTGCCCAGGTGCGGGCCCCGGTGGGCTGGTCGCGCAGTTCCCCGCGCCCTTCCCGGCCCGCTCAGCCGCCGCCGTCCGGCGTCCTCGCCGAGGCATCCATCGGCAGCCGGCTGGGCGCCGCCCGCACCGGCACGCGCTGCGCCGCGGCCCGTACCGGGCCGAGCAGCACCCGGGTCACCGCCGCGTCCAGGTCCAGGCCGGATCCCGCCGCGAAGGCCTGCGCATAGCCGACCCCGCCCAGCGCCGCCCGGCACAGCTCCTCGCACCGGTTGTGCGGAATGCCGAAATGGTGGGAGCCGAAGACCGGCAGCCCCACCAGGTCCCAGATGCCGCCCGCGGCGCCCTGCAGCACGGCGGCCTCCTCCGCGTCGTACGCGGCCGTCAGCAGCGCCAGCAGCTCCATGCCGAGCACGACGCCCACCAGGTCCCGGAACACCTGGTTGATCCGTACGCACTCGGAGGCAAGCTGCCGGGCCAGCGCCGGGTCGTCCTGTAGCCAGGCGATGACCGCCCGCGTGTAGAGGGCGTACGCCAGCGCCCAGCGCTCGCCGTGGTCCTCGCACACCTCACGGACGGACTCGCAGATGTCGACGGCGCGCTCCAGCTCGCCCTTGAAGGCCGCGGCCATCGCCAGCTCGACCTCCGCCATGATGACGTTGCTGTTGAGCTCGCCCAGCATGCGGTAGTGGCCCAGCGCCTCCTCGAACAGCGCCTCGGCACGCGTCAGATCACCGCTCAGCAGGGCACCGCAGCCCAGCCGGTGCACCGAGTAGGCCACCGCGGCGGCGTTCCCGGTGTCCAGGGCCAGCTGGCGGCACTCGTGCAGCACACCGAGCGCGGCGAGCCCGTCGCCCTGGAGGATCGACACATAGCCGCACACCCACAGCGCCTTCGCCCGCTGCTCGGTCGGCGTGTCATCGACGGCCAGCGCCCGCTCCAGCCAGTACCGGCCCTCCGTGAGTCGTCCGCAGCCCACCCAGTAGAACCACAGCGTCCCGGCCAGGAACTGGCCGATCCGGAACTCGCTCGGGTCCGCCAGCGAGAATTCCAGCGCCGCCCGCAGATTGGCCAGTTCCCGCTCGGTGCTCTTGGCGACCTGCGCCTGCCGCGCGCTGAACCACTCCAGCTCGCCCCAGGTGGCGAAGCCCAGGTACCAGTCCCGGTGCCGGGCCCGCACCCGTTCCTCGTCGCCCATCGCGGCCAGCCAGCCCAGCCCGTACTCGCGCACCGTGTCCAGCAGCAGATAGCGCACCACGCCCGCTGTCTCCCGGCGCAGCACCACCGACTTGTCCATCAGATCCGCGATCAGGTCCATCATCGCGTCCGACGGCAGTTCCGGGCCCGAGCAGACGTACTCCGCGGCCTCCAGGTCGAAGTCCCCCGAGAAGACCGACAGCCGCGCCCACAGCAGCCGTTCGGCCGGGCTGCACAGCTCGTGGCTCCAGCCGATCGCCGTACGCAGCGCGCGATGCCGGGCCGGGCCGGTGGCCCCGCGCCGGGTCAGCAGTGCGAAGCGGTCGTCGAGCCGCTCCAGGATCTGCTCCAGCGACAGCGCCCGCATCCGGCCCGCCGCCAGCTCCAGGGCCAGCGGGAGCCCGTCCAGGCGGCGGCACAGCTCCGCCACCTCGGACCGGTTGGCCTCGTCCACCGCGAAGCCGGGCAGCGCGGCCGCCGCCCGGTCCGCGAAGAGCTCCACCGCGTCGTCCGCCAGCGGATCGAGGGTCAGCAGGTGTTCGCCCGCCACCCCCAGCGGCTGCCGGGAGGTGGCCAGCACCCGCAGCCCGGGGGCCTGCCGCAGCAGCGCCTCGGTCAGCCGGGCCGTGGCCTCCACCTGGCGCTCGCAGCAGTCCAGCACCAGCAGCAGCTCCCGGCCGGCCAGGTGGGCGGCCAGCGTGGCTCGCGGCAGCCGGGTGGTGTGGTCGGTCAGCCCCAGCGCCTCGGCCACCGAATGCTCCACCAGTCCCGGGTCCCGTACGGGCGCCAGCTCCACCAGCCAGGCCCCGTCGGGGAATCCGTCGCCCGCGGCGGCCTCCACGGCCGCCCGCACCGCGAGCCGGGTCTTGCCGACCCCGCCGACCCCGCTCAGCGTGACCAGTCTGGCCCGGCCCAGCAGGTCGGCGACCTCCGACAGCTCACGCCGGCGCCCCACGAAGTGGTTCAGCTCCGCGGGGAGGTTGCCTGGGGTCGGATGGGGCCGCATGGGTCACGGAGCGTACCGCCGGGTGTGCGGAACGTACAGCCCGGGCGTCAACCCGAGCGCTCGATCCGGGCGGCCCGCCCCGCCGGTAATGCGGTACGGGGGCTGGGGTCCGGCGCGATAAGGTCGGTATCTGTTGTCGGTTCTCCTTGTCGATTTCCCGAGTACCGATGCGGAATCAACCGCCGTGCAACTTCCAAGGAGCAGCATCGTGTCCGGTGGCGAGGTGGCCGGCCTCATCGTGGCCGTCTTCTGGGCGATTCTGGTGTCCTTCCTGGCCGTGGTCCTGGTCAGGTTGGCGCAGACGCTGCGGCAGGCCACGCGGCTCGTCGCGGATGTCACCGAGCAGGCCGTCCCGCTGCTCGGCGAGGCGTCGGCCGCGGTGCGCTCCGCCCACACCCAGCTCGACCGGGTGGACACCATCACCTCGGACGTCGCGGAGGTCACCGCCAACGCGTCCGCGCTCTCCACCACCGTCGCCTCCACCTTCGGCGGCCCGCTGGTCAAGGTGGCCGCCTTCGGCTACGGCGTCAGGCGCGCGGTCGGCTTGCAGGGCCGAGGGGCCAAGGGCGCGGCGAAGAAGCACACCGTGGTCGTCGGCCGGACCCTGCCGTCCGCCCGTGACCGTAAGTCGAGGGGCTGACCTGCATGTTCCGCCGCGCTTTCTGGTTCACCGCCGGCGCCGCAACCGGTGTCTGGGCCACCAACAAGGTCCACCGCAAGATCCGCAGCCTCAGCCCGGAGAGCCTGGCCGTCAAGGCGGCCGACAAGGCGCTCGAAGCGGGGGACCGGCTGCGCACCTTCGCGCAGGACGTACGCGCCGGCATGGCCGAGCGTGAGGACCAGCTCAACGACGCACTGGGCCGTACGGCCCCTGATCTCGATCTCCCCGGGCAGCGCCCGGAGATCGCGTACAACCGGAAGGACGATCACTGATGGAGTCGGCTGAAATCCGCCGCCGCTGGCTGCGCTTCTTCGAGGAGCGCGGGCACACCGTTGTGCCTTCGGCGTCCCTCATCGCCGACGACCCCACGCTGCTGCTGGTGCCGGCGGGCATGGTCCCCTTCAAGCCGTACTTCCTCGGTGAGGTCAAGCCCCCCTTCAAGCGCGCCACCAGCGTGCAGAAGTGCGTGCGCACCCCCGACATCGAAGAGGTCGGCAAGACCACCCGGCACGGCACGTTCTTCCAGATGTGCGGCAACTTCTCCTTCGGCGACTACTTCAAGGAAGGCGCCATCAAGTACGCCTGGGAGCTGCTCACCAGCTCCGTGGCGGACGGCGGCTACGGCCTGGAGCCCGAGAAGCTCTGGATCACGGTCTACAAAGACGACGATGAAGCCGAGACCATCTGGCGCGACAAGATCGGCGTCCCCGCCGAGCGCATCCAGCGCCTGGGCATGAAGGACAACTACTGGTCCATGGGCGTCCCCGGCCCCTGCGGCCCGTGCTCCGAGATCAACTACGACCGCGGCCCCGAGTTCGGCGAAGAGGGCGGACCGGCCGTCAACGACGAGCGGTACGTGGAGATCTGGAATCTGGTCTTCATGCAGTACGAGCGCGGCGAGGGCACCGGCAAGGAGGACTTCCCGATCCTCGGCGACCTGCCCGCCAAGAACATCGACACCGGCCTCGGTCTCGAACGCCTCGCCATGATCCTGCAGGGCGTACAGAACATGTACGAGACCGACAACCTGCGCGTCGTCATCGACAAGGCCACCGAGCTGAGCGGTGTCGCCTATGGCGCCGCCCACGCCTCCGACGTGTCGCTGCGCGTGGTCGCCGACCACATGCGTACGTCCGTCATGCTCATCGGCGACGGCGTCAGCCCGGGCAACGAGGGCCGCGGCTACGTGCTGCGCCGCATCATGCGCCGCGCCATCCGCAACATGCGTCTGCTCGGCGCCAACCAGCCGGTCGTCGCCGACCTGGTGGACGTCGTCATCAACTCGATGGGCCAGCAGTACCCGGAGCTGATCGAGGACCGCAAGCGCATCGAGACCGTGGCCCTGGCCGAGGAGGCCGCCTTCCTCAAGGCCCTCAAGGGCGGCACCAACATCCTCGACACCGCCGTCAGCGAGACCAAGGCCTCCGGCGGCAAGGTGCTGCCCGGCGACAAGGCCTTCCTGCTCCACGACACATGGGGCTTCCCGATCGACCTCACCCTCGAAATGGCCTCCGAGCAGGGCCTGTCGGTGGACGAGGAGGGCTTCCGCCGGCTCATGAAGGAGCAGCGGGACCGCGCCAAGGCCGACGCCATGGTCAAGAAGAGCGGCCATGCCGACCTCTCCGCCTACCGGGCCGTCGCCGACACCGCCGGCACCACCGTCTTCACCGGCTACACCCACAACGAGGGCGAGGCCACCGTCGTCGGCCTGCTGGTCGACGGCGTGCCGTCCCCGGCCGCCAACGAGGGCGACGAGGTCGAGGTCATCCTCGACCGCACCCCCTTCTACGCCGAGGGCGGCGGCCAGCTCGCCGACACCGGCCGGATCAGGATCGACACCGGCGCCGTCATCGAGGTCCGCGACGTCCAGCAGCCGGTGCCGGGCGTCACCGTGCACAAGGGCGTCGTCCAGGTCGGCGAGGTCACCGTCGGATCCGGGGCCCTGGCCCAGATCGACCTCGTACGCCGCCGGTCCATCGCCCGCGCCCACAGCGCCACCCACCTCACCCACCAGGCGCTGCGCGACGCCCTCGGCCCGACCGCCGCCCAGGCCGGTTCGGAGAACTCCCCGGGCCGCTTCCGCTTCGACTTCGGCTCGCCGACCGCCGTTCCCGGCACGGTGCTCACCGACGTCGAGCAGAAGATCAACGAGGTGCTCGCCCGTGAACTCGACGTGACCGCCGAGGTCCTGCCGATCGCCGAGGCCAAGAAGCAGGGCGCCATCGCCGAGTTCGGCGAGAAGTACGGCGACCGGGTGCGCGTCGTCACCATCGGCGACTACTCCAAGGAGCTGTGCGGCGGCACGCATGTCGGCAACACCGCCCAGCTCGGGCTGGTCAAGCTGCTCGGCGAGTCCTCGATCGGCTCCGGTGTGCGCCGTGTCGAGGCCCTGGTCGGGGTGGACGCGTACAACTTCCTGGCCCGCGAGCACACGATCGTCTCGCAGCTCACGGACCTGGTGAAGGGCCGTCCCGAGGAGCTGCCCGACAAGATCTCCGGCGTCCTGGCCAAGCTCAAGGACGCCGAGAAGGAGATCGAGCGCTTCCGCGCCGAGAAGGTCCTCCAGGCCGCCGCCGGGCTCGCCGCCGGCGCCCAGGACGTCAAGGGTGTCGCCCTGGTGACCGGTGCGGTCCCCGAGGGCACCGGCGCCGACGACCTGCGCAAGCTCGTCCTGGACGTACGGCAGCGCATCACCGGCGGCCGCCCGGCCGTGGTGGCCCTGTTCACCGTGACGAACGGCCGCCCGCTGACCGTCATCGCCACCAACGAGGCCGCCCGCGAACGCGGCATCAAGGCCGGCGAGCTGGTCCGTACCGCCGCCAAGACCCTCGGCGGCGGCGGTGGCGGCAAGGACGACGTGGCCCAGGGTGGTGGCCAGAACCCGGCCGCCGTCGGCGACGCCATCGGAGCCGTCCAGCGTCTCGTAGCCGAGAAGGCCTGATGCGCAGGGGCCGGCGCCTCGCGATCGACGTCGGGGATGCCCGGATCGGGGTCGCCTCGTGCGACCCCGACGGGGTCCTCGCCACCCCGGTCGAGACCGTGCCGGGGCGTGACGTCCCGGCAGCCAAGCGCCGGCTCGGCGAGATCGTCGCCGAGTACGAGCCGATCGAGGTCGTCGTCGGGCTCCCTCGCTCCCTCAGCGGGAGCGAGGGGCCCGCCGCGGCCAAGGTCAGGGCCTTCGCGCAGGATGTGGCGAAGATCATCACACCGGTCCCGGTGCGGCTGGTCGACGAGCGGATGACCACCGTCACCGCCACCCACGGACTGCGCGCTTCGGGCGTCAAAGCCAAAAAGGGCCGGGCCGTGGTGGACCAGGCGGCCGCCGTCGTCATCCTGCAGAGCGCCCTTGAGACCGAACGGGTGTCTGGTAAAGCTCCGGGCGAGAGCGTCGAACCGTTTATCTGATCGCGGTACGGTAACGTTCCGCGCTGCACAGCCCTTCCACAAGCGGGGCTGCCGACCGGCTGCCACCACGCGAGGCTAGGGGATCGATGACTGACTATGGCCGGAGCCCCGGCTCCGAACCGTGGCACTCCGAGGATCCTCTCTTCGGTGACCAGTGGGACGGCAACCAGCAGCAGCACCAGCAGCCCCAGTACCAGCAGCAACAGGGCGGCTGGGACCCGTACGCGACGGGCCAGCAGCCCCAGTACGACCAGCAGGGCTACCAGCAGCAGCCGCAGCAGCCCCAGCAACCGCAGCAGCAGTACGACACCTGGGGCGGCGCCCCTGCCGCGTACGGCGGAAATCCGGGCGACCCCTACGGCGACCCCTACGCCAACGGCGGCCAGCAGGCCGACTACTACGGCCAGGGTGGCTACCCGCCGCCCCAGCCCCCGCAGTACCAGGGGCAGCAGCCGCAACACCCCCAGCAGCCGCAACAGCAGCAGCACTACGAGCAGCAGCAGTACGACCAGCAGCAGTACGACCAGCAACAGCAGCCCCGGCAACAACAGCCGCAGCAGCAGCCGCTGCGCACCAGCCCCCCGCCGCCTGCCGACTGGGACCCCGAGGCGATCCCCGCCGAGGAGACCCACGCCTTCTTCACCGGCGGCGACGATGACGACGAGGACGACGACCCCCGCGACGGCCGTCGGGCACGTGGCGGCAAGGGCAAGGGCAAGAGCAAGGGCGGCAAGAAGCGCCGCAGCGGCTGCGCCTGCCTCGTTGTGCTGCTGGTCCTGGGCGGCGGTGGAGCCGGCGCGACCTGGTACGGCTACCAGTACTACCAGCAGCACTTCGGCCCGGCCCCGGACTACTCCGGCTCGGGCAAGGGCGAGGTGCAGGTCGAGATCCCCTCGGGATCGTCCGGCAACACGATCGGCAACATCCTCAAGAAGGCCGGGGTGGTCAAGAGCGTCGACGCCTTCGTGAGCGCGACCAATGCGAACCCCAAGGGCAAGCTCATCCAGGCAGGCGTCTACGTGCTACGCGGGCAGATGTCCGCCAAGTCGGCCGTCACGATGATGCTCGACCCCAGCTCCCAGAACGTGCTGATCATCCCCGAGGGCCTGCGCGCCACCAAGATCTACGCGCTGATCGACGCCAAGCTCAAGCTCAGCTCCGGCACCACCGCGAAGGCCGCCCAGAACAACGTCGGCGCGCTCGGCCTGCCCTCGTACGCCGGCGGCAACCCCGAGGGCTTCCTCTACCCCGCGCGCTACTCGATCGGCAGCAAGACCACGTCCGTCGCCCTGCTCAAGCAGATGGTCCAGAACGCCAAGACCGAGTACACCAAGCTCGACCTCGCCTCCGCCGGCAAGAACGTCAACCTCGACACCGCCTACGACGTGATCATCGAGGCGAGCATCCTGCAGGCCGAGGTCGACCAGAAGGCGGACATGGGCAAGGCCGCCCGCGCCCTCTACAACCGGCTCAACACCAACGCCACCAACCACAAGCTGGAACTCGACTCGACGCTGCAGTACCACCTGGGCAAGACCAAGCTCACCAGCGCCGAACTCGCCTCCAAGGCCGGTGGCTTCAACACCTACACCAACACCGGCCTGCCCCCGGCGCCCATCGCCAACCCGGGCTCCGACGCCATCGAGGCCGTCCTGAACCCGACCAAGGGCGACTGGGTGTACTGGGTGACGGTCAAGTCCGGCGACACCCGCTTCGCCGTGACCTGGGCCGACCACCTGAAGAACGTCAAGGCGTACTGCGAATACCATGGCCAGACCCTGAACACGACCTCCGGATCGTGCCAGTAGCCGGCCCGCAGCCACACAGCAGGAGCCCTGAACCCGTATGCCCAGCGCCCGCAGAGCAGCCGTGCTCGGCTCGCCCATCGGCCACTCGCTCTCCCCGGTGCTGCACCGCGCCGCCTACGCGGAGCTGGGCCTGACCGGCTGGTCGTACGACCGCTTCGACGTGGACGAGGAGGCCCTGCCGGGCTTCCTCAAGGGGCTGGAGGGCGAGCGGGAGGGGTGGGCAGGGCTGTCGCTCACCATGCCGCTCAAGCGCGCGGTGATCCCGCTCCTCGACGAGATCACCGACACGGCGGCCTCCGTCGAGGCCGTCAACACCCTGGTCTTCACCGACGACGGCCGCCGGGTCGGTGACAACACCGACATCCCCGGCATGGTCGCCGCCCTGCGCGAGCGCGGCGTCGACCGCGTCGAATCCGCCGCCGTCCTCGGCGCCGGTGCCACCGCCTCCTCCGCCTTGGCCGCCCTCTCGGCCATCTGCACCGGCGAGGTCACCGCGTACGTACGCAGCCCCGACCGCGCCGCCGAGATGCGCCAGTGGGGCGAGCGGCTCGGCGTCGCCGTCCGCACCGCCGCCTGGGAGGACGCCGCCGAGGGGCTCCAGGCCCCACTGGTGATCGCCACGACCCCCGCCGGGGCTGTCGACGCGATGGCCGGCGCCGTGCCCCAGGCTCCGGGCGCGCTCTTCGACGTGCTCTACGACCCGTGGCCCACACCGCTGGCCGCCGCCTGGTCGGCGCGCGGCGGCGCCGTCGTCGGCGGGCTCGACCTCCTGGTGCACCAGGCGGTGCTCCAGGTCGAGCAGATGACCGGGCTCAAGCCCGCCCCGCTCGCCGCCATGCGCGCGGCGGGCGAGGCGGCGCTGCACGGCCGCTGAGCCCGTCCGCACCGTGGACCGGCGCAAACTACATTGGGAAACGTGGGAGGATCGAACGGCAGCTTTCGCCCCGAGCCGCAGTCGTACGTAGAGGGGCGTTCGCCGCACTTTCGTACGCGCAGTACTTGAGGAGCACCGTTGAGCAGGTTGCGCTGGCTGACCGCGGGGGAGTCGCACGGCCCCGCACTCGTGGCGACGCTGGAGGGTCTTCCCGCCGGCGTGCCGATCACCACCGACATGGTGGCGGACGCGCTGGCGCGGCGGCGGCTGGGCTATGGCCGCGGTGCCCGGATGAAGTTCGAGCGCGACGAGGTCACCTTCCTGGGCGGCGTGCGGCACGGCCTGTCGCTCGGCAGCCCGGTCGCGGTCATGGTCGGCAACACCGAGTGGCCCAAGTGGGAGCAGGTCATGTCGGCCGATCCGGTCGACCGCGAGATCCTGGACGGGCTGGCCCGCAACGCCCCGCTGACCCGGCCCCGCCCCGGCCATGCCGACCTGGCGGGGATGCAGAAGTACGGCTTCGACGAGGCCCGGCCGATCCTGGAGCGCGCCAGCGCCCGCGAGACCGCCGCCCGCGTCGCGCTGGGCGCGGTGGCCCGCTCGTACCTGAAGGAGACCACCGGCATCGAGATCGTCTCGCATGTGGTGGAGCTGGCCGCGGCCAAGGCCCCGTACGGCGTCTACCCGACCCCGGCCGACGTCGAGCAGCTCGACGCCGACCCGGTGCGCTGCCTGGACGCCGACGCCAGCAAGCGGATGGTCGCCGAGATCGACCAGGCCCACAAGGACGGCGACACCCTCGGCGGTGTGGTGGAGGTGCTGGCGTACGGCGTGCCGGTGGGGCTCGGCTCGCACGTGCACTGGGACCGGCGGCTGGACGCGCGGCTGGCCGCCGCGCTGATGGGCATCCAGGCCATCAAGGGCGTCGAGGTCGGCGACGGCTTCGAGCTGGCCCGCGTCCCGGGCTCCAAGGCACACGACGAGATCGTCCCGACCGCCGACGGTATCCGTCGCAGCACCGGCCGCTCCGGCGGCACCGAGGGCGGGCTGACCACCGGCGAGCTGCTGCGCGTACGGGCCGCGATGAAGCCGATCGCGACCGTGCCGCGCGCGCTGGCCACGATCGACGTGACCACCGGCGAGGTGGCGCAGGCCCACCACCAGCGCTCGGACGTGTGCGCGGTGCCCGCCGCCGGGATCGTCGCCGAGGCGATGGTCGCGCTGGTACTGGCCGACGCGGTGGCCGAGAAGTTCGGCGGCGACAGCGTCCCCGAGACCCGCCGCAACGTCCAGGGCTACCTCGACAACCTGGCCATCCGATGAGCGCGCCCGCGGTGGTCCTGGTCGGACCCATGGGCGTCGGCAAGACCACCGTCGGCGAGCTGGTGGCCGCCCGGCTCGGCCTGAGCTGCCGGGACACCGACGCCGACATCGTCGCCGCACAGGGCCGCCCCATCGCCGAGATCTTCGTCGACGAGGGTGAGACGCACTTCCGCGCCCTGGAGGCCGAGGCGGTGCGTGCGGCTCTGGCCGAGCACGACGGCGTACTGGCCCTCGGCGGCGGCGCCATCCTCAATGACGACACCCGCAAGCTGCTCGCCGGGCTGCCGGTGGTCTTCCTCGACATGGGCGTCGCCGAGGCCGTCAAGCGCGTCGGCCTGGACACCGCCCGGCCGCTGCTGGCCGTCAACCCCCGCCAGAAGTGGCGCGAGTTGATGGAGGCCCGCCGCCCGCTCTACACCGAGGTCGCGCGCGCGGTCGTCAGCACCGAAGGCCGCACCGCCGAGGAAGTCGCCGAAGTCGTCCTGGACGCCCTGGAGTTGAAGACCGCATGACCGCCGCCCCCACCCGCATCCAGGTCGCCGGCAGCGCGGGCACCGCATCGTACGAGGTGCTCGTCGGCCGACAACTGCTCGGCGAACTGCCCGGGCTGATCGGCACCGACGCAAAGCGGATCGCCGTGCTGCACCCCGAGGCACTGGCCGCGACCGGCGAGGCGCTGCGCGAGGACCTCGCGGAGCAGGGCTACGAGGCGATCGCGATCCAGCTCCCGAACGCCGAGGAGTCCAAGACCGTCGAGGTCGCCGCCTACTGCTGGAAGGCCCTCGGCCAGACCGGCTTCACCCGCACCGACATCATCATCGGCGTCGGCGGCGGCGCGACCACCGACCTGGCCGGCTTCGTCGCTGCGACCTGGCTGCGCGGGGTGCGCTGGATCGCCGTCCCGACCACCGTGCTCGGCATGGTCGACGCGGCGGTCGGTGGCAAGACCGGCATCAACACCGCCGAGGGCAAGAACCTCGTCGGCGCCTTCCACCCGCCCGCCGGCGTCCTCTGCGACCTGGCCGCGCTCGACTCGCTGCCGGTCAACGACTACGTCAGCGGCCTCGCCGAGATCATCAAGGCCGGCTTCATCGCCGACCCGACGATCCTCGACCTCATCGAGTCCGACCCCGTCGCCGCCCGCAGCCCCGAAGGCGCCCACACCCAGGAACTGCTGGAGCGCGCGATCCGGGTCAAGGCCGAGGTGGTCTCCACGGACCTCAAGGAGTCGGGGCTCCGCGAGATCCTCAACTACGGTCACACGCTGGCCCACGCCATCGAGAAGAACGAGCGCTACAACTGGCGCCACGGCGCCGCCGTCTCCGTCGGCATGGTCTTCGCCGCCGAACTCGGCCGCCTCGCCGGCCGCTTGGACGACGCCACCGCCGACCGCCACCGCGCCGTCCTCGAGGCCGTCGGCCTCCCGCTCAGCTATCGCTACGACCAGTGGCCCAAGCTCCTGGACACCATGAAGGTCGACAAGAAGTCCCGCGGCGACCGCCTCCGCTTCATCGTCCTCGACGGCCTCGCCAAACCGACGGTCCTGGAAGGCCCGGACCCGGCCGTGCTGATCGCCGCGTACGCGGAAGTCGCCAAGTAAAAGCAGGACGGTTGGGGGTAGGCCGCTCGCCTTGCGGAACGTTCTCCCACAACCCTGCTGACACCCGGCCGTTCACACAACTCGGCTCCGGGACGGTACCGTTCGGTAGCGAACGCGCAAAGCAAAGCCGTACGAGACGGAGTGGGCCGACATGCAGCACGCTGTGGGGCCGCCGCAGCCCCCCGGCACCACCGGGCACTTCCCCCTGCCGCCAGGTGCCCCGGTCCAGCTGCCGCAGGCACAGGCGCAGCCACACGCACCCATAGCGGTCCTGCTGATCGGCGCGGCGGGCGCGGGCAAGACCACCATCGCCCGTCACTGGGCGGACCACCGCGGCGTACCGACGGCGCACATCAGCCTGGACGACGTACGCGAATGGGTGCGGTCGGGGTTCGCGGACCCCCAGTCCGGCTGGAACGAGCATTCCGAGGCGCAGTATCGTCTCGCCCGCCGCACCTGCGGCTTCTCGGCCCGCAATTTCCTGGCCAACGGCATCTCCTGCATCATCGACGACGCCGTCTTCCCCGACCGGCCCGTGGTCGGCCTCGGAGGCTGGAAGCGGCATGTGGGCCCCGGCCTGCTGCCTGTCGTGCTCCTCCCGGGGCTGGACGTGGTCCTGGCCCGCAACGCGCAGCGCTCGGGCAACCGCCGCCTGTCCGACGAGGAGGTCGCCCGCATCCACGGCCGCATGGCCGGCTGGTACGGCTCCGGGCTGCCGATCATCGACAACTCCCAGCTGGACGTCCCCGCCGCCGCGGCCGCGCTCGACAGCGTCGTCGCCCGCAGCCTCCAGGGGCCGCCGGCCTGGTAGGGCCCCGGTCAGCATCCCGCCGGACCCTCTCGACAGGCCGTCCGCCGGGCCCCGACGTACGCTCGCCACATGTCCGAGGTGCACGCTGTCCGCCGGGAACGCCTACGTGACCGCTGCGCCGCGGCCGGGGCGGAAGCGGCCCTGGTCTCGCGCCCGGCCAACGTCCGCTACCTGACCGGCTGCGCCCCCGCCGACGCCGTCCTGCTGGTCGGGCCCGGCTCGCAGGACGTCCTGGTCCACCGCCGCCGGCCGTCCGGCGACCTCGCCGAGGGGCAGGTACCGGAGGACGTACGGGCCGTGGTGCTGCCCGCGCCGGACGGTGACCCGGTCGTGGCCGCCGCCGGTCTCGCCCAGGAGCGGAAGGCCGAGGCGCTGGCCGTCGAGGAGCACCACCTCACCGTCGCCCGGCACCGGGCCATCGCCTCCGTGGTGCCCGGCATTCGGCTGGCCGACCTGGGCGGCGCGGTGGAACAGCTGCGCCTGGTCAAGGACGAGCAGGAGATCTCCGCCCTGCGGATCTCCGCCGAGATCGCCGACCAGGCCCTCGGTGAGCTGCTGGAATCCATCCTGGTCGGCCGCACCGAGCGGCACCTCGCCCTGGAGCTGGAGCGTCGTCTGGTCGACCACGGCGCCGACGGCCCCGCCTTCCCCACCTACGTCGGCACCGGCCCCCACTCCGGCGCCGCGAACCACCTCCCGACCGACCGGCGGGTCGAGGAGGGCGACTTCCTCACCGTGTGTCTGGGCGCCAGTTACCGGGGATATCGCTGCGAGGTGGGCCGTACTTTCGTCATCGGGACGACTCCCGCCAACTGGCAGATCGAGCTGTACGAGCTGGTCTTCGCCGCCCAGCGAGCCGGCCGCGAGGCCCTCGCACCGGGTGTGGCCTGCCGTGATGTCGACCGTGCCGCCCGCCAACTGGTGGCCTCCGCCGGGTACGCGGACGCGCTGGGGGAGAGCACCGGACACGGTGTCGGCCTGGAGATCGGCGAGGACCCTCGGCTGTCGCCCGCGGCCATGGGTAAACTGGACGCTTGCGTGCCGGTCACCGTCGAACCGGGGGTCCACCTTCCGGGCCGAGGCGGTGTCCGCATCGACGACACACTCGTCGTACGTCCTCAGGCGGACGGCGGGCCCGAGCTACTCACCATCACGACCAAGGAGCTGCTCGCCCTCTAGTGGGCGCGCACGTTTGGTCTCCGCAGCAGCAGTCCAGGAGATTCCGCAACCGTGGCATCCACGAACGACCTCAAGAACGGCCTCGTGCTCAAGCTCGACGGAGGCCAGCTCTGGTCCGTAGTCGAGTTCCAGCACGTCAAGCCCGGCAAGGGCCCCGCCTTCGTCCGTACGAAGCTCAAGAACGTGCTCTCCGGCAAGGTCGTCGACAAGACCTTCAACGCCGGTGTGAAGGTCGAGACGGCCAACGTCGACAAGCGCGGCATGCAGTTCTCCTACAAGGACGGCGAGAGCTTCGTGTTCATGGACATGGACACGTACGACCAGATCTACGTCTCTCCCGAGGTGGTCGGCGACGCCGCCAACTACCTCCTCGAGGGCTTCGAGGCCGTCGTCGCGATGTACGAGGGCTCGCCCCTCTACATCGAGCTCCCGGCCGCCGTCGAACTCGTCATCGAGTACACCGAGCCCGGCGTCCAGGGCGACCGTTCCACCGGTGGCACCAAGCCCGCGCGCCTGGAGACCGGTTACGAGGTCGGCGTGCCGCTCTTCATCACCACGGGTGAGAAGATCAAGGTCGACACCCGCACGGGTGACTACCTCGGCCGGGTGAACAACTAACCGTGGCTGCCCGCAACAAGGCCCGCAAGCGGGCCTTCCAGATCCTCTTCGAGGCGGAGCAGCGGGGTGTAGGCCCCAAGGTCGCCATGGCGGACTGGATACGGCTCGCCCGGACCGACGACCGGCAACCGCCGGTCAGCGAATACACCATGCAGCTCATCGAGGGCTACGCGGCTCACGCCGAGCGCATCGACGAGCTGCTCGCCACGTATGCCGTCGGCTGGACCCTCGACCGCATGCCGGTCGTCGACCGCAACGTCCTGCGCCTCGGCGCGTACGAGCTGATCTGGGAGGACGACGTCCCCGACGCCGTCGCCCTGGACGAGGCCGTGCAGCTGGCCAAGGAGTTCTCCACGGACGAGTCGCCGGCCTTTGTGAACGGCCTGCTGGCTCGGCTCAAGGACCTCAAGCCGAGCCTGCGGCGCGACTAGCGCCTACGGCTTCGCTGTGGCACCCCGGGCCCGGAACGCACCGCGTTCCGGGCCTCGGCTTTTTCTCCCGCCCGTCCCGGCACGAAAAAACAGGAGCGCCCGGGTGTGCGGCGTCCCTCAGGAC
>NZ_JBHYXC010000044.1:0-54091 GCF_042751495.1 Streptomyces sp. NPDC059373 | reverse complement strand
TGGGCGTAGGCCGACAGATCGGTCTCCCGGACCCGGGCCAGCAACTCCGCAAACGTCGGGTCACCACTGACATCCGTCCGCAACACCAGAGTGTTGATGAAGAACCCGGCCAGGTCCTCCAGGGCGCTGTCAGGACGGCCCGCAATAGCGGTACCCACCGGGATGTCGGTGCCCGCGCCGAGCCGGGCCAGCAACATCGCCAGCGCCGCGTGAACCACCATGAACATCGTCGCCGAACCCTGCTGGGCCGCCTCGACCAGCCCGGCGTGGGCGGCGGGCTCGATCTCCACCCGGACCGAGGCACCTCGGTACGACGAGACCGCGGGCCTCGTCCGGTCCACCGGGAGGAGCAGTTCCTCGGGCAGCCCGGCCAGTGCTTCGCGCCAGTAGCCGACCTGGGCGCTGACCAGGCTGTCCGGGTCGTCCAGTTCGCCGAGTTCCTCGCGCTGCCAGAGCGCGTAGTCGGCGTACTGCACCGGCAACGGCGACCAGCCGACCTCCGCGCCGTGCAGGCGGGCCTCGTAAGCGACGCGCAGGTCTCGGGCCAGGACGCCCATCGACCAGCCGTCGACCGCGATGTGATGTGCCACCAGCACCAGTACGTGTTCGGTCTCCGACAGGACCAGCAGCTCGGTCCGCCACGGCAGATCGCGCGTCAGGTCAAAGCTCCGGCCCGCCACCTCGGCCAAGGCCGAGGGCAGGTCCGCCGGGGTGACGTGCCGGACGTGGAGGGCGGTCCGGCCGGCGGCGCCGTCCAGGACCTGCTGCCGGGGAACGCCCCCGGTCGCGGGAAACGTCGTACGCAGCGTCTCGTGCCGGTCTGCCACATCATGCAGAGCCGCCTCCAGCGCCACCACATTCAGCTCACCCGACAGCCGCAGCGCCAACGGCACGTTGTAACCCGCACCCGCCCCGGCCTCCTCCATCCGGTTCAGGAACCACATCCGCTGCTGACCGAACGACAACGGCAACACCTCAGGCCGCTCCCGCACCACCACACCAGCACGGACCCGACCGCCCTGACCGCTCTCCACCAACCGGGCCAACCCAGCTACCGTCGGCGCACCGAACAGTTCCCGGATGTTGATCTCGACGTCCAGCTCGGACCGGATCTGGGCGATCACCCGCATCGCGAGCAACGAGTCACCACCGAGCTCGAAGAACGAACCGTCGGCGCTCACCCGCTCCAGGCCCAGCACCTCGGCGAAGAGCCCGCACAGCGCCTCTTCCACCAGCGTCGCCGGCGCGCGGCCCTTGCCGCCACCGAGTTCCGGTGCGGGCAGCGCGGCCCGGTCAAGCTTCCCGTTGACGGTGACGGGCAGGGACTCCAGCACAACCACGGCCGAAGGAACCATGTAGTCCGGGAGCTTGTCCGCCGCGAACTCCCGCAGCGCGTCCAGGGCGTCCAGCGCCTCTGCGCCGAACTCCTCACCGGCCGGGACCACGTAGGCGACCAGCCGCTTCACGCCCGGTTGATCCTCACGGGCCACCACCGCGACCTGGCCGACGCTCTCGTGGCCGGCAAGCACCGTCTCGACCTCACCGGGTTCGATCCGGAACCCACGGATCTTCACCTGATCGTCGGCCCGGCCGGCGAAGGCCAGTTGCCCGTCCCTCGACCAGCGCGCCAGGTCACCCGTCCGGTACATCCGCTCCCCGGAGCCACCGAACGGGCACGGCACGAACCGCTCGCCCGTCAGCCCCGCCCGACCCGCGTAGCCACGGGCGAGCCCGGCACCGGCGACGTACAGGTCACCCGTGACTCCCGGTGCGACCGGGCGAAGGAACTCGTCGAGCACGAACACCCTGCTGTTCCATACCGGGCCGCCGATCGGCACGGTGGTCCGGCCCGGCTCGGGCGTCAGCGCGCCGGTCATCGTCGCGCAGATCGTCGTCTCGGTCGGCCCGTAGGCGTTGACCAGGTTCAGCCGTTCCGACCATTCGTCCACCAGGGACGGCGGGCAGGCCTCGCCCGCCACGACGACGGTCCGGACGGACGCGGGCAGGTGTCCGGCACTGGCCAGCACCGACGGCGGCAGTGTCACGTGCGTGACCTCGTAGTCGCCGAGGACTTCCTCCAGTGGCCGGTAGGGCGGCATCCGGTCCGCGGGTGCCGTGACAAGGGCGGCCCCGGACGTCAGCGCCATCACCAGTTCCCACACCGAGGCGTCGAAGCCCAGGGCCGCGAACTGCAGCACCCGCGACCCCGGACCCACCCCGAACCGTTCGATCTGGCAGCCGGACAGGCTGGCGAGACCCGCGTGGGTGACGACCACGCCCTTGGGCGTACCGGTCGACCCGGACGTGTAGATCACGTAGGCCGGGTTCTCAGGGCGCAGCGAAACCACCGGCGCGCTCACCGGACGATCCGCGATCTCCACCACCGTCGCGGGGTCGTCCCACACCACCCGCTCGACCCCGTCGGCGAGCAGCCCCTCGGTCCCGCTCGTGCACAGCACCAGGGCGGGCGCGGCGTCGGTGAGCACGAACCGGATGCGCTCGGACGGGTAGTTCGGGTCCACCGGGATGTAGGCCGCCCCGGCCTTCAGCACGCCGAGCAGGACCACGACCAGGTCGGCCGAGCGCTCCATCAGCACGCCGATCCGGTCCTCCGGGCCTATGCCCCGGCCGATCAGCCAGTGCGCCACACGGTTGGCACGCTGCTCCAGCTCCGCGTAGTCGTAGGACCGCTCGCCGATCACGGCCGGCTCGCCGGGGGTCCGCGCGACCTGTGCCTCAAACAGCTCCGGCAGGGTCGCGGCGGCCACCGGCCGGGCGGAGTCGTTCCATGCCGCCAGCACCGTCTGCCGCTCGGTCTCGTCGAGTACGTCGACGTGGCTGATCCGAACCTCCGGGTCCGCCGCAACCTGGTCCAGGACGCGGGCCAGCCGGACCGCCAGGGCCACGACGGTCGGCTCGTCGAACAGGTCGGTCGCGTACTGAAGGCTGCCGAGGATCCCGGCGGGGGTTCCCTGCTCGTCGCGTTGTTCGGAGAGGTTGACCGACAGGTCGAACCTGGCGGCCACGTTCTCGTCGACGGGCATCGGCTCGATGCTCAGGCCCGGTACGTCCCACGGGGTCTCCGTCTGGGTCCGGGGGAGGTTCTGCAGGACCAGCATGATCTGGAACAGCGGGTGCCGGGACAGCGAGCGCACCGGATTGAGCTCCTCCACCAGCCGCTCGAACGGCACGTCCTGGTGAGCGTAGGCGGACAGGTCCGTCTCCCGTACCCGGGCGAGAAGCTCGGCGAACGTCGGGTCGCCACCCGTGTCGGTGCGCAGGACAAGGGTGTTGATGAAGAAGCCGGCCAGCTCGTCGAGCGAGCTGTCGCCGCGGCCGGCGATCGCGGTGCCGATGGGTATGTCGGCGCCCGCGCCGAGCCGGCTCAGCAGCAGGGCCAGTGCCGCCTGGACGACCATGAACATGGTGGCCGAACTCCGCTCGGCAAGGTCCACCAGCCCGGCATGCGCTCCGGCGTCCACCTGGAGCCGGACCGACCGGCCCCGGAAGGAGGAGACCGCGGGCCGCGCCCGGTCCACCGGGAGCGCGAGTTCCTCGGTGAGGTCCGCCAGGGCGTTACGCCAGTAGCCGAGCTGACCGCTGATCAGGCTGTCGGGGTCGTCCGGGTCGCCGAGGACCTCGCGCTGCCAGAGTGCGTAGTCGGCGTACTGCACCGGTAGCGGCGTCCAGCCCGGGGCCTCTCCCGCGTGGCGGGCCTTGTAGGCGGCCCACAGGTCGCGGGCGAGGACGCCCATGGACCAGCCGTCCACCGCGATGTGATGCGCCACCAGAACCAGCACGTGTTCGGAGGGCGAGAGCGCCAGGAGCTCGACGCGCCACGGAAGGTCGGCGGACAGGTCGAACCCCTCGTCACCGGCGGCGGCCATCAGGCGCGGCAGCTCGGCGCGGGTCACCTCGCGGAGCCTCACGGCCGGACGGGACCCCGGGCCGTCCAGGATGCGCTGCTGGGGCACGCCGCCGGTCTCCGTGAAGACCGTACGGAGCGTCTCCTGCCGGTCGGCGACGTCGCCGAGCGCCGCTTCGAAAGCCACGACGTCCAGCTCACCGGTCAGCAGCACGGACAGGGACACGTTGTAGGCGGCGCCGACACCGGCCTCTTCGAGCCGGTTGAGGAACCACATCCGCTGCTGACCGAACGACAGCGGCAGCACCTCGGGCCGCTCCCGCACGACGATCCCGGCCCTGACGACGCCCTTGTCGTTCTCCACCAGCCGGGCCATTCCGGCGACGGTCGGCGCACCGAACAGCTCCCGGATACTGACCTCGGCGTTCAGCTCGGACCTGATCTTGGCGATCAGGCGCATGGCAAGGAGCGAGTCACCCCCCAACTCGAAGAACGAGCCGTCAGCGCTCACCCCCTCCAGCCCGAGCACCTCGCCGAACAGCGCGCCCAGCGCCTCCTCCACCGGCGTCGCCGGAGCCCGCCCCTCGCCGCCGCCGAACTCGGGGGCGGGCAGCGCCGCCCGATCCAGCTTCCCGTTCACCGTCACCGGCAGGGACCCGAGCGCGACCACGGCGGCCGGAACCAGGTACTCCGGCAGCTTGCCCGCGACATGCTCCCGCAGCAGCTCCGCGTCGAGGACGCCGTCAGCCGGGACGACGTAGGCGACCAGCCGCTTGGTCCCCGGCTGGTCCTCACGGACGATCACCGCGACCTGACCCACACTCTCGTGCGCGGCCAACACCGACTCGACCTCACCCGGCTCGATCCGGAAACCACGGATCTTCACCTGATCGTCAGCCCGCCCGGCGAAGAACAGCTGACCGTCCTCCGACCAACGCGCCAAGTCCCCGGTCCGATACATCCGGCCCCCGTACGGGCAGGCCACGAAACGCTCCGCCGTCAGACCAGGCCTGCCGTCATAACCCCGCGCAAGCCCCGATCCCGCGACATACAACTCCCCGATCACACCCGGCGCCACCGGACGCAGGAACTCATCCAGTACGTACGTCCGCGCGTTGTCCATCGGCGACCCGATCGGCACACTCGCCGGAACGACGTCACCAGCGGCGTACGGGATCTGCGTCGTGAACGCCGTCGTCTCGGTCGGACCGTACGTCGTACGGACGACCAGATCCGGGTGGGCGTCCAGCAACGCCCGGATCGCCGAAGCCGAGACCACGTCACCACCGGTCGACACCTCACGCACACCCGCAAAAATTTCCGGGGACTCCTCCGCCAGCACCCGGAACAGCCCAGCCGTGGCGTGCACATTGGTGATCCCGTGCTCGGCAATCAACCGACCGCGTCCGGCCGCGTCGACATCACCCGACGGCAACACGACCAGCCGACCACCACGCGTCAGCGGCACCCACAGCTCATACGTCGACGCGTCGAAAGCATGGTTCGCCTGGAACAACACCCGCTCGACCACGTCATCACGCCAACTACGGTCCGCGACAAAACTCGCAATGTTGCCATGCGTCACCGCCACGCCCTTGGGCGTACCGCTCGACCCCGACGTGTACATCACGTACGCGAGGCTGTCCGGAGAGAGGTCGGAGAGGTCGGCCAACGGCCCGGCCGCTTCGGCTTCGAACAGGTCGGCCACAGCGGTCGTCGCAACACCCTCGAGCTCACGGTCGGCGAGCACCAGTGAAACCCCGGCCTCATCCACCACCGCACGCAGCCGCTCCACCGGATGATCGGCATCCAACGGCACATACACCGCACCGGCCTTCACCACACCCAGCAACACCGCGACCAGATCAACCGACCGCTCCATCACGACACCGACGCGGCACTCCACACCCACACCCAGACCCACCAGCGCATGCGCCACCCGGTCCGAGCGCCCAGCCAACTCCGCATACGTCAGCGCCACATCACCACCCACCACCGCCACCGCACCCGGAGTCCGCACCACCTGAGCACCGAACAACCCCGGCAGTGTCCGCACGGGAAGCGGCCGGTCGGTGTCATTCCACCCCTCCACGACCTGTCGCTCCTCAACGGCATCCAGCACGTCGAGCCGGGAGACCCGAACCTGCGGGTCTGCGGCCACCTGCTCCAGGACCTGCCGGAGACGGTCTGCCAGGGCGTTGACGGTGTGCTGGTCGAACAGGTCGGCGGCGTACTGGATGGTGCCGCGGAGACCTGCGGGGACGCCCAGTTCGTCGCGGAGTTCGTTCAACCCGACGGACAGGTCGAAGCGGCTCACGACCGTCTCGTCCGCCGGCATCGGCCGCACGCGCAAACCGGGGAGCTCCCACGGGGCTTCCGTCTGGGCGTCGTTCTGCACCGCCAGCATGATCTGGAACAGCGGGTGCCGGGACAGCGAGCGGGCGGGGTTGAGGTCTTCCACGAGACGCTCGAACGGGACGTCCTGGTGGGCGTAGGCCGACAGGTCGGTCTCCCGGACCCGGGCCAGCAGTTCCGCGAACGTCGGGTCGCCGCTGACGTCGGTTCGCAGCACCAGGGTGTTGATGAAGAACCCGGCCAGGTCCTCCAGGGCGCTGTCAGGACGGCCCGCAATAGCGGTACCCACCGGGATGTCGGTGCCCGCGCCGAGCCGGGCCAGCAGCATCGCCAGCGCCGCCTGGACCACCATGAACATCGTCGCCGAACCCTGCTGGGCGGCTTCCACCAGTCCGGCGTGCGCGTCGGCGCCGACGTCGACCGGGACCTGCCCGCCGACGAACGAGGACACCGCGGGCCGCGTGCGGTCCATCGGCAGGACGAGCTCTTCGGGCAGCCCGGCCAGTGCCTCGCGCCAGTAGCCGACCTGGGCGCTGACCAGGCTGTCCGGGTCTGACAGCTCGCCGAGCACCTCGCGCTGCCAGAGCGCGTAGTCGGCGTACTGCACGGCCAACGGCGACCAGCCGACCTCCGCGCCCTGGAGACGGGCTCTGAAAGCATCCTGTACGTCCCGCGCCAGGACGCCCATCGACCAGCCGTCGACCGCGATGTGATGCGCCACCAGCACCAGTACGTGTTCGGTCTCCGACAGGACCAGCAACTCGGTCCGCCACGGCAGATCGCACGTCAGATCGAAGATCCTGCGCGCCACCTCGGCCAGAGTGGCGGGGAGATCGTCGTGTGCGATCTCGCGGATCCGCAGGGCGGTCCGGCCGGCGGCGCCGTCCAGGACCTGTTGCCGGGGAACGCCCCCGGTCGCGGGAAACGTCGTACGCAGCGTCTCATGCCGGTCCGCCACATCATGGAGAGCCGCCTCCAGCGCCACCACATTCAGCTCACCCGACAGCCGCAGCGCCAACGGCACGTTGTAACCCGCACCCGCCCCGGCCTCCTCCATCCGGTTCAGGAACCACATCCGCTGCTGACCGAACGACAACGGCAACACCTCAGGCCGCGCCGCCACCACCACACCAGCCCGGACCCGACCCCCCTGGCCGCTCTCCACCAGCCGGGCCAACCCGGCCACCGACGGCGCACCGAACAGCGCGGAGATGCTGATCTCCGCGTCGAGGGCCGAGCGGATCTGCGCGATCAGGCGCATCGCGAGCAGCGAGTCGCCGCCGAGGTCGAAGAAGGAGTCCTCCGCGCCCACCCGTTCCAGGCCGAGCAGCCGGCCGAACAGGCCGCACAGCGCTTCTTCCAGTGGTGTCGCCGGACCCCGGCTCACCACGTCGCCCAGTTCCGGTGCGGGCAGCGCGGCCCGGTCAAGCTTCCCGTTGACGGTGACGGGCAGGGACTCCAGCACAACCACGGCCGAAGGAACCATGTAGTCCGGGAGCTTGTCCGCCGCGAACTCCCGCAGAACCTCCCCGTCGACCTCCTGCTCAGCCGGGACGACATACGCCACCAGCCGCTTGGTCCCCGGCTGATCCTCCCGGACCACCACCGCGACCTGACCCACGCTCTCGTGCGCGGCCAACACCGACTCGACCTCACCGGGCTCGATCCGGAAACCACGGATCTTCACCTGATCATCCGCACGGCCCGCGAACAGCAACTGCCCGTCCTTCGACCAACGCGCCAGGTCACCCGTCCGGTACATCCGCTCCCCGGAGCCACCGAACGGGCATGCCACGAACCGCTCCGCCGTCAGCCCCGCCCGGCCCGCATAGCCACGGGCGAGCCCGGCACCGGCGACGTACAACTCCCCGACCACGCCGGGCGGCAGCGGACGCAGGAACTCGTCCAGCACGAACACCCGGCTGTTGTCCATCGGGTGCCCGATCGGCACGCTCGCCGGGACCGTGTCACCGGCGGTGTAGGAGATCTGTGTGGTGAAGGCCGTCGTCTCGGTCGGCCCATAGGTCGTACGGACCACGAGCCCCGGATGTGCCTCCAGCAACGCTGCGATCGCCGACGCCGACACCAGGTCGCCGCCGGTCGACACCTCGCGCACACCCGCGAAGGCCTCCGGTGACTCCTCCGCGAGCACCCGGAACAGACCGGCTGTCGCGTGCACGTTCGTCACCCCGTGCTCGGCGATCAACCGCCCGCGCTCGGCGAGGGTGACGTCACCCGGACGCAGGACGACGAGGCTGCCGCCCCGCACCAGGGGGACCCACAGCTCGTACGTCGAGGCGTCGAAGGCGTGGTTGGCCTGCAGGAGCACCCGCTCGGCCACCTCGTCACGCCAGGAGCGGTCCAGGACGAAGGCGACCACATTGGCGTGGGTCACCGCGACGCCCTTCGGGACACCGGTGGATCCCGAGGTGTACATCACGTACGCGAGGTTCTCCGGGGACGCCAGGTCCTGCGGATCCTGCTGGTCCTGCTGGTCCTGCTGGTCCTGCTGGTCCTGCCGTGCCTGCTGGGCCTCCGCGCCGGCCGGCGCCAGCAGGCCGTTCACCATGAACGCGCCGAGCTCGTCCATCGGACGGTCGGCAAGGACCACCGACAGCCCGGCCTCCTCGGCCACCGCGCGCAACCGCTCGACGGGATGGCCGGCGTCGAGCGGCACGTAGGCCGCCCCCGCCTTGACCACACCGAGCAGCACGGCGACCAGGTCGGCCGAGCGGTCCATCACCACGCCGACCCGTTCCTCCGGGCCCACGCCACGGCCGATCAGCCAGTGCGCGACGCGGTTCGCCCGCTCGTTCAACTCCGCGTAGGTCAGGGTGATGTCGTCGCTGACGACGGCGATCGCGTTGGGGGTCTCTTCGACCCACTTCCGGAACAACGCCGGCAGCGTCGTGCCGGGGATCGCCCGGCCGGTGTCGTTCCAGCCGTCGATGACGGCGTGCTCTTCCGTGCCGTCGAGTACGTCGAGCCGGCTGATCCGCAACTGGGGGTCGGCGGCCACCTGTTCCAGCACCCGTACCAGCCGACCGGCCAGCGCCTCGGCCGTGGCCTCGTCGAACAGGTCGGTCGCGTACTGCAGTTCGCCGCCCATACCGGCGGGAGCTCCCTGGTCGTCGCGGTGTTCGGCGAGGCTGACGGTCAGGTCGACGCGGGCCGCGACCGTCTCGCCGACCGGCATGGGCTCGACCCGCAGACCGGGCATCTCCCATCCGCTGCGGGCCCGGGGGATGTTCTGCAGGACCAGCATGATCTGGAAGAGCGGGTTCCGGGACAGCGAGCGCACCGGATTGAGCTCCTCCACCAGCCGCTCGAACGGCAGATCCTGGTGGGTGTAGGCGGCGAGGTCGGTCTCACGGACGCGGGCCAGCAGCTCGGCGAATGTGGGGTCGCCGCCGGCGTTCGTACGCAGGACCAGGGTGTTCACGAAGAACCCGGCCAGGTCCTCGAGGGCGCTGTCCCCTCGTCCGGCGACCGTGGTGCCCAGGGGGATGTCGGTGCCCGCGCCGAGCCGGGCCAGCAGCATCGCCAGCGCCGCCTGGACCACCATGAACATGGTCGCCGAGCCCTGCTGTGCCACATGCACCAGCTCGGCGTGCGTGTGCGCGCCGAGCCGTACCGGGAGCGAACCGCCCTGGAACGAGGAGGTGGCGGCCCGGGGCCGGTCCGCCGGGAGCGGCAGCTCCTCCGGGAGGTCGGCCAGTGCCTGCCGCCAGTAGCCGAGCTGGGCGCTGATCAGGCTGTCCGGGTCCGACAGTTCGCCGAGCACCTCGCGCTGCCAGAGCGCGTAGTCGGCGTACTGGACGGGCAGCGGCGACCAGCCCACCGCCGATCCCGCGCACCGTGCCGCGTACGCGGTCTGCAGGTCCCGGGCCAGAACCCCCATGGACCAGCCGTCGACCGCGATGTGATGCGCGACCAGCAGCATCGCGTGCTCGGTGGACGACAGGGCCAGCAGATCGATCCGCCACGGCAGGTCCGCCGCCAGGTCGAACCCCCGGGCGATGCCCTGGTCCACCACGCCGGGCAGGCTCTCGGCGGTGACGTCGCGGACCCGTACGGACGGATGCCCGGCCGGACCGTGCAGGATCTCCTGCCGGGGAACGCCCTCGGCCTCCGAGTAGACGGTACGCAGCGACTCGTGCCGGTCGGCGACGTCGGCGAGCGCCGCCTCCAGCGCGGGCAGGTTCAGTTCACCGGTCAGTCTCAGGGCCAGGGACACGTTGTAGCCGGCGCCCGATCCCTGTTCCTCGAGCCGGTTGAGGAACCACATCCGCTGCTGACCGTACGACAGTGGCAGCACCTCGGGGCGTTCCCGTGCGACGAGCCCGGCCCGGACATCGCCCTGATGGTGCGTCACAAGCCGGGCCATCGCGGCGGCGGACGGTGCGCCGAACAGCTCGCGGACGGTGACCTCGGCGTTCAGCACCGCCCGGATCCGGGCGATCAGGCGCATCGCGAGCAGCGAGTCACCACCGTGGTCGAAGAACGAGTCCTCGGCGCCGACCCAGTCCAGGCCCAGCACTTCGCCGAACAGCCCGCAGAGCACCTCCTCGAGCGGCGTCGCGGGCCCGCGCCCTACCGAGCCGCCGAGGTCCGGGGCGGGCAGCGCGGCCCGGTCCAGCTTTCCGTTGACGGTCACCGGGAGCGCTTCGACGATGACCACGGCGGCGGGGACCATGTAGTCCGGCAGCTTGTCCGCGACATGGTCGAGCAGGGCGTTGCCGTCCACGACCGCGGCAGCGCTTTCCGCGACCACGTAGGCGACCAGCCGCTTCACGCCCGGCTGGTCCTCGCGGACGACCACCGCGACCTGGGCGACGCTCTCGTGGACGGCGAGCACCGCCTCGATCTCGCCCGGCTCGATCCGGAATCCACGGATCTTGACCTGGTCGTCGGCCCGGCCGGCGAAGATCAGCTGCCCGTCGGACGACCAGCGCGCCAGGTCGCCGGTCCGGTACATACGCTCCCCCGGGCCGGGGAACGGGCACGCGACGAAACGTTCCGACGTCAGGCCGGCCCGGCCGTCGTAGCCTCGGGCGAGGCCGGTCCCCGCGACGTACAGCTCTCCGGTCATGCCCGGTGCCGCCGGGCGCAGGAACTCGTCGAGCACGTACGTCCGGGCGTTGTCCATCGGAGCGCCGATGGGGACACTCGCCGGCACGGTGTCGCCGGCGGCGTACGGGATCTGCGTCGTGAAGGCGGTCGTCTCCGTCGGTCCGTAGGTCGAGCGGACGGTCAGCTCCGGGTGTGCGGCCAGCAGCGCCCGGATCGCCGGAGCGGAGACCACGTCACCGCCCGTGGACACCTCACGCACACCCGCGAAGATCTCCGGCGACTCCTCCGCCAGCACCCCGAACAGACCAGCCGTGGCATGGACGTTCGTCACCCCGTGTTCGGCGATCAGCCGGCCCCGTTCGGCGGCGTCGACATCGCCGGACCGCATGACGACCAGCCGGCCGCCGCGCGTGAGCGGCACCCAGATCTCATAGGTCGAGGCGTCGAACGCGTGGTTGGCCTGAACCAGCACCCGTTCGACCACGTCGTCGCGCCAGACGCGGTCGGCGACGAAGCTCGCCACGTTCCGGTGCGTCACGGCCACGCCCTTGGGCGTACCGGTGGACCCCGACGTGTACATCACGTAGGCCAGCGCCTCCGGCGACACGTCAGCCGAGTGGGCTCCGTCCAGCGCCGCGACCTCGTCGGCAACCGCCGGGTCGTCCCAGCTCACGGCCCCGGCGACCCGGTCCGCGTACGCGGTCGTGGTCAGCACCAGCGAGGGCTTCGCGTCGGCCAGCATGAAGCCGATCCGCTCGGCGGGATAGTCCGGGTCCACCGGCACATAGGCCGCACCCGCCTTCACCACGCCCAGAAGCACCACGATCAGCTCGGCCGAGCGGTCCATCATCACGCCGACCCGGCTCTCCGGGCCCACGCCCCGGTCCGCCAGCCAGCGCGCCACCCGGTCGGCCCGGGCGCCCAGCTCGGCATACGTCAGCGTCGCATCCGGGCCGGCCACCGCGACGGCGTCCGGCGTCCGTGCGGCCTGGGCCTGGAACAGCTCGGGCAGAGTGCGGGCGGACAGCGGCTGAGCGGTGTCGTTCCACTCCAGGAGGACGGTGTTCCGCTCAGGGGAGTCCAGAAGATCGAGCCGGCCGACCGGCAGCGCGGGGTCGGCGGCGATCTGCTCCAGAAGCCGCACCATGCGGTCCCCGAGCGCCTGGATGGTGGCCGCGTCGAACAGATCGGACCGGTAGTCGAAGCGCAGTTCGAGCCGGTCGCCGGGGACGACGCCCAGGATGAGCGGGTAGTGGGCGTTGTCCGAGCTGTCCCATCCGGTGATCTGCAGTCCGCCGGACGGCACGAGATCGCCCTCGGCGGGCACCGGGTAGTTCTGGTAGACCAGAAGGGAGTCGAAGGTCGCGCCCGCACCCGCGATCCGCTGGATCTCCGCAAGCCCCAGATGCTGGTGGTCGAAGAGTTCGGCCTGCTGGACCTGAAGGTCGGTCAGCAGCTCGGCGACCGTACGGTACGGATCGAGACGCACCCGCACCGGGACCGTGTTGATGAACAGACCCAGCATCTGCTCGACTCCGGGCAGATCGGCCGGACGACCGGCCACGACGGCGCCGAAGACGACATCACTACGGCCGGTCAGCATCCCGACCAGCACGCCCCACACGCCCTGCACCACCGTGTTCAACGTCAGGCCGTGCCCACGCGCGATCTCGCGTAACGCCTCCGTGAGCCGGGCGTCGGTCCGCACGGTCGCGTGCTCGGGCAGGGCCAGGTCGGTACCAGGATCGACCGGACGCACCAGCGTCGGTTCGACAGTCCCGGCCAGGGCTTCGCGCCAGGCTTCGCGTGCCGCGTCCTTGTCCTGACGGCCCAACCAGGCCAGATACTCCCGGTACGGCGTCACCGGCGGCAGTACGGAGACGTCACCACCGGCCGCGTACACCTCCGACAGCTCACCGAACAGAACCGGCAGCGACCAGCCGTCCATCAATATGTGATGCATCGTCAGAACCAGCTGGAAGCGCGACTCGTCCAGCCTCAACAGCAACAACCGCAGCAGCGGCGGAACCGCCAGATCGAACCGGCGCTCGTGCTCGACCTCCATGAGCCGCGCGGCCTCCGCCTCGGCCTCCGCAGCGGCCAGCCCGGAGAGGTCGACCTCATGCCAGGGCAGGGTCACCCCGTGGAGCACCACCTGCACGACCTGCTGCATTCCGGCGGGCTGCTGGAAGCTCGCACGCAGGCTGGCGTGCCGGTCCAGCAGGGCCTGCCAGGACCTGCGCAGCACCCCGGCGTCCAGCGGTGCGGCCAGAACGGTGACGAGCTGTTCCACGTAGACGTCGCGGGCCTGCTCGTCGTACTGGGCGTGGAACAGCAGCCCTTCCTGAAGCGGCGTCAGCGGCCACACATCTTCGATACGCACCTGGGTCACTGCGTTCACTCCTCTTCGCCGGAGAGCTTGATCTGAAGCGCATCGATCTGGTTCTGGGCCAGCGCAACGAGCGGGAAGTCCGAGGGTGTTTGCCGGTCACCGTCCGTGTCGGGGACGTGGGAGGCCAGTCCGGTGAGCATCGCGACCCAGCCGTCAACCAGGTCGCGGAGCGCCGCCTCCTCGAAGGGGCCGACCGGGCAGACCAGGGACACCGTGAGTTCGGGACCCCCGGGCAGGTCCCGGACCAGGCCCCCGGCCTCCAGCAGGTGGGAGGCGGGCGTGTCGGCGTCGGCCGTCCCGCCCAGGACCGTGTCGCCCACCGGCTGCCAGGCTCCCCCGGCCGCGGGGGCTCCTGGGGTCGTCGGGGCGGCGCCGAAGCGGCCCAGGTAGTTGAACCCGATCTGGGGGGCCGGCAATCCGGCCAGGGCCTCGGCCGTCTTCGGGTTCAGATGGCGCAGCAGCCCGAAGCCGAGCCCGTCGCCGGGCACCGCGCGCAACTGCTCCCTGACCCGCCTGATCAGGCGGCCCGCCGCCGGACCGCCGGAGCGGATCCGCGCGTATTCGGCGGTGCCCGGGTCCAGCCGCACCGGATGGGAGCCGGTGAACCAGCCGACGGTGCGGGTGAGGTCCATGTCCTCGGTGAGCGGGGTGCGGCCGTGGCTCTCGATCTCGATCAGGACGCCGCCCGCGAGGTTACGGCCCTGCCGGCGTCGCCACTCGCCGACCGCGGCGACCAGCCCGGCCAGGAGCACGTCGTCGATGCCGGCGTCGTAGGCCGCCGGAACCCGGGTCAGCAGCTCCGTCGTCACCGCGGTCGGGACCGTGAGCTCCACCCGGCGCACACCCCGGGCGACGGTGTCCACGGCCGGATCGAGCGCCCTCTTCCCGAGCAACGGGTTCGGGCCGCCGAGCAGTTGGGTCCAGGCCGGAAGTTCGGCCGTCCGCTCGGCGCTGAGTGCCTGGTGCTCAAGCGTCGAGGCCCAGCGCCGGTACGACGTCCCGCTTTCGAGGAGCAGATTGTGTCCTTCCCGCAGAGCCGTGTACGCAGCCGCCAGGTCCGGTACGAGCAGCCGCCACGAGACGCCGTCGACCACGAGGTGATGGGCCACCAGCAACAACCGCCCCGGGACGCCGGGTCCGGCGTCGAACCACACGAGCTGGACCATCGCCCCGGCCTGCGGGTCCAGCCGGTCCACCGCGCGGCGCCCTTCGTCCCGGATCAGCTCGGCCAGGCCGTCGGCGGTGAGACCCGCCGTATCGACCCGGACCACACGGTCCCCGGCCGCCGAGCCCGCCTCCGGCACGACCAGGTGGGCGGCGCCGTCGGAGAGGTCGAGCCGGGCACGCAGGATGTGGTGGTGGTCCAGCAGCGCCTGGACGGCCGCCACCAGGTGGGGCAGGTCCAGCCCGGCAGGGGTCTCGACGAGCATCGACTGGGAAAGCACCCCGGTCAGCGCGTTCGGGCCCGCCCGCTCGACCATGTCGAGCATGACCGGGGTCAGCGGGGCCCGTCCGACGCCCGTGTCCACTTCCGCCGGCTCGGTCCCGACATCTCCCTCGGCGCCGGCGATCAAGGCGACCATGGCGAGCCCCGCCGGGGTCTTGTGCTCGAACACCTGCCGGGCCGTGATCACCACCCCGGCGCGTCGGGCCCGGGCCACGACCAGCATCGACATGATCGAGTCACCGCCCAGCGCGAAGAACGAGTCCTCCGCGCCCACCCACTCCAGCCCCAGCACCTCACCGAACAGGCCACACAGCAGTTCCTCGACCGGGGTCTCCGGCCCACGACCCTCCGAGCCGCCGAACTCAGGGGCAGGCAGCGCGGCCCGATCCAGCTTGCCGTTCACCGTCACCGGCAGGGACTCCAGCGCCATGACCGCAGCAGGCACCATATAGTCCGGCACCTTGCCCGCCACGTACTCCCGCAGCAGCTCCCCGTCCACATCCCCAGTAGCCGCGACGACGTAGGCGACCAGCCGCTTGGCCCCCGGCTGGTCCTCACGGACGATCACCGCGACCTGACCCACACTCTCGTGCGCGGCCAACACCGCCTCGACCTCACCCGGCTCAATCCGGAACCCCCGGATCTTCACCTGATCATCCGCCCGGCCCGCGAACAGCAACTGACCGTCCTGCGACCAACGCGCCAGATCACCCGTCCGATACATCCGGCCCCCGAACGGGCAGGCCACGAAACGCTCCGCCGTCAGACCCGCCCGACCGTCATAACCCCGCGCAAGACCGGAACCCGCGACGAACAACTCACCAATCACACCCGGCGCCACCGGACGCAAAAACTCATCCAGCACATACGCCCGCGAGTTGTCCATCGGATGCCCGATCGGCACGCTCGCCGGAACGACGTCACCGGAGGCGTACGGGATCTGCGTCGTGAACGCCGTCGTCTCGGTCGGACCGTACGTCGTACGGACGACCAGATCCGGGTGTGCGTCCAGCAGCGCCCGGATCGCCGAAGCCGAGACCACGTCACCACCGGTCGACACCTCACGCACACCCGCGAAGATCTCCGCGGACTCCTCCGCCAGCACCCGGAACAGCCCAGCCGTCGCATGCACATTGGTGACCTGGTGCTCAGCAATCAACCGACCGCGCGCCGCCGCATCCTTCTCACCGTGCGGCAGCACAACCAACCGGCCACCGCGCGTCAGTGGCACCCACAGCTCGTACGTCGAGGCGTCGAAGGCATGGTTGGCCTGCAGCAGCACCCGCTCCACGACATCGTCACGCCAACTACGGTCCGCGACGAAGCTCGCAATGTTGCCATGCGTCACGGCCACGCCCTTGGGCCTGCCGGTCGACCCCGACGTGTACATCACATACGCGAGGCTGTCCGGAGAGAGGTCGGAGAGGTCGGCCAACGGCCCGGCCGCTTCGGCTTCGAACAGGTCGGCCACGGCGGTCGTCGCAACACCCTCGAGCTCACGGTCGGCGAGCACCAGTGAAACCCCGGACTCATCCACCACGGCACGCAGCCGCTCCACCGGATGATCGGCATCCAACGGCACATACGCCGCACCCGCCTTCACCACACCCAGCAACACCGCAACGAGATCAACCGACCGCTCCATCACCACACCGACGCGGCTTTCGAGCCCCACACCCAGACCCACCAGCGCATGCGCCACCCGGTCCGAGCGCTCAGCCAACTCCGCATACGTCAGCGCCACATCACCACCCACCACCGCCACCGCACCCGGAGTCCGCACCACCTGAGCACCGAACAACCCCGGCAGTGTCAGGGCGGGAACCGGCCGGTCGGTGTCATTCCAGCCCTCGACGACCGACCGCTCCTCGGCGGCGTCCAGGACTTCGAGCCGGCTGATCCGCTGCCTCGGATCGGTGGCCACCTGCTCCAGCACCCGCACCAGTCGGTCGGCGAGGGCTCTGGCCGTGGAGCCGTCGAACAGGTCGGTGGCGTACTGGAGGCCACCGCCGAGGCCGGCGGGGTCGCCCTGCTCGTCGCGGTGTTCGGTGAGGTTGATGGACAGGTCGAAGCGGGAGGGGAGCGCCGCGTCGGGAAGTGTCTCGGACCGCTGCTGGTGAATGGTCAGGCCGGGCAGATCCCACTCCGCGGCGGGCATATTCTGCAGGACGAGCATGATCTGGAAGAGCGGGTGCCGGGCGAGCGAGCGCTCGGTGCCGATGTCGTCCACCAGCCGCTCGAACGGCACGTCCTGGTGGGCGTAGGCGGCAAGGTCGGTCTCACGAACCCGGGCCAGCAGCTCCGCGAAGGTCGGGTCGCCGCTCGCATCGGTGCGCAGCACCAGCGTGTTGACGAAGAACCCGGCCAGGTCCTCCAGAGCCGAGTCGCCGCGGCCGGCGATCGCGGTGCCGACGGGCAGGTCGGTGCCCGCGCCGAGCCGGGCGAGCAGCATCGCCAGCGCCGCCTGGACGACCATGAACATCGTCGCCGACCCCTGCCGTGCGACCTCCAGCAGCGCGGCGTGGACTTCCGGGTCGAGCTGGATGGGGACGGATCCGCCCTGGAAGGAGGGGGTCGCGGGCCGGGGCCGGTCGGCCGGAAGCGTGAGCTCTTCGGGCGCTCCGGCCAGTGCTTCACGCCAGTGGGCGAGTTGGGCGCTGATCAGGCTGTCGGGGTCCGCGGGGTCGCCGAGCACCTCGCGCTGCCAGATCGCGTAGTCGGCGTACTGCACGGGCAGCGGCGTCCAGACCGGAACCGTGCCTGCGCGGCGTGCCCCGTAGGCATGCCGGAGGTCGCGGGCGATGATGCCCATCGACCAGCCGTCGACCGCGATGTGATGCGCCACCAGCATCAGCACGAACTCGGCGTCGGAGGGGGCCGAGGCCGGCTCGGTGCCGGACAGGACCAGCAACTCCGTCCGCCACGGCAGGCCGCGCGACAGGTCGAAGCCCTTCGCCGCGACCTCTGCCAGGGCGTCGACCAGGTGTTCCGGGGAGACCTCCCGGACCTGGAGGGGCGGCGCACCGTCGACAAGCTGCTGCCTGGGGCTGCCGTCGGTCGAGGGGTACACGGTGCGGAGGGTCTCGTGCCGGGCGGCCACATCGCCGAGGGCCGCCTCAAGGGCCTCGACGTCCAGCTCACCGGAGAGCCGCAGCGCCAGGGGAACGTTGTAGGCCGCCTCCGCTCCGGCCTCGTCGAGCTGGTTGAGGAACCACATCCGCTGCTGGCCGTACGACAGCGGCAGGACCTCGGGCCGCTCCTGTGCGACGAGGCCGGTCCGTACGTCGCCCCGGTTGCTCTCCACCAGCCGGGCCAGCCCGGCGACGGTCGGCGCGCCGAAGAGCTCCCGGACGTTGATCTCGGTGTCGAGTACCGAACGGACCCGGACGACCAGCCGCATCGCCAGCAGCGAGTCACCGCCGAGTTCGAAGAACGACTCCTCCGCGCCGACCAGTTCCAGGCCCAGCACCTCACCGAACAGCCCGCACAGCACCTCCTCCACCGCGGTGGCGGGGCCGCGGCCCTGCGAGCCGCCGAACTCGGGGGCGGGCAGCGCGGCCCGGTCCAGCTTCCCGTTCACCGTCACCGGCAGGGACTCGATGGCGACCACGGCTGCGGGCACCATGTACTCCGGCAGAGTGCGCCCGACGAACTCCCGCAGGACTTCGCCGTCAGCGCCCCCCTCCGCCGGAACGACGTAGGCGACCAGGCGCTTCACCCCCGGCTGGTCCTCACGGACCACCACCGCGACCTGACCAACGTTCTCGTGCCCGGCCAGCACCGCCTCGATCTCGCCGGGCTCGATCCGGAACCCCCGGATCTTCACCTGGTCGTCCACGCGACCCGCATAGAGCAGCTCGCCGTTCGGGGTCCACCGCGCCACGTCGCCGGTCCGGTACATCCGCGAACCGGCCGGGCCGAACGGTTCCGCCAGGAACCGCTCCGCCGTCAGGGCGGACCGGTTCGAGTAACCGCGCGCCAGACCCTCGCCCGCGATGTAAAGCTCACCCGCGATGCCCACCGGCACGGGACGCAGCACGTCATCGAGCACGTACACCCGTGTGTTCGCCATCGGCCGGCCGATCGGCACCGAGTCCGGCACGTCCTGCGCCGCCCGCATCGGGAAGGTCGTGGCGAAGGTCGTGGTCTCCGTCGGGCCGTAGCCGTCCTGGACCTTCGTCCGCGGGCACGCCTCCAGCACCCGGCGTACCGCCGTGGCCGGAACGGCCTCGCCGCCCGTCCACACCTCGCGCACCCCGGCGAAGCTCGCGGGCGCCTCCTCGGCAAGCAGCCGGAACAGGCCCGCCGTCAGCCACAGCGCGGTCACCCGTTGCCCGACGATGACCCGCTCCATGGCGCGCACATCGAGCTCGCCGGGCGCCACCACCACGGTGCCCCCGGACAGCAGCGGCACCCACAACTCGTACGTCGACGCGTCGAACGTGTACGGCGAGTGCAGCAGCACCCGCTCCTGGCTGCCACTGCCCTCCCAGCACGGGTCCAGGGCCAGACTCACCACATCGCGCTGGGTGACCGCCACGCCCTTGGGCAGGCCCGTCGACCCGGAGGTGAACATCACATAGGCCAGCTGATCCCCGTGCCCGGCCACCCCCACGTCACCGGACGGCTCCTCCGCCAAGGAGACATCGCCGTCGACCACGACCACGGCGCGGACTCCGTCTTCCAGCACGGAACCCCGCAGCGCGCTGTCGGTCAGCAGCACCGACGCCGCCGTGTCCTCCACGATCCACCGCAGCCGATCCGCCGGAGCGTCCACGTCCAGCGGCACGTACGTCCCGCCGGCCTTGAGCACCGCCAGAATCGACACCACCAGATCGAGCGACCGCCGCTGCAGCACGGCGACCGCCTGCTCACGCGTCACGCCCAAGGCCACCAGCCGGTGCGCCAGCCGGTTCGCCCGAGCGTTCAGCTCCGCGTAGGTGACCTCGGTGTCCCCGGAGACGAGCGCGACCGCGTCCGGGGTACGGCGGACCCGCTCCTCGAAGAGCTCCGGCACCGTCGCGTGCGGGACCGGCCTCGTGGTGTCGTTCCACTCGACCACCGTCCGGGCGTACTCGGCCTCGTCCAGGACGTCGATCTGTCCCACCCGCGTCCGCGGATCGGCCGCCATCTGCGCCAGGACCCTCTGAACGCGTTCCACCAGGGTGCGGACGGCGGCCTCGTCGAACAGGTCGGGCCGGTAGTCGAGCCGTAGTTCGAGCTCGTCGGCCGGGGAAGCGAGCAGGGTGAGCGGGTAGTGGGCCGCTTCCTCGCCCCCGCCTCCGACGATCGGCAGACCGCCCAGCTGACGGCGGGCCTCCGGGTCGTGCGGATAGTTCTCGTAGACCACGAGGGTGTCGAAGGTCGCACCCGCACCCGCGATCCGCTGGATCTCCGTCAACCCCACGTGCTGGTGCGCGATCAGCTCGGCCTGCTCGACCTGAAGATCGGCCAGCAGCGCCAGCACCGTCCGCCGTGGGTCGAGACGCACCCTGACCGGGACGGTGTTGATGAACAGCCCGAGCATCCGCTCGACGCCCGGCAGTTCCGCCGGCCGGCCGGCGACCGTCGCGCCGAAGACCACGTCGGTCCGGCCCGCCAGCATCCCGACCAGGACGGCCCAGGCGCCCTGGACCACCGTGTTCATGGTCAGCCCGTGCGCCCGCGCCATCTCCCGCAGCGCGGTGGTGTGCGGTTCGTCGAGCCGTACGATCACGTGGCGGGGCTGAACCGACTCGGCGCCGCGTTCGATCGGGGCGACAAGGGTCGCCTCGGACGCGCCGGCCAGCACCGACCGCCACGCCTCCGACGCGATCTGCCCGTCCTGGCGGTCCAGCCAGGCGAGGTAGTCCCGGTACGGGGTCACCGCCGGCAGGCCGTTCGCGTCGCCGCCGGCCGCGTAGACCTGCGTGAGCTCGTCGAACAGAATGGGCATCGACCAGCCGTCCATGACGATGTGATGCATGGTCATGACCATCCGGTACCGGTCATCGCCCTGCTTCAGCAGCAGGACCCGCAGCAGCGGCGTAACCGCCGGATCGAACCGTGCCAGGTCCTCCTCCGCGAGCCGGAGAGCCTCGGCCTCCCTGTCCACCTCGGACAGGCCCGAGAGGTCCACCTCACGCCAGGGCAGCACGACACCTTCGGTGACCACCTGGACCGGGTTCTCCATGCCGGCGAGCTGCCGGAACCCGGTCCGCAGGCTCGCGTGCCGGTCCAGCAGCGCCTGCCACGACGCCCGCAGAACGCCGGTGTCCAGATGGCCTTCCAGGTCGAGGAACCGCTGACCCACGTATGCGTCGCGGGTGTCCTCGTCGTACCGGGCGTGGAACAGCAGCCCTTCCTGCAACGGCGACAGCGGCCACACATCCACCAGACCCGGGACAGCCTGCTCCAGCTCCTCCACCTCGTCCTGGCCGAGAACGACCAGCGGGAAGTCGGACGGGGTGTGGCCACCGCTGCCGGACCCGGCGGCGTGGACGGCCAGACCGGTGAGCATCGCGACCCAGCCGGAGGTCAGCTCCCGCAGCGCCTCCTCGTCGAAGAGACCGGCGGGGCACCCCAGGGTGACCCTCAGTTCGGGTCCGTCGGGAAGGTCGCGGACCAGGCCACCGGCTTCGAGCGCGTGCATCAGCACCATCCGCTCGTCGGCCGCCCCGCCGAGGACCGTGCCGGCGTCCGGCCGCCAACTCCCCCCTGCCGTCTCGTCGGCGGGAGTGAAGCGGCCGAGGTAGTTGAAGCCGATCCGGGCCGAGGGGAGCCCCTCGAAGGCGGCAGCCGTCTCCGGGTTCAGATACCGCAGCAAGCCGTAACCCAGCCCGTCGCCGGGGACCGCCCGCACCTGCTCCTTGACCCGCTTGAGCAGACGGCCTGCCTCCGGGCCACCGGCGCGCACCTGCGCGTGATCAACGCCGCCCGCGTCCAACCGCATCGGATAGGAGCTGGTGAACCAGCCGACCGTACGCGTCAGATCCATGTCATCGGAGAGCGGCACACGACCGTGCCCCTCCACGTCCACCAGCAGACCGCCCGGGACGGTACGGCCCCGGGCACGCCCCCACTCCTCCACGGCGGCGACCAGACCGGCCAGCAGCACATCGTCGATACCGGCGCGGAAAGCGGCCGGAACCCGTGTCAGGAGTTCCGAGGTCACCGCCACCGGCAGCTGGAGCTCCACCTGCCGCGTCCCACCGGCGACGGTGTCCACGGCCGGATCCAGCGCTCGCCCGCCCAGCTGCGGATCCGGGCCTTCCAGTAACCGGGTCCAGACCGGCAGCTCGGCCATCCGCCCGGCGTTCACCGCTTCCTCGGTCAGGGCCTGCGCCCATCCCCGGAACGACGTACCGACCGGGTCGAGGACCGCGTCCCGGCCGGAGTCGTACGCCGCCGCCAGATCCGGAACGAGCACCCGCCACGACACACCGTCGATCGCCAGGTGGTGCGCCACCACCAGCAGCCGCCCGGCCACGTCGGCCCCGGCGTCGAACCACACCACCCGCACCATCCGGCCGGCCACCGGATCGAGCCGCTCCACCGCGCTGCGCTCCGCGTCGCGGACGAGCTGGGGCAGGTTCCCGGCGGCGGCGTCCACGCGCTGTACGGCCACCGGCTCGGAGGCCGTTTCCGGCACGACCAGCGAGTCCGGCTCGCCGTCGGCGAGCTCCAACCGGGCCCGCAGCACGTCATGGTGGTCCAGCACCTTCTGAACCGCCGCCTCCAGGCGCGGCAGCTCCAGCCCGGCCGGTACCTCGATCAGCATCGACTGGGAGAACGCCCCGGTGAGCGCAGCGGCGCCGGCCCGCTCGACCAGTTCGCGCATCACCGGCGTCAAAGGCACCAGCCCCACGCCGACCGTCCGTGCCGCAGCCGGGGCTGCGGGGTCCACCAGCACCCCGGCGACCCGCGCCAGCCCGGCCGGGGACCTGTGTTCGAACACCTGCCGAGCGGTGATCACCACGCCCGCGCGACGAGCCCGGGAGACGACCAGCATCGACATGATCGAGTCACCGCCCAGCGCGAAGAACGAGTCCTCGGCACCGACCCACTCCAGCCCCAGCACCTCACCGAACAGCCCGCACAGCACCTCCTCCACGGCAGTCGCGGGCCCACGGCTCGCCGAGCCGCCGAACTCCGGGGCAGGCAGCGCGGCCCGGTCCAGCTTTCCGTTGACGGTGACGGGCAGGGACTCCAGCCGCACGATCGCGGCGGGCACCATGTACTCCGGCAGGATCTGCGCCGAGAACTCCCGCAGCGACGCCGCGTCCACGTCCACGCCCACGTCTCCGTCTTCGTCTCCGTCTCCGTCGACGGGAACGACATACGCCACCAGGCGCTTCACGCCCGGCTGGTCCTCACGGACCACCACCGCGACCTGCCCGACGCTCTCGTGCCCGGCGAGTACGTTCTCGATCTCACCCGGCTCGATCCGGAACCCCCGGATCTTCACCTGGTCGTCCACCCGGCCCGCGTACAGCAGCTCGCCGTCCGGCGTCCACCGCGCCAGGTCACCGGTGCGGTACATCCGGTCGGACCCCGGGAACGGGCAGGCGACAAAGCGCTCCGACGTCAGCTCGGGCCGGCCCGCATAGCCCCGGGCCAGCTGAACGCCCGCCAGATAGAGCTCCCCCGTCACGCCCGGAGGAACAGGGCGCAGGAACTCGTCCAGCACATAGGTCTGGGTGTTCCAGACGGGACGGCCGATCGGTACCGACCCGTACGTCGTGCCGTCCGTGCCGTCCCAGGACGTGACCTCCACAGCGGCTTCCGTCGGCCCGTAGAGGTTGTGCAGCCGCACACCGATCCGCTCGCGGAACTCCTCCACCAGGTCGACCGTCAGCGCCTCGCCACTGCAGAAGACCCGCCGCAGACCGGCACAGTCACCCGGGCGGACCTCCTGCAGGAACACGCCCAGCATCGACGGCACGAAGTGCACCACCGTCACCGCGTGGCGGGCCAGCACGTCCACCAGATAGGCGGGTTCGCGATGCCCTCCGGGCTTGGCCATCACCAGGCCGGCGCCCACGATGAGCGGCCAGAACAGCTCCCACACCGACACGTCGAAGCCGGTCGGCGTCTTCTGCAGCACCCGGTCGTCGCTCGTCAGCCGGTACGTGTCCTGCATCCACAACAGCTTGTTCGCGATGGACCGGTGGCTCACCACCACGCCCTTGGGACGGCCCGTCGACCCCGACGTGTAGATCACGTATGCCGCGGAACCCGGCGTCACCGTCAGATCCAGCGGGGCCCCGGAACACGACGCGACCTCCGCAGCCGTCTCCGGCGCGTCCCACACCGCCCAGCCCGACGATCCGGCCTGTTCACCAGCGGTCGAGCCCGTGCACATCACCACCGTGGGCGCGGCATCGGCCAGCACGTACGCGATCCGGTCGGCCGGGTAGTCCGGATCCACCGGGACGTAGGCGGCGCCGGCTTTCAGCACCCCCCACAGCACGGCCATCAGGTCCACCGAGCGCTCCATCAGCACGGCCACCCGGCTCTCCGGCCCGACGCCCCGGCCGGTCAGCCAGCGCGCCACCCGGTTCGACCGCTCGTCCAGCTCCGCGTACGTCACCGAGGACTCTTCGTCGATGACGGCGAGCGCGTACGGGACCCGCTCGGCCTGCGACCGGAACAGCTCCGGCAGGGTCGTGTCCGGGAGCACCCGGCGGGTGTCGTTCCACTCCTCCACGACGTGCTGCCGCTCGGTCCTGTCCAGGACCTCGAGCTCGCCGACCTTCACCTGCGGGTCGCGGGCCACCTGTTCCAGTACCCGTACGAGCCGCCGGGCCAGGGTCCGGGCGGTGCTCTCGTCGAAGAGGTCGGCGGCGTACTGGAAACCACCCTCGATACCGGCGGGCGAACCCTGCTCGTCACGGAGTTCGGCCAGCCCGACCGACAGATCGAAACGGGCCGAGAAGGCCTCGTCGGCCAGGATCGGCCGGACGTCCAGGCCCTGGAGTTCCCACGGAGTGTCCGCCCCCGGGGTGTTGTCGATCGTCAGCATGATCTGGAACAGCGGGTGCCGGGACAGGGAGCGCGCCGGGCTGAGGTCGTCCACCAGCCGCTCGAACGGCACATCCTGGTGCGCGAACGCGGCCAGGTCGGCCTCCCGGACCCGGCCCAGCAGTTCCGAGAACGTCGGGTCACCGGCGGCGTCGGTGCGCAGCACCAGCGTGTTGACGAAGAATCCCGCCAAGTCGTCCAAGGCCGAGTCGGCGCGGCCTGCGACGGCCGTGCCGATCGGGATGTCGGTGCCCGCGCCGAGCCGGGTCAGGAGCATGGCCAGCGCGGCCTGGACGACCATGAACATCGTCGCCGAGCCCTGCTGGGCCGCGGCCGAAAGCCCGGCGTGGGCCTCGGGTCCGACAGCCATCGGAACCCACCCGCCCTGAAACGACCCGACGGCCGGCCGGGTCCGGTCCACCGGGAGCGACAGCTCCTCGGGCAGATCCGCCAGCGCCTCCCGCCAGTAGCCGAGCTGGGCGCTCAACAGGCTGTCCGGGTCGTCGAGTTCGCCGAGTACCTCGCGCTGCCAGAGCGCGTAGTCGGCGTACTGGACGGGCAGCGGCGACCGGTCCGCCACCGAACCGGTGCGCCGTGCCTCGTACGCGGCCCGGAGATCCCGTGCCAGGACACCCATCGACCAGCCGTCCACGGCGATGTGATGCGACACCAGGATCAGTACGAACTCCGGCTCCCGTCCTGTCTCGGCAGGCAGGGTCAGCAGCTCGGTGCGCCACGGGCGGTCCCGGGTCAGGTCGAACGGCTGTTTCGCCAGCTCCGCCATCACGTCGGCCAGGTCTGTCCGGGTGACGTCCCGTACCCGCAGGGCCGGACGGCCGGCCGGACCGTCGACGATCTGCTGCCGGGGCACGCCGTCGGTCTCCGGGAACACCGTCCGGAGCGTCTCGTGCCGGTCGGCGACATCGCCGAGGGCCGCCTCCAGCGCGGCCACATCCAGCTCACCGGAGAGCCGCAGCGCCAGCGGCATGTTGTAGGCCGCGGCCGCTCCCGACTCCTCGAGCCGGTTGAGGAACCACATCCGCTGCTGACCGTACGACAGCGGCAGCACCTCGGGCCGCTCCCGCACGGCGATTCCCGCCCGTACCGCACGTCCCGCGGTATCCTCCACCAGCCGGGCCAGCCCCGCGACGGTCGGCGCGGCGAACAGCTCGCGGATGCCGACCTCGGTGTCCAGAGCCGAGCGGATCGACGCGATCAGGCGCATCGCCAGCAGGGAGTCGCCACCCAGGTCGAAGAACGAGTCCTCGGCCCCGGCCCGCTCCAGGCCGAGCACCTCGGCGAACAGCCCGCAGAGGGTCTCCTCCAACGGCGTCTCCGGGCCCCGGCCCGCGCCGTCGCCCAGGTCCGGGGCGGGGAGCGCGGCCCGGTCCAGCTTGCCGTTCGCGGTCATCGGCAGGGACGCCAGCACCACGACGGCCGCCGGCACCATGTAGTCGGGCAGGGTCCGCGCGGCGAACTCCCGCAGCACGGTGCCGTCGGCGCTCTCCGCGGCCGGGACGACGTACGCGACCAGGCGCTTCACGCCCGGCTGGTCCTCACGGGGGACCACCGCGACCTGGCGTACGCTCTCGTGCCCGGCGAGCACCGCCTCGATCTCACCCGGCTCGATCCGGAAACCGCGGATCTTCACCTGGTCGTCGGCCCGCCCGGCGAACACCAGCTGACCGTCGGACAACCAGCGCGCCAGGTCGCCGGTCCGGTACATCCGGCCCCCGTACGGGGAGGCGACGAACCGCTCCGCCGTCAGATCCGCCCTGCCGCTGTAGCCACGCGCGAGCCCGGAACCCGCCACATACAGCTCGCCGACCACCCCGGGGGCGACCGGGCAGAGCAGCTCGTCCAGCACGAACACCCGGCTGTTCCACACCGGACCACCGATCGGAACCACGCCCGGCACGACGCCCGGAGCGCAGGGCAGCGCCTCGGTCATCGTCGCGCACACCGTCGTCTCGGTCGGTCCGTAGGCGTTGAACAGCCGCCGGGACGACGCCCATTGCGCCACCAGGGCCGGCGGGCAGGCCTCGCCCGCCACCACGACCGTCCCCAGCGAGTCCGGCAGCCGGTCGACGCCCGCCAGCACCGACGGCGGCAGCGTCACATGCGTCACCCCGAAGTCGTCGAGCAGATCCTCCACCCGGCCGAACGGCGGCATCCGGTCAGCGGGGGCCACCACGAGTGCGGCCCCGGCCAGCAGGGCCATGCACACCTCGGACACCGCCGCGTCGAAGCCCAGCGCGGCGAACTGCAGCACCCGCGATTCCGGCCCGACCCCGAACCGCTCGATCTGGGCCCCCGACAGGCTGCCCAGACCCGCGTGCGACACCACCACACCCTTCGGCGTCCCCGTCGAACCCGACGTGTAGATCACGTACGCCGGATGCGCCGGACGCAGCGGCGTCCGCCGGTCGGCGTCGGCCGGCGCGGTCGTCCGGGCGGCCGCGATCGCGGCCAGGGTCGCCGGGTCGTCCCACAGCATCCGCTCGCCCCCGGCCGGGAGCACCCTCGCGGCCGACCCGGTGCACACGACCAGCGCCGGGTCGGCGTCGGCCAGCATGAAGGCAATCCGCTCCGCCGGATGGTTCGGGTCCAGCGGTACGTAGGCCGCGCCCGCCTTCGTCACACCGAGCAGGGCGACGATCTGCTCGACTGAACGCTCCATCAGAACGCCGACCCGGCTCTCGGGCCCGACGCCGCGACCGATCAGGACGTGCGCCACGCGGTTGGCGCGTTCGGCCAGCTCCGCGTACGTCAGGATGACGTCGGCGCCGACCACCGCGACGGCGTCCGGAGTCCGGACCGCCTGGGCGTCGAAGGCCTCCGGCAGGGTGACGTCGGGCAGCGGCCGGGCGGAGTCGTTCCATTCCTGGAGCACCGCGCGCCGCTCTCCGGCATCGAGCACGTCGAGACGGCTGAGCGGGATCTCCGGGTCGGCGGCCACCTGTGCCAGGACGCGTTGCAGCCGCTGGACGAGGGCGTGTGCCGTCCCCGGGTCGAACAGGTCCTTCGCGTACTGGAGGTCACCGATGATGCCGGCCGGGGCTCCGTGCTCGTCGCGGTGCTCGGCAAGACTGATCGACAGGTCGAACCGGGCGGGCAGCACCTCGTCGGGCAGCGTCTGCCCGTCCATCGGACGCACGGCCAGGCCGGGCAGCTCCCAGTCCGTGGCGGGGACGTTCTGCAGCACCAGCATGGTCTGGAACAGCGGGTGCCGGGTGAGCGACCTGGCCGGGTTGAGTTCGTCCACCAGCCGCTCGAACGGCACGTCCTGATGGGCGTAGGCGCCCAGGTCGGTCTCCCGGACCCGGGCCAGGAGCTCGGCGAACGTCGGGTCACCGTCCACGTCCGTCCGCAGAACCAGGGTGTTCACGAAGAACCCCGCAAGATCCTCCAGCGCACTGTCACCGCGGCCCGCGACGACCGTGCCGATCGGAACGTCGGTACCGGCGCCGAGCCGGGCCAGCAGCATCGCCAGCGCCGCCTGGACCACCATGAACATCGTCGCCGAACCCTGCCGGGCGACGCCCGTCAGACCGGTATGGGTCTCCCCGTCCACCTCGACCGCGACCGAGCCGCCCTGGAACGAGGCGACCGCGGGCCGCGCCCGGTCCGCCGGCAGCGGGACCTCCTCCGGCAGTCCCGCCAAGTTCTCGCGCCAGTAGTCCAGTTGGGCGGTGATCAAGCTGTCCGGGTCGCCGAGCTCACCGAGGACCTCGCGCTGCCAGAGCGCGTAGTCGGCGTACTGGACGGGCAGCGGCGACCAGCCGGGGGCGCCGCCCTCGCACCGAGCCGCGTAGGCCAGCCGCAGGTCCCGGGCCACGATTCCCATCGACCAGCCGTCGACGGCGATGTGATGGGCCACCACCAGCAGCACGGACTCGGACTCGGACAGGACCAGCAGCTCGGCTCGCCACGGCAGGTCGTGGGCCAGATCGAAGCCCCGTCCGGCCTCCGCGACCAGGACGGCGGCCAGCTCGGCCGGGTCGAGCCGGCGGGTGCGCAGGACCGGCCGCCCCGCCGCACCGTCCAGGATGTGCTGGCGGGGAGTCCCGTCCGTCGCCGGGAAGACCGTACGAAGGGTCTCGTGCCGGTCGGCCAGGTCGCCGAGCGCTCCTTCCAGCGCGGCGGCGTCCAGCTCGCCGGACAGCCGGAGCGCCAACGACATGTTGTACGCGGCGCCCACTCCCGCCTCTTCGAGCTGGTTGAGGAACCACATCCGCTGCTGGCCGAACGACAGCGGCACCGTCTCCGGCCGCTCCCGCACGACGATCCCGGCGCCGACGCCTGCCTGGTCGCGTCCGACGAGCCGCGCCAGCCCGGCGACGGTCGGAGTACCGAACAGCTCGCGGATACTGGTCTCCGCGTTCAGCTCTGACCTGATTTTGGCGATCAGTCGCATCGCCAGCAGCGAGTCACCGCCCAGGTCGAAAAACGAGTCCTCGGCACCGACCCATTCCACGCCCAGCACGTCGGCGAACAGCCTGCACAAGACCTCTTCCAGCGCTGACTCAGGGCCCCGCCCGGCCAAGCCGCCGAACTCGGGGGCGGGCAGCGCCGCCCGGTCCAGCTTCCCGTTCACCGTCACCGGCAGGGACTCCAGCTGCACGATCGCGGCGGGCACCATGTACTCCGGCAGCTTGCCCGCCACACGCTCCCGCAGCAGCTCCGCGTCGAGGACGCCGTCAGCCGGGACGACGTAGGCGACCAGCCGCTTGGTCCCCGGCTGGTCCTCACGCACGATCACCGCGACCTGACCCACACTCTCGTGCGCGGCCAACACCGACTCGACCTCACCCGGCTCGATCCGGAAACCACGGATCTTCACCTGATCGTCAGCCCGCCCGGCGAAGAACAGCTGACCGTCCTCCGACCAACGCGCCAGATCGCCCGTCCGGTACATCCGGCCCCCGTACGGGCAGGCGACGAAACGTTCCGCCGTCAGACCAGGCCGACCGTCATAACCCCGGGCAAGCCCCGATCCCGCGACATACAGCTCCCCAACCACGCCCGTCGGCACCGGGCGCAGGAACTCATCCAGCACATACGTCCGAGCGTTGTCCATCGGCGACCCGATCGGCACACTCGCCGGAACAACATCACCAGCGACGTACGGAACCTGCGTCGTGAACGCCGTCGTCTCCGTCGGACCATACGTCGACCGGACGACCAGATCCGGATGAGCCTCCAGCAGCGCCCGGATCGCCGACGCCGAGACCACGTCACCACCGGTCGACACCTCACGCACACCCGCAAAAATTTCCGGGGACTCCTCCGCCAGCACCCGGAACAGCCCAGCCGTGGCGTGCACATTGGTGATCCCGTGCTCGGCAATCAACCGCCCGCGTTCGGCCGCGTCGACATCACCCGACGGCAACACGACCAGCCGACCACCACGCGTCAGCGGCACCCACAGCTCATACGTCGACGCATCGAAAGCATGGTTCGCCTGGAACAACACCCGCTCGAGCACGTCATCACGCCAACTACGGTCCGCGACAAAACTCGCAATGTTGCCATGCGTCACCGCCACGCCCTTGGGCGTACCGCTCGACCCGGACGTGTACATCACGTACGCGAGGCTGTCCGGCGACACCACGACCCCCGGATCCACCGCCTCAGCCCCGAACAACCCCGCCACCGGGACCGTCACCAGACCATCCAACTCACGGTCAGCCAACACGAGGCCGACGCCGGCCTCGGCCACCACCGCACGCAACCGCTCCACCGGATGATCGGCGTCCAACGGCACATACGCCGCACCCGCCCTCACCACACCCAGCAACACCGCGACCAGATCAACCGACCGGTCCATCACCACACCGACGCGGCACTCCACACCCACACCCAGGCCCACCAGCGCATGCGCCACCCGGTCCGAGCGCTCAGCCAACTCCGCATACGACAGCGCCACATCACCACCCACCACCGCCACCGCACCCGGAGTCCGCACCACCTGAGCACCGAACAACCCCGGCAGTGTCAGGGCGGGAACCGGCCGGTCAGTGTCATTCCACTCCTCAACGACCAACCGCCGCTCGCCCTCACCGAGGACATCGAGCCGGGAGACCCGAACCTGCGGGTCGGTCGCCACCTGCTCCAGGATCCGCCGTACCCGTTCTGCCAGCGCCCGGACGGCGGCCTCGTCGAATACGTCAGGCCTGTAGTCGAACTGCAGCTCAAGCTCATCGAGCGGAGAGACGACCAGGGTGAGCGGGTAGTGGGCCGCCTCCTCGCCCCCGCCTCCGACGATCCGCAGACCACCCAGATCCGCGGCGGTAGCGGGGTCGTGCGGATAGTTCTCGTAGACCACGAGGGTGTCGAAGGTCGCGCCCGCCCCGGCGATGCGCTGGATCTCGGTCAGTCCCAGGTGCTGATGGGCAATCAACTCGGCTTGCTGAGCCTGGAGATGGCTCAGCATGTCCGCGAACGTCCGGCGAGGATCGAGACGGACCCTTACCGGGACCGTGTTCATGAGCAGCCCGAGCATCTGCTCCACGCCCGGCAGTTCGGCCGGACGGCCCGCGACGGTGGCGCCGAACACCACGTCGCTCCGGCCTGCGAGCATGCCGACCAGCACACCCCACACGCCCTGGACCACGGTGTTCAGCGTCAACCCCTGCTCGCGGGCCATGTCGCGCAGTGCCAGGGTGAACGGCTCGTCGAGCCTGACGATGACGTGGCGGGGCTGGACGGACTCGGCGTCCCGCTCCATCGGGGCGACGACAGTCGGCTCGGTGACCTCCGCCAGCATCTCCCGCCAGGCGGACCGGGCAGCCTCCTTGTCCTGCCGGGCCAGCCAGGCCAGATACTCTGCGTACTGAGTCACGGGGGGCAGCCCGCCGGCGTCGCCACCGGCCGTGTAGATCTGTGACAGCTCACCGAACAGGATGGGCAGCGACCAGCCGTCCATGACGATGTGATGCATCGTCACCGCCAGGCGGTACCGCTCTCCCCCCTGCTTCAGCAGCAACAGACGCAGCAGCGGCGGAGCCGCGAGATCGAACCGTGCGCGTTCTTCCTCCGCGAGCCGCAGCGCTTCGGCCTCGGCATCGACGTCGGACAGACCGGAGAGGTCAACCTGACGCCACGGCAGCTCCGCGTCCTGCACAACCACTTGGACAAGGCGGTGGAATCCGGCCCGCAGACTCGCGTGCCGGTCCAGCAGCGCCTGCCAGGAACCACGGAACAGCTGCGCGTCCAGCGCTCCCTGGATGTCGAGGAACCGCTGTCCCACGTACGCGTCGTGGGCGTCCTCGTCGTACCGGGCGTGGAACAACAGCCCTTCCTGCAACGGCGACAGCGGCCACACGTCGACAAGACCCGGGACCGCCGCCTCGATCTCCTCCACCTCGTCCTGGCCGAGAGTGACCAGCGGGAAGTCGGACGGCGTGTGCCCACCGCTTCCGGACCCGGCGGCATTGATGGCCAGACCCGTCAGCGTCGCCACCCAGCGGGCGGCGATCTCGTCCAGCGCGGCGTCGTCCAGCAACCCGGCCGGGCAGGCCAGCGACACCGTCAGCTCGGGCCCGTCGGGAAAGTCACGGACCAGGCCACCGGCGTCGAGCTCATGCGACAGGACTGTCCGCTCGTCGGCCGTGCCACCGAGGGCCAGGTCGCCGTCCGGCTGCCAGTTCCCCCTTGCCGCAGCGGAGAAGCGGCCGAGGTAGTTGAAGCCGATCCGGGCCGAGGGCAGCCCCTCGAAGGCCGCGGCGGTCTCCGGGTTCAGATAACGCAACATCCCATAGCCGAGCCCATCACCCGGGACGGCCCGCACCTGCTCCTTGACCCGCTTGAGCAGACGACCGGCCTCCGGACCACCCGCACGGACCTGGGCGTGATCGGCACCGCCCGCGTCCAGTCGTACCGGGTACGAGCTGGTGAACCACCCGAGCGTGCCCGTCAGATCCATGTCGTCGGAGAGCGGCACACGCCCGTGCCCCTCGAGATCCACGAGCAGGCCGCCCGGGACCTCACGCCACTCCTCCACAGCCGCGACGAGACCGGCCAGCAGTACGTCGTCGATCCCCGCGTGGAAGGCAGCCGGAACCCGCGTCAGCAGCTCCGACGTCACCGTCGCCGGTACCCGGAACTCGACCCGCCGCGTGCCACCGGCCACGGTGTCCACGGCAGGATCCAGCGCCCGCCCACCCAGCAGTGGGGCAGGGCCTTCCAACATGCGGGTCCAGACCGGCAACTCGGCCACCCGCTCGCCACTCATCGCCTCGCCGGCCAGAGCCTGCGCCCAACCCCGGAACGACGTGCCGACGGGCTCAAGACCCGAGTCCGGAGCCGAGTCCGGACCCGAGGTGTACGCCGCCGCCAGATCCGGGACGAGCACCCGCCACGACACACCGTCAACCGCCAAGTGATGCACCAGCACCAGTAGCCGTCCGGGCACGTCGACTCCGGCGTCGAACCACACCACCCGCATCATCCGGCCGGCCACCGGATCGAGGCCCTTCGCCTCTTCCTCCGCGCAGGCCCGGATCACCTCGGCCCACTGCTCGGCCGGCTGCTGCGCCGCGTCCACCCGCCGCACGACCGGCTTCCCGGAGCCCTTCTCGGGCACCACCAGCGAGTCCGGCTCGCCGTCAGCCAACTCCAGGCGGGCACGGAGGACTTCGTGGTGATCCATGACCGCCCGGACCGCCGCCTCCAGACGGGGCAGCTCCAGTCCGGCCGGTACCTCAACCAGCATGGACTGCGAGAACGCCCCGGTCAGCGCCGCCGAACCCGCCCGCTCGACCAGCTCACGCATGACAGGCGTCAAGGGCACTCGCCCCACGCTCGCCGTCCGTCCCTCCCCCGGGCCCACCGTGGGCGTCGCGGCGACCCTGGCCAGCGCGGCCGGGGTCCGATGCTCGAACACCTGCCGCGCGGTGATGACCACCCCGGCCCGCCGAGCCCGCGAAACCACCAGCATCGACGTGATCGAATCACCACCCAGCGCGAAGAACGAGTCCTCCGCACCGACCCACTCCAGCCCCAGCACCTCACCGAACAGCCCGCACAACACCCCCTCCACCGCACTCTCCGGACCACGACCCACCGAACCACCGAACTCCGGCGCAGGCAGCGCCCCCCGATCCAGCTTCCCGTTCACCGTGACGGGCAGGGAGCCGAGTGCGACCACGGCGGCGGGCACCATGTAGTCCGGCAGCTTGCCCGCGACAAACTCCCGCAACAGCCTCGCGTCCACATCTCCCGTTGCCGGGACGACGTAGGCGACCAGCCGCTTGGTCCCCGGCTGGTCCTCACGGACGATCACCGCGACCTGGCCCACGCTCTCGTGCGCAGCCAACACCGTTTCGACCTCACCGGGTTCGATCCGGAAGCCGCGGATCTTCACCTGATCATCCACACGACCCGCGAAGAACAGCTGGCCGTCCTCCGACCAACGCGCCAGATCACCCGTCCGGTACATCCGGCCCCCGTACGGGCAGGCCACGAAACGCTCCGCCGTCAGACCAGGCCGACCGTCATAACCCCGGGCAAGCCCCGATCCCGCGACATACAACTCCCCAACCACGCCCGTTGGCACCGGGCGCAGGAACTCATCCAGCACGTACGTCCGCGCGTTGTCCATCGGCGACCCGATCGGCACGCTCGCCGGAACCACATCACCGGCGACGTACGGGATCTGCGTCGTGAACGCCGTCGTCTCCGTCGGACCATACGTCGACCGGACCGTCAACTCCGGATGAGCCTCCAGCAGCGCCCGGATCGCCGACGCCGAGACCACGTCACCACCGGTCGACACCTCACGCACACCCGCGAAAATCTCCGGGGACTCCTCCGCCAGCACCCGGAACAGCCCAGCCGTCGCATGCACATTGGTGACCTGGTGCTCAGCAATCAACCGACCGCGCGCCGCCGCATCCTTCTCACCAGGCGGCAACACAACCAACTGACCGCCCCGCGTCAGCGGCACCCACAGCTCATACGTCGACGCATCGAAAGCATGGTTCGCCTGGAACAACACCCGCTCGACCACGTCGTCACGCCAACTACGGTCCGCGACAAAACTCGCAATGTTGCCATGCGTCACCGCCACGCCCTTGGGCCTGCCGGTCGACCCGGACGTGTACATCACGTACGCGAGGCTGTCCGGCGACGGAGCCAGCCCCGGATCCACCGCCTCAGCCCCGAACAACCCCGCCACCGGGACCGTCACCAGACCATCCAACTCACGATCAGCCAACACCAGGCCTACGCCGGCCTCGGCCACCACCGCACGCAGCCGCTCCACCGGATGATCGGCGTCCAACGGCACGTACGCCGCACCGGCCTTCATCACACCCAGCAACACCGCAACGAGATCAACCGACCGCTCCATCGCCACACCAACGCGGCTTTCGAGCCCCACGCCCAGGCCAGCCAGCGCATGCGCCACCCGATTGGCCCGCTCATCCAACTCCGCGTACGACAGCGAGACCTCACCACCCACCACCGCCACCGCATCCGGAGTCCGCACCACCTGAGCACCGAACAACCCCGGCAACATCACCCCAGGAACCGGCTGAGCGGTGTCATTCCACCCCTCCACGACCACCCGCCGGTCGTCCTCACCGAGCACGTCGAGCCGGCCGACCGGCAGTCCCGGATCGGCGGCGATCTGCTCCAGGAGCCGGACCAGCTGGTTCCCCAGGGCGGTTACGGTCGCCGCGTCGAACAGGCGGGGCTGGTAGTCGAAGCGGAGTTCCAGGTTGTCCAGAGGGGCCACGGCGAGGGCCAGGGGGTAGTGGGCGGCGTCCTCGCTCGCCGCGCCGTCGATCTTCAGGCCGCTGAGCTGAAGGGGCCCGTCGGGGTTGCGCGGATAGTTCTGGTACACCAGGAGCGTGTCGAAGGTCGCCCCGGCGCCGGCGAGACGCTGAATTTCCGTCAGCCCCAGGTGCTGGTGCGGGATCAGCCCTGCCTGCTGGACCTGAAGCTCTGCCAGCAGCTCGGCGACGGTACGGTACGGATCGAGACTCACCCGCACCGGCACCGTGTTGATGAACAGCCCGAGCATCTGCTCCACGCCGGGAAGATCAGCCGGACGGCCCGCCACCACGGCGCCGAAGACCACCTCACTGCGGCCTGTCAGCATCCCGACCAGCACACCCCAGGCACCCTGCACCACCGTGTTCAGCGTCAGCCCGTGCCCACGCGCGGTCTCCCGCAGGGCGGCCGTCAGCCGGGCGCCGGCACGTACGGTCGCATGTCCTGGGACGGACGGGTTCGCACCGGGGTCGACCGGACGTACCAGTGTGGGTTCACCGACCCCGGCCAGGGCTTCGCGCCAGGCTTCGCGTGCCGCGTCCTTGTCCTGACGGCCCAGCCAGGCCAGATACTCCCGGTACGACGTCACCGGCGGCAGCACCGCGACATCGCCGCCCGCCGCGTACACCTCGGACAACTCACCGAACAGGACCGGCAGCGACCAGCCGTCCATCAGTATGTGATGCATCGTCAGAATGAGCTGGAAGCGCGACTCGTCCAGCCGAAGCAGCAGCAACCGCAGCAGCGGCGGGACCGCCAGATCGAACCTGGTCTTCTCGGCGACGGTGAGCCGCTCCGCCTCGGCCTGCCGGGCGACCGGGTCCAGCCCGGACAGGTCCACCTCACGCCAGGGCAGTTTCACTCCAGAGGCGATCAGTTGGACGGGGTCGCCCGTGCCTCGACGCTGGAAGCTCGCCCGGAGCGTCGCGTGCCGGTCGAGCAGTGTCTGCCAGGAGGTGCGTAAGAGATCGATGTCCAGTGCGCCGCGGAGTTCCATCGCGCCCTGGAGCACGTAGACGTCGTGGGCGTCCTCGTCGTACCCCGCGTGGAACAGCAGACCTTCCTGAAGCGGCGACAGCGGCCACACATCTTCGATACGCACCTGGGTCACTGCGATCCCCCTTCGTCTGCAAGCCTGATCTGGAACTCGTCGATCTCGTCCTGGGCAAGTGCGACCAGGGCGAAGTCCGAGGGCGTGTGACCGCTGGTGCGGGGAGCACCGTCCTGGTCGTCGGTGTGAGCCGCCAGTCCCGTGAGCATCGCGACCCAGCCGGTGGCCAGCTCGTGAAGGGCGGCCCGGTCGAGCAGCCCTGTCGGGCAGGCCAGGGTCAGGGTCAGTTCGGGACCTTCCGGAAGGTCCCGGACCAGCCCGCCGGTTTCGAGGGCATGGGAAGCGGCCATCCGGGCGTCCGCCGTGCCCCCCAAAACGACGTCTCCGACAGGCTGCCAGCTCGCCTTTCCCATGTCATGGCCGTCCAACTGCCCAGCCGAGGAGGCGAAGCGGCCGAGGTAGTTGAAGCCGATCTGCGGGGTCGGCACCCCGGACAGGGCCGGGGCCGTCTCCGGGTTCAGGTAGCGCAGCAGCCCGAACCCGAGCCCGTCGCCGGGCACCGCCCGCAGTTGCTCCTTGACCTGCTTGATCAGGACGCCCGCGGCGGCTCCGCCGGAGCGGATCGTCGCGTACTCCGTGGTGCCCGGGTGGAGGCGTACCGGGTAGGAGCCGGTGAACCAGCCGACGGTTCGGGTCAGGTCCAGATCGTCCGACTGCGGATCCTCGGTCAGTGGCACGCGGCCGTGGCCCTCGACGTCCACGAGCATCCCGGCCTCGGTTTCACGGCCCCGCCCCTGCTGCCATTCGGCCACCGCAGCGACCAGACCGGCCAGCAGTACGTCGTCGACACCCGCGTAGTACGCCGCCGGAACCCGGGTCAGCAGGTCCGCCGTCACGGGGACGGGCACCGGCAGGGAGACCGCGTGCACCCCGGCGGCCACGGTGTCCGCAGTGGGGTCGAGCGCCCGTTTCCCTATGAGCGGGTCGGGGCCGTCCAGCAGCCGGGTCCAGTGCGGCAGTTCGGCCACTCGGCCGGCACCGGCCGCCTGCCTCTCCAGGGCCTGTGCCCACCTCCGGAAGGACGTCTCGACCGGGTCGAGCGCGACGTCCCGTCCTGCCTCCAGGGCCTCGTAGGCGGCCGCCAGATCGGGGAGGAGCACCCGCCAGGACACACCGTCGACGACCAGGTGATGCGCCACCAGCAGCAGCCGTCCGGGAACGTCGGGGCCCGCGTCGAACCACACCAGCTGGACCATCAATCCGGCCGACGGGTCGAGCCGGTCCACCGCGCGCCGGAACTCGCCCGGCACGTCCGGCGTCGCGGCGCGCAGCACGCAGTCCTCGGCCGACGGTCCGGAACCCTTCTCCGGCACCACCAGCGAGTCCGGCCGGCCGTCGACGAGCTCGAGACGGGCGCGCAGGACGTCGTGATGATCCAGCAGTGCCCGCACCGCCGCCGTGAGCCGGGAGAGATCCAGCCCGGCGGGCACCTCCACGAGCATCGACTGGGTCAACGATCCGGTCAGGGCGGTCGGGCCCGCCCGCTCGACCAGCTCACGCATCACCGGGGTCAGCGGAACCGGGCCCACGCCCACATCCGGTTCCCGGAGTACAGAGACGGGGCCGGCGGTGGTCGTGCCGGCGACTCGGGCGAGGGCTGCCGGGGACTTGTGCTCGAACACCTGCCGGGCGGTGATCACCACTCCGGCCCGCCGGGCTCGCGAGACGACCAGCATCGACATGATCGAATCGCCGCCGAGTTCGAAGAACGAGTCCTCCGCACCGACCCACTCCAGGCCGAGGGCCTCGCTGAACAGGTCGCAGAGCACCTCCTCGACCGGAGTGGCCGGGCCCCGGCCGGCCGGGCGGGCACTGAGCTCCGGGGCGGGCAGCGCGGCACGGTCGAGCTTGCCGTTCACCGAGACGGGCAGCGAGTCGAGCGCCACGACGGCGGCCGGGACCATGTGCTCCGGCATCAGCCCTGCGACGTGGTCGCGCAGTGCCGCCGCGTCGATGCCGGTGTTCGGGTCGGCCGGCACCACATAGGCGATCAGGCGCTTGACGGCGCGGGCACGGCCGTCCTGCTGGTCGGCTCGGGCTGTCACGGCGACCTGGCCGACGCTCTCGTGGGCGGCCAGCACCGCCTCGATCTCACCCGGCTCGATCCGGAATCCGCGGATCTTCACCTGGTCGTCGACCCGGCCCGCGAACCGCAGCTCGCCCTCGGGGGTCCACCGCGCCAGGTCACCGGTCCGGTACATCCGTTCCCCGGAATCCGGGAAGGGGCAGGCGACGAACCGCTGCGAGGTAAGATCCGGCCGCCGGACGTAACCACGCGCCAGCCCGGTCCCGGCCACGTACAGTTCCCCGGTCACGCCGGGGGGTACCGGGCGCAGGTGCTGGTCCAGGACGTACACGCGTACGTTGGCGATCGGGCCGCCGAGCGACACGACGTCAGGGAGCGCGGCGGGCGCCGTCCAGCAGGTGACGTCCACCGTGGCCTCGGTCGGGCCGTACTCGTTGTAGAACGCCCGTCCCGGGGCCCAGCGCCGCACCACCTCCGGGCTGCACTCCTCGCCGGCGGTGACGACATGCTCGATGTCGCGCAGCACCGCCTCCGTCCGCGCGTCGTCCCCGACGAGCGTCTCCAGGACGCTCGGGGTGAAAGTGACGGCGTTGACGGCCAGAGTCTCCAGCTCCAGCAGGATGTCGCCGTCCCGCCGGGCCACGCACAGGGTCGCCCCGCCGGCCAGTGTCGGGTAGATCTCCGACACGGACGTGTCGAACGACACCGAGGCGAACTGCAGGACCCGGTCGCCCGGCCCCCAGCCGTAGGCGCCGACCCGCCAGTTCACGTAGTTGACGAATCCGCGGTGTGCGACCGCGACACCCTTGGGTGTTCCGGTCGAGCCGGAGGTGTAGATCACATATGCCGGGTGGGCGGGCCGCAGCGGCGCGACGCGGTCGGCGTCGGTCGGCGCGGTCGTCGGACGGGCCGCCAGGTCGGCCACCACGTCCGGGGCGTCCCAGACGAGCCGTTCGAACCCGGAGACGGCCCCCGTGGTCCTGCCGGTGCACACCAGCAGCGCCGGGCGCGCGTCGGCCACCATGAAGCCGATCCGCTCGGCCGGGTAGCCGGGGTCGATCGGCACATAGGCCGCGCCCGACTTCAGTACGCCGAGCAGCACCGCGAGCAGATCGACGGTCCGGTCCATGAGTACGCCGACGAGGTCCTCCGGGCCGATTCCCCGGCTGATGAGCCGGTGGGCGACCTGGTTGGCCCGCGCCTCCAGCTCCGCGTAGGTCAGGGCGGCGTCCTCGGTGACGACCGCCGCCAGATCGGGGGTCCGCGCGGCCTGCGCCTCGAACAGGTCGGTGACCAGCGTGGCCGGCACGGGACCGGTGGTGTCGTTCCACTCCTCCAGGACCTGCTGCCGTTCGGCCGGTTCCAGTACGTCGAGGTCGCCGACCCGGAGTCCCGGGTCCACGGCGATCTGTTCCAGGAGCCGGACCAGCCGGGCCGTCAGGGCTTCGGCCGTCGGCCCGTCGAACAGGTCGGGCCGGTACTCCAGCCGCAGTTCCAGTCCGTCGCCGGGGGCCGCCACAAGGGTGAGCGGATAGTGAGCGGCCTCCTCGCCCCCGCCTCCGACGATCGGCAGTCCTCCGGGCTGCCCGGCCGTGTCGGGGCCGCTCGGATAGTTCTCGTAGACCACGAGGGTGTCGAAGGTGGCGCCCGCACCGGCGATCCGCTGGATTTCCGTGAGCCCCAGGTGCTGGTGGGCGATCAGTCCGGCCTGTTGGATCTGAAGATCCGTCAGCAGCTCCGCGATCGTCCGGTACGGATCGAGACGCACCCGCACGGGCACCGTGTTGATGAAGAGCCCGAGCATCCGCTCGACGCCCGGCAGCTCGGCCGGCCGGCCCGCGACCGTCGTACCGAACACCGCATCGGTGCGGCCTGACAGAACTCCGACCAGGACCGCCCACGCACCCTGGACCAGGGTGTTCAGCGTCAACCCGTGCCTGCGGGCGGTCGCTTGCAAGGTCCGGGTGAGTTCTTGGCCGGTGCGGGTGACGACGTGCCCGACCGGCTCGCCGCTGTCACCGTCGGCAGGCGCCACGAGCGTGGGATCGTCGGCGCCGGCGAGCAGTTCGCGCCAGGCGGAGCGGGCGGCTTCCTTGTCCTGGCGGTCCAGCCAGGACAGATAGTCCCGGTACGGCGTCACCGGCGGCAGGGCACTCGCATCGCCGCCGGCCGCGTACACCTGGGACAGCTCACCGAACAGGATGGGCAGCGACCAGCCGTCCATGACGATGTGGTGCGAGGTCACCAGCAGCCGATGACGCGAGTCGCCCAGCTTCACCAGCAACAACCGCAACGCCGGCGGAACCGCCAGCTCGAACCGGCTCGCCTGCTCCTCCTCGGCGAGCCGCTTCGCCTCCGCCTCGGCCTCCGTCTCGGACAGGCCCGAGAGGTCGGCTTCGCGCCAGGGAAGCTCCACGTCCCGGACGACCACCTGGACCGGGTTCTCCATCCCGGCAAGCTGCCGGAACCCGGTCCGCAGGCTCGCGTGCCGGTCCAGCAGCGCCTGCCACGACGCCCGAAGAACGCCGGTGTCCAACTCCCCTTCGAGGTCGAGGAACCGCTGACCCACATACGCGTCGTAGGCGTCCTCGTCGTACCGGGCGTGGAACAACAGCCCTTCCTGCAACGGCGACAGCGGCCACACATCCACCAGACCCGGGACAGCCTGCTCCAGCTCCTCCACCTCGTCCTGGCCGAGAACGACCAGCGGGAAGTCCGATGGGGTGTGCCCACCACTGCCGGACCCGGCGGCGTGGACGGCCAGACCGGTGAGCATCGCCACCCAGCCCGCGCCGATCTCGTCCAGCGCAGCGTCGTCCAGCAACCCGGCCGGGCAGGTCAGCGACACCGTCAGCTCGGGCCCGTCGGGAAGATCGCGGACCAGGCCACCGGCGTCGAGCTCATGCGACAGAACCATGTGCTCGTCGGCCGTCCCACCCATGACGGTGTCGGCGTCGGGCTGCCAGTTCCCGCGCACGGTGTCGTTGCCCGGAGCGAAGCGGCCGAGGTAGTTGAAGCCGATCCGGGCCGAGGGGAGCCCCTCGAAGGCGGCAGCCGTCTCCGGGTTCAGATACCGCAGCAAGCCGTAACCCAGCCCGTCGCCGGGGACCGCCCGCACCTGCTCCTTGACCCGCTTGAGCAGACGGCCCGCGTCGGGGGCGCCGGCACGGATCCGCTCGGGGTCCACCGGCCCGGGATCGAGCCTGACCGGATACGAGCTGGTGAACCAGCCGACCGTACGCGTCAAGTCCATGTCGTCGGAGAGCGGCACACGACCGTGCCCCTCCACGTTCACCAGCAGGCCGCCCGGGATCTCACGCCACTCGTCCAGGGCCGCGACCAGACCGGCCAGCAGCACGTCATCGATCCCTGCGTGGAAAGCAGCCGGAACCCGCGTCAGCAGCTCCGACGTCACCGTCGCCGGTAGCCGGAACTCGACCCGCCGCGTCCCACCGGCCACGGTGTCCACGGCAGGATCCAGCGCCCGCCCACCCAGCAGTGGGGCGGGGCCTTCCAACATGCGGGTCCAGACCGGCAACTCGGCCATCCGACCGGCACTCAGCGCCTCCTCGGCGAGGGCCTGCGCCCATCGCCGGAACGACGTGCCCGCCGCGTCCAGGCCGGACGTGTACGCGGTCGCGAGATCCGGTACGAGCACCCGCCACGACACACCGTCGACCACCAGATGATGTGCCACCACCAGCAACCAGCCCGGCGCGCCGGGTCCGGCGTCGAACCACACCACCCGCACCATCCGGCCGGCCAACGGATCGAGCTGCCGGGCCTCCTCTTCGACGCACGCCCGCACCGCGTCGGCCCGCCGCTCCTCGGCCAGGCCGGCCACGTCCACCTTCCGTACGCACGGCAGCCCGGAGCCCTTCGCGGGCACCACCAGAGAGTCCGGCTCGCCCTCGACCAACTCCAAGCGGGCACGGAGGACATCATGGTGATCCAGTACTTTCTGAACCGCCGCCTCCAGGCGCGACAGCTCCAGGCCTGCCGGGACCTCGATCAGCATCGTCTGGGAGAACGCGCCGGTCAGGACCGTCGGGCCGGCCCGCTCGGCCAGCTCGCGCATCAACGGGGTCAGTGGCACGGTGCCGGTCGCCCGCTCGTCCACGCGGTCCGTGGTCGTCGGCGTCGCTGCGACCCTGGCCAGCGCGGCCGGGGTCCGATGCTCGAACACCTGCCGCGCGGTGATGACCACCCCGGCCCGCCGAGCCCGCGAAACCACCAGCATCGACATGATCGAATCACCACCCAGCGCGAAGAACGAGTCCTCCGCACCGACCCACTCCAGCCCCAGCACCTCACCGAACAGCCCGCACAACACCCCCTCCACCGCACTCTCCGGACCACGACCCACCGAACCACCGAACTCCGGCGCAGGCAGCGCCCCCCGATCCAGCTTCCCGTTCACCGTGACGGGCAGGGACTCCAGTTGCACGATCGCGGCGGGCACCATGTACTCCGGCAGCCTGTCCGCCGCGTAGTCCCGGAGCAGCCCCGCGTCCACGTCGCCGTCAGCGTCGGCCGGGACGACGTAGGCGACCAGCCGCTTGGTCCCCGGCTGGTCCTCACGGACGATCACCACGACCTGACCCACGCTCTCGTGCGCGGCCAGCACCGCCGCGATCTCACCAGGTTCGATCCGGAACCCCCGGATCTTCACCTGGTCGTCAGCGCGCCCCGCATAGAGCAGCTCGCCCTCCGGCGTCCACCGCGCCAGATCACCGGTCCGGTACATCCGATCCGATCCCGGGAACGGGCAGGCCACAAACCGTTCCGATGTCAGCGCGGCCCGGCCCGCATACCCCCGGGCCAGCTGATCGCCGGCAAGATACAGCTCACCCGTCACGCCCGGCGGCAGCGGACGCAGGAACTCGTCCAGCACATACGTCTGGGTGTTCCACACCGGACGGCCGATCGGCACCACTCCCGACGGTGCGGTCACCGAGCAGTCCCAGAACGTCACATCCACGGCGACTTCGGTCGGCCCGTACAGGTTGAACAGCCCGGCACCCAGCAGCGCGTGGAACTCCTCGACCGCGTCTGCGGGCAGCGCTTCACCGCTGCAGATCACCCGGCGCAGACCGGCGCAGTCGCCCGGCCGAACCTCTTGGAGGAAGGCGTTGAGCATCGACGGTACGAAGTGCGTCACCGTCACGCCACGCCGCTCCACCACATCCACCAGATACGCCGGATCACGGTGCCCACCCGGCCGCGCCACCACCAGGCCCGCACCCACGATCAACGGCCAGAACAACTCCCACACCGACACGTCGAACCCCGTCGGCGTCTTCTGCAACACCCGGTCATCCCCCGACAGCGGGAACGTGTCCTGCATCCACAACAACCGGTTCACAATCGCCCCATGCGAGACGACCACACCCTTCGGACGCCCCGTCGACCCCGACGTATAAATCACATACGCCGGATGACCCGACCCCACCGACACATCCAGCGGGGCCCCGGAACACGACGCGACCTCCGCGACCGTCGCCTCGTCATCCCACACCACCCACGAAGACCCACCCGCCACACGCCCCGAGCACACCACCACCTCAGGCGCCGCGTCCGCCAACACATACGCGATCCGATCCACCGGATACTCCGGATCCACCGGAACGTACGAAGCCCCCGCCTTCAACACACCCCACAGCACGGCCATCAGGTCCACCGACCGCTCCATCAGCACGGCCACCCGGCTCTCCGGCCCCACCCCCCGACCCGTCAGCCAACGCGCCACCCGATTCGACCGCTCATCCAACTCCGCATACGACATCGACAACCCCGCGTCATCGATCACCGCAGGCGCACCTGGCGTCCGGGCCGCCTGGGCCACGAACAACTCCGGCAACGTGGCCGCGGGGATCGGCTCAGCGGTGTCGTTCCACTCCCCCACGACCGCGCGGCGCTCCGCGGCGTCAAGCAGCTCCAGCTGACCGAGCCGCTGCCCGGGGTTGTCCGCCACCTGCTCCAGGAGCCGTAGCAGGCGTCCCGACAGGGCCCGGACGGTCTCCTCGTCCAGCACGTCCGGCCGGTAGTCGAGCCGCAGTTGCAGCCGGTCGCCGGGGATGACGCCGAGGAACAGCGGATAGTGGGCCGCGTCCTCGCCGTTGAGACCGCCCACCGTCACACCGTCGAACCGCAGGGGTCCGTCCGGGTGCCGCGGATAGTTCTCGTACGCCAGCAGGGCGTCGAAGGTCGCGCCGGCACCGGCGATGCGCTGGATCTCGGTCAGTCCCAGGTGCTGATGGGCGATCAGCTCGGCCTGCCGCACCTGAAGGTCGGCCAGTAGATCCGCGACCGTCCATCGAGGATCGAGACGTACCCGCACCGGGACGGTGTTCATGAGCAGTCCCAGCATCTGCTCGACGCCCGGCAGCTCGGCCGGGCGACCGGCGACCGTCGCGCCGAACACCACATCGGTCCGGCCCGCGAGCATCCCGACCAGTACCCCCCAGACGCCCTGGATCACCGTGTTCAGCGTGAACCCGTTCGCCTGCGCCATCTCGCGGAGCGCCTCGGTCAGCTCCGGGCCGGCCGAAGACATGATCGTCCGGGGTGACATCGGTTCCCCGCCCCGGTCGACCGGTCCGACGAGGGTGGGCTCGGACGTCCCCGCCAGAGCCGCCCGCCATGCCTCCCGCGCGACGTCCTTGTCCTGACGGCCCAGCCATGCCAGATAGTCCCGGTACGGCGTGACCGGCGGCAGACCGCCGGCGTCGCCCCCGGCCGCGTAGATCTCCGACAACTCGCCGAACAGGACCGGCAAGGACCAGCCGTCCAGAACGATGTGATGCAATGTCACGAAGAGTCGGTGGCGCGCTCCGTCCAGCTTCACCAGCAGCAACCGGAGCATCGGCGGAACCGCCAGATCGAACCGGGACTGTTCCTCCTTCGCCAGCCGGAGGACCTCGGTCTCGGCGTCCTCCTCGGACTGACCGAACTGACCGGACAGGTCCACCTCCCGCCAGGGCAGCACCACCTCGGGGACGACCACCTGTACGGGGCTCTCCATCCCGGCCGGCTGCCGGAAGCCGGTCCGCAGGCTCGCGTGCCGGTCCAGCAGCGCCTGCCACGACGCCCGCAGAACGTCGGTGTCCAGACGGCCTTCCAGGTCGACGAAGGTCTGCTCGACGTAGACGTCGCGTATCTGCTCGTCGTACCGGGCGTGGAACAGCAGGCCCTCCTGCAAGGGCGACAACGGCCATACGTCGACGAGGCCGGGGACGTCCGCCTCCAACTCCTCGACGTCGCCCTGCCCGAGAGCGGCCAGGGGGAAGTCGGACGGAGTGTGACCGCCGCTTCCCGGCTCGGACGCGTGGGCAGCCAGCCCGGTGAGCATCGCCGCCCAACCGGACGCGAGTTCCCGCAGCGCCTCCTCCTCGAACAGGCCGACCGGGCAGACCAGGGAAACGGTCAGCTCGGGCCCGTCCGGCAGATCGGCCACCAGGCCACCGGCTTCCAGCGCGTGGGACGCCGCCATGCGGGGGTCCGTGCTCGCCGCGAGGCCCGTACCGCCGACGGGCCGCCAGCTGCCCCCGGTGGTGTCGTCGGTGTGTGTGAACCGGCCGAGATAGTTGAAGCCGATCTGTGCGGAGGGCAGCCCCTCGAAGGCCGGAGCGGTCTCCGGGTTGAGATGACGCAACATCCCGTACCCGAGCCCGTCACCCGGGACGGCCCGGACCTGCTCTTTGACCCGCTTGAGCAGGCGACCCGCCTCCGGACCACCGGCCCGTACCTGTGCGTGGTCCGCGCTTCCCGCGTCCAGTCGTACCGGGTAGGAGCTGGTGAACCAGCCGACCGTGCCGGTCAGATCCATGTCGTCGGAGAGCGGCACGCGGCCGTGCCCCTCCACGTCCACCAGCAGTCCGCCGGGGGCGGTGCGGCCCCGGGCACGCCGCCACTCCTCCACGGCAGCGACCAGACCGGCCAGCAGCACGTCGTCGATGCCGGAGTGGAAAGCGGCGGGCACCCGCGTCAGCAGTGCCGACGTCACGGACACCGGTAGTTGGAACTCGACCTTCCGCATCCCGCCGCCCTGGGTGTCGACGGCCGGGTCGAGGGCACGGTCGGCGATCGGCGCGGCGGGCCCGTCCAGCAATCGGGTCCAGCCTGGCAGTTCCGCCACTCTTCCGGCAGTCACCGCCTGTTCGGCCAGGACCCGGGCCCACCGCTGGAACGACGTCCCCGCCGCCGGCTCACCGCTATCCACTGCCGAGTACGCGGCGGCCAGATCCGGCACGAGCGTCCGCCACGACACGACGTCGACCACCAGGTGATGGGCGACCAGCAGCAACCGCCCCGGGACTTCCGGTCCGGCGTCGAACCACACCACCCGCACCATCACCCCGGCCCGCGGATCGAGATGTCCCACCGCGCGCTCCGCCTCGGCCGTCACGTCGTCCGCCTCGGCGCGCACCACACAGTCCGCGGCCGTCAACCCGGTGCCCGGCTCCGGGATCACCAGCCGGCCCGCGCCCTCGGCGTATTCCAGCCGCGAGCGCAGAAGAGCGTGCCGGTCGAGCAGCGAGCCCACCGCCGCGGTCAGCCGTCCCAGGTCCAGCCCGGCCGGGACCTCGATCAGCATCGACTGGGAGAAGGTCCCGGTCAGCGCCACCGAGCCGGCCCGTCCGGCCAGTTCGAGCATCGCCGGGGTCAGGGGCACCGGCCCGACACTGGTCGTCCGGAGCTCCGCCGGTTCCGCGGTGACCGTCCCGGCCACCCGCGCCAGCCCCGCCGGGGACTTGTGCTCGAACACCTGCCGGGCCGTGATCACCACCCCGGCGCGTCGGGCCCGGGCCACGACCAGCATCGACATGATCGAGTCACCGCCCAGCGCGAAGAACGAGTCCTCCGCGCCCACCCACTCCAGCCCCAGCACCTCACCGAACAGCGCGCACAGGACCGCCTCCACCGGCGTCGCCGGGCCCCGCCCCTCGCCGCCGCCGAACTCAGGGGCAGGCAGCGCGGCCCGGTCGAGCTTGCCGTTCACCGTCACCGGCAGGGACTCCAGCGCCATGACCGCCGCAGGCACCATATAGTCCGGCACCTTGCCCGCCACGTACTCCCGCAGCAGCTCCCCGTCCACATCCCCGGTAGCCGCGACGACATACGCGACCAACCGCTTGGCCCCCGGCTGATCCTCACGCACCACCACCGCGACCTGACCCACACTCTCGTGCGCGGCCAACACCGCCTCGACCTCACCCGGCTCAATCCGGAACCCCCGGATCTTCACCTGATCATCCGCCCGGCCCGCGAACAGCAACTGACCGTCCTTCGACCAACGCGCCAGATCACCCGTCCGATACATCCGGCCCCCGAACGGGCAGGCCACGAAACGCTCCGCCGTCAGCCCCGCCCGACCGTCATAACCCCGCGCAAGCCCCGATCCCGCGACATACAACTCACCGATCACACCCGGCGCCACCGGACGCAGGAAGGCGTCGAGTACGTACGCCCGGCTGTTGTCCATCGGGTACCCGATCGGGACGCCGTCAGGGACGGAGTCCGCAGCCGTGTAGGCGATTTGGGTCGTGAACGCCGTCGCCTCGGTAGGCCCGTACGTCGACCTGACGGTCAGCCCAGGATGTGCCTGCAGCAGCGCCCGGATCGCCGACGCGGACACCACGTCGCCGCCGGTCGACACCTCCCGTACGCCGCCGAAGATCTGCGGGGCCTCCTCGGCCAACACGCCGAACAGCCCTGCCGTCGCATGCACGTTGGTGACCCCGTGCGAGGCGATCACGCGGCCGCGCTCGGCCGCGTCCACTTCGCCCGGCGGCACGACGACCAGCCTGCCGCCTCGCACCAGCGGCACCCAGATCTCGTACGTCGAGGCGTCGAAGGCGTGGTTGGCCTGCAACAGCACCCGCTCGGCAAGGCCGCCGTCCCAACTGCGGTCCAGGATGAAGCTCACGACGTTCCGGTGGGTCACCGCGACGCCCTTGGGCACACCCGTCGACCCGGACGTGTACATCACGTACGCGAGGGCCGCCGGGGAGAGGGGCACGTCGGGGTCGGTCGGGGGCGTTCCGTCCGCCAGGACGTCGGCCACGGGGACAGCGCCGAGCTCGTCCATGGTCCGGTTGGCAAGCACCAGCGACACAGCGGCCTCGGCCACCATCGACCGCAGCCGCTCCGCCGGATGCCCCGCGTCCAACGGCACATAGGCCGCGCCCGCCTTCAGGACGCCCAGCAGGACGGCGATCAGCTCGGCCGACCGGTCCATCACCACGCCGACCCGGCTCTCGGGCCCGACCCCCTGGCCGGTCAGCCAGTGCGCGATCCGGTTGGCTCGCTCGTTCAGTTCGGCGTACGTCCAGGAGAGGGCGTCGCCGGTCACCGCGACGGCGTCCGGGGTCCGCGCCGCCTGGGCCTGGAAGAGCTCGGGCAGCGTCAGGGCCGGGATCGGCCGGCGGGTGTCGTTCCACTCGTCGACCACCCGCCGCTGCTCGGCGTCGTCGAGGAGGTCGAGCCGGCCGAGCCTCACCTGCGGGTCGGCCGCCACCTGCTCCAGCACCCGTACGAGCCGGCCTGCGACTGCCCGGGCCGTCGGCTCATCGAACAGATCGGTCGGGTAGGAGAGGTCTCCTTCAATGCCGTCCGGGGCGCCCTGCCCGTCGCGGCGCTCGATGAGGGTCACGGACAGGTCGAACCGAGCGGGCAGCGACTCGGCCTCCTGCGCCCGTACGGTCAGGCCGGGCAACTCCCAAGCGGGGGCCGGCAGGTTCTGCAGAAGCAGCATGACCTGGAAGAGCGGGTGCCGGGCGAGGGACCGGGCCGGGTTGAGGTCCTCCACCAGCCTCTCGAACGGCAGATCCTGGTGGGCGTAGGCCGACAGGTCGGTCTCCCGGACCCGGGCCAGCAGTTCCGCGAACGTCGGGTCGCCGCCGACGTCGGTCCGCAGGACCAGGGTGTTCACGAAGAACCCCGCGAGATCCTCCAGGGCGGAGTCGCCGCGTCCCGCGATCGTCGTGCCGATCGGAATGTCGGTGCCCGCGCCGAGCCGGGCCAGCAGCATCCCCAGCGCCGCCTGGACCACCATGAAGAGGGTCGCCGAGCCCCGCCGGGCGGCGTCCGCGAGCGCGGCGTGGGTGGCCGCGTCCACCCGGACCGGAACCGACCCTCCCTTGAACGACGGCACCGCGGGCCGGACCCGGTCCAGCGGAAGCGTCAGCTCCTCGGGCAGTTCCGCCAACGCCGCCCGCCAGTGGCCGAGCTGGGCGCTGATGACGCTGTCCGGATCGTCCGGGGCGCCGAGCATGTCGTGCTGCCAGAGCGCGTAGTCGGCGTACTGGACCGGCAGCGCCGACCACCCGGCGGGGGCACCGCGCCGACGTGCTGCGTAGGCGGCCCGCAGGTCACGGGCGAGGACGCCCATCGACCAGCCGTCCACCGCGATGTGATGCGCCACCAGCACCAGCGCGCACTCCGTGTCCGACAGAACCAGCAACTCGGTCCGCCACGGCAGGTCATGCGCCAGGTCGAAGCGCCGGCCGGCCGCCTTGGCGAGCGCGGCGGGCACCTCGTGCTCGGCGAGCTCGCGCAGGTGCAGCTTCGGACGGCCTTCTGAGCCGTGCAGGATGTGCTGCCGGGGAACCCCTCCCGTCTCCGGGTAGACGGTGCGCAGTGTCTCGTGCCGGTCCGCGACGTCGGCAAGGGCGGCCTCCAGCGCGATCACGTCGACTTCCCCGGACATCCGCAGGACCAGCGGCACGTTGTAGGCCGCGCCCGCTCCGGCCTCCTCCAGGCTGTTCAGGAACCACATCCGCTGCTGGCCGAACGACAGCGGGAGGGGGTCGGGACGTTCCCGTACGACCACCCCGCCCCGGGCCACGCCCTGGTCGTCCGCCACCAGCCGCGCGACTCCCGCCGCCGAGGGGGCGCCGAAGAGCTGCCGGATGGTGATCTCGGCGCCGAGGGCCTTCCGGATCGACGCGATCAGCCGCATCGCGAGCAGCGAGTCGCCGCCCAGCTCGAAGAACGAGTCCTCCGCGCCCACGCGTTCCAGGTCCAGGAGTTCACCGAACAGCCCGCACAGCACCTCTTCCAGCGGCGTCGCCGGCCCCCGGCCCACCGCATCGCCCAGGGCCGGTGCCGGCAGTGCGGCCCGGTCCAGCTTCCCGTTCACCGTCACCGGCAGGGACTCCAACACCACGACGGCGGAAGGCACCATGTACTCCGGCAGCGCCCTCGCGGCGTACTCGCGCAACGCGCTGCCGTCCACGTCGCGGTCGGCCGGGACGACGTAGGCGACCAGCCGCTTGACCCCGGGCTGGTCCTCCCGGGCGATCACCGCGACCTGGCCGACGCTCTCGTACCCGGCGAGCACCACCTCGATCTCACCCAGCTCGATCCGGAACCCCCGGATCTTCACCTGGTCGTCGACCCGGCCGACGAACCTCAGCTCGCCCTCCGGCGACCAGCGCGCCAGGTCACCGGTCCGGTACATCCGCTCCCCGGAATCCGAGAAGGGGCAGGCGACGAACCGCTCCGACGTCAGTCCCGGGCGCCGGACGTAGCCGCGTGCCAGCCCGGCCCCTGCGGCGTACAGATCGCCGACCACTCCCGGGGGGACCGGCCGCAGAAACTCGTCCAGCACGTACACCCGGGTGTTGGTGACCGGACCGCCCAGCGACACCGCGTCCGGCACCGTGGCCGGAGCCGCCCACGAGGTGACCACGACGGTGGCCTCCGTCGGCCCGTACTCGTTGTGGAACGAACGCCCCGGGGCCCAGCGCCGGACCAGCTCGGACCCGTATTCCTCGCCGCCGAGCACGACGTGCTCGATGTTCCCCAGCACTGTCGCCGCCCGCTCGTCGTCGCCGATCAGCGACTCCAGAACGCTCGGAGTGAACGTCACGGCGTTGACGGCCAGCTTCTCCAGCTCCGCCAGGGCGTCGCCATCACGCCGGGCGACGCACAGCGTCGCGCCCCCCGCCAACGCGGGGAAGATCTCCGCGACGGACACGTCGAAGGACACCGAGGCGAACTGCAGGACCCGATCGCCCGGGCCCCAGGCATAGTTCGCCACGCGCCACGACACGAAGTTGGTCAGACCCCGGTGGGTGACCGCGACACCCTTCGGCGTCCCGGTCGACCCGGAGGTGTAGATCACGTACGCCGAATGAGCCGGACGCAGCGGCACGACCCGGTCGGCGTCGCTCGGGGCGTTCGTCCGGCGGGTCGCGATCTCCGCCACGGTCGACGAGTCGTCCCAGACCAGTCTGGGGAATCCCGTGGCGGCCTCCGCCGTCCGGCTGGTGCACACCACCAGCGCCGGGCTGGTGTCGGCCAGCATGAAGGCGATCCGATCAGCGGGATAGCCGGGGTCGATCGGCACATAGGCCGCACCGGACTTCAGCACGCCCAGCAGGACCGCGACCAGATCGGCCGACCGTTCCATCAGTACGCCGACCCGGTCCTCCGGCCCCACGCCCCGGCCGATCAACCAGTGCGCCACCCGGTTCGCCCGCGCCTCCAGCTCCGCGTACGTCAGCGCGACGTCACCGCCGACCACCGCGACGGCGTCCGGGGCCCGTACCACCTGGGCCTCGAACAGCTCGGGCAGCGTCAGAGCCGGAATCTCCCGGGCGGTGTCGTTCCACTCGACCAGGGCCCGGGACCGCTCGCCCTCGACCAGTACGTCGAGGTCGCTGAGCCGGACCGCCGGATCGGCCGCGACCTGCTCCAGAACCCGTACCAGCCGCTCGGCCAGGGCCCGGGCCGTCGGCTCGTCGAACAGATCGAGGGCGTACCGGAGGTCGCCGACAATTCCGGCGGGGGAATCCTGGCCGTCGCGATGCTCGGTGAGGCTGACCGACAGGTCGAGGCGCGCGGGGATCGCCTCATCGGGCAGTTCCCGGTCGTCCAGGGCCTGCACGGTCAGGCCCGGCAGCTCCCAGTCGGCGGCCGGAGCATTCTGCAGAACCAGCATGATCTGGAACAGCGGATGGCGGGCCAGGGAGCGGGCCGGATTGAGTTCCTCCACCAGTCGCTCGAACGGCAGATCCTGATGTGCGTAAGCCGCCAGGTCGGTCTCCCGGACCCGGGCCAGCAACTCCGCGAACGTCGGGTCACCACCGGCGTCCGTCCGCAGCACCAGCGTGTTCACGAAGAACCCGGCCAGGTCCTCCACCGCGCTGTCGGCGCGGCCGGCGACCGCCGTGCCGACCGGGATGTCGGCTCCCGCGCCGAGCCGGGCCAGCAGCATCGCCAGTGCCGCCTGCACGACCATGAACATGGTCGCCGAGCCCTGACGCGCCACCTCTGCCAAGCCCGCGTGCGCCTCCGCACGGAGACCGACCGGAACCGATCCGCCCTGGAACGAAGCGACCGCAGGGCGCTTCCGGTCCGCCGGAAGAGTCAGCTGGTCCGGCAGTCCCGCCAACGCATCGCGCCAATAGGCGAGTTGGGTGTTGATCAGGCTGTCCGCGTCCCCGTCATCGCCGAGGACCTCGCGCTGCCAGAGCGCGTAGTCGGCGTACTGCACGGGCAGCGGCGACCACACCGGAACCGAACCCGCGCTGCGGGCCCCGTAAGCGACCCGCAGGTCCCGGGCCAGCACGCCCATCGACCAGCCGTCCACCGCGATGTGATGCGCGACCAGCATCAGCACGTGTTCCGTGTCGGACAGGACCAGCAGCTCGGTCCGCCACGGCAGCTCACACGCCACATCGAAACCCCTGGACGCGGCCTCGGCCAGAGCGCCGGCCAGTCCGGCCGGGGCGACCGCCTGGACATGGAGGGGCGGCGGACCGTCGACGATCTCCTGCCGCGGGCTGCCCTCCGTGGCGGGGAAGACGGTACGCAGGGCCTCGTGCCGGTCGGCGACATCACCGAGAGCCGCCTCCAGCGCCGCGACATCCAGCCTCCCCGAGAGCCGCAGCGCCAAAGGCACGTTGTACGCCGCCTCCGCCCCGGCCTCGCCGAGCTGGTTGAGGAACCACATCCTCTGCTGGCCGAATGACAGCGGCAACACCTCAGGCCGCTCCCGCACCACCACACCGGCCCGGACCACACCCCGCCCG
>NZ_JBHYXC010000043.1:0-57193 GCF_042751495.1 Streptomyces sp. NPDC059373 | reverse complement strand
CCGCCCACCGGCACGTCACGCTCCGTCAGGACGTGGCCTCCACCGTCAGCCACAGCTCGAAGCAGTTGCGCCGGGCCAGCTGCATCGCGCCGATCGTGGCCCGGCCGCCGACGCCGATCCCGGGGCCGAAAACGTCCACCAGCAGGTCGGTCGCGCCGGAAGCGATCAGGTGCAGGTCCTCGAACTCCTCGGTGGTCACGACGAAGCACAGGGCCCGCACCACAGCCGTCACCCGGTCCAGTGACCCCAGGGCCAGCCGGATGCCTCCCAGCGCGTTGATCGCGGCGGCCCGTGCCGCCTCCTGTCCCTGGGCGACCGTCAGGTCCTTGCCGAGCCTGCCGGGGTGCAGGATCCGGCCCTGACGGTCCTCGGGGGTGAAGCCGCTGAGGAAGAGCAGGTCGCCGGTGCGGTGGAAGGCCTTGACGGTGCCGTAGCGGCCGCCGTAGGGCGGGTCGGCGTAGTCGGGCAGTTCCAGGCCGAGTTCGCGTACCCGTGCCTCCGCGCTCGGATGGTTCACGGCCGGTCCAGGAGGCGGCGCGGGGTGTCGACGAGGATGCGGTCCAGGACGGCCTGGTCGTCGCCGGCGGCGGCGCGGATGGCCGGGGCGATGCGGCGGAAGAGGTGCTCGTAGCCCCAGCCGCCGTTATGGAGCAGATTCGACTGGGTCCAGATGTCGCAGCCGATGACGAGCTGGTCGCCGTGGCCCTCGGAGAGCAGCCAGCCGACCATGTCGAGGCGTTCGTGATCGGAGGGGGAGCGCTTCTCGGGGGAGCCGTAGGTGAAGTCGGTGCCGAAGGTGTCGTACTCCAGGACGGCCCCGGTCTGGGCGGCGTCCTTGTGGTATCCGCGGTCGAGCACCTCGTCCATGTGGCTGAGGATGATGCGGTCGGCGGGCATGCCCTCGGCCAGGAGGGTGTCCACCAGGGTCGGCGCGTCGTGGCCCCGGAAGGAGACGTGGATGTTGACGGCGGCGCCCGACTCGGCCCCGGCCCGTCCGGCGGCTCGCAGCACGCGCTGTTCGGCCTCGGTCGGGGGGTGGTTGGTGCCGATCTCGCCGATGACGGCCGGCTTGATGCCGGTGTTCCCGATGCCGTCGCGCAGCTCGGCGAGGAGCAGTTCCGTCAGGGTGTCCACGTCCGCGCCCCTGATGTGGTCAGGGTGGGTGGCCTCGACGTACCAGCCGGTGCCGACGCAGATGTTCACGCCGCTGCGCCGGGAGATGCCGGGCAGCTCGGGCAGACGTCGGCCCATGCCGTCCAGGGTCAGTTCCACGACGGTCCGGCCGCCGGCTGCCCGCAGGGCGCTCAATTCCCCGACGGCGACATCGGGATCGTGGAGCACGAGATTCTCGGGGACGGACAGGGCGTCCCAGCGCAGCCGGGCCATGTCGCGCGGCCCGATCGGGCCTTCGAGGGCGGCGGCGCCGTCGGCGGGGGGCCTGGACCAGATGCGGATGTCGCTGAGCACGTGCTCGTGCATGGAGGTGGGGCCGAGCTGTGCCGGGTCGATCGGGCCGAGGACGGTGTGGATCGGCATGGGTGGGTGCCTTTCGGTGAGGGGAGTGAGGCCGTGTCCGGCCCGAGCGACGACGCGGCCCCGTCAGGGGCGCGGGGAACCGCGCGACCAGCCCACCGCGACCCGCACGTTACGCACCGGACGTTCGCGCGAAGCGCTCAGCGGTCGAGGAGCCGTCGCGGCCCGTGGACGAGCAGGGTGTCGAGCTGTTTCTCCGGTACGCCCCGGCCGCGCAGCGCGGGCGCGATCCGGCGCAGCAGGTGGTCGTATCCCATGCCGCCGAACCGCCTCAGCTGGCTCTTGGTCCACACCGAGCAGCCGAGCACCATGCTCTCGTGCAGCTCCTCGCCGAGCAGGACGGTGATGGCGTCGAGGCGTTCGGCGTCGGTGGCGTCCTTGTAGCCGTCCCGGTAGTACGCCTCGTTGCCGAAGCACCATTCCAGCGTGGCCCCGGCGGCGGCGAGGTCGCGCAGGTAGGGCAGGTCGATGAACTCGTCCACATTGCCGAAGACGACGCGCTCGGGCGGCAGTCCGCTGTCCGCGAGCAGGTCGAGCACCTCGTGACCCAGCCGGGCCGAGGGATCGAGCCGTACGCTGACCGCCGCTCCGCAGCGGGCGGCGGCGCGGCCGGCGGCCCGGAGCACGCGCCGCTCGGCGGGCTCGAGTGGGGCGCTGGTGCCGATGATGCCGAGGAGCGCGGCGCGGTAGTCGCAGCCGGGGACGTTGTCGGTGAGGGCGCCGTGCAGCAGCTCCTCCAGCGCGTCCTCGCCCATGTCGCGCATCCAGTCCGGGTGGGAGCGGGCCAGGTAGGCGCCGTACCCGGCGGCGATGTGCAGGCCGCAGGCGCGGGACAGGGCGGGCAGTTCGGCATAGCGGGGGCCCAGCCCCCAGGAGGTCAGGTCGACGACGCAGGACTGCCCGAGGGCGTGGGCGGGGCGCAGTTCCTCGGCCGCCGCCGTCGGGTCGTCGAGGACGAGGTTGTCCTGCAGGGCGAGCAGGTTCCAGCGGACGAAGCCGAGGTTCTCGATGGTCACCCGCCGGTCGGGTGGCAGGGGCTCGCGGGGCGGTCGGTGCAGGACGCGGCTGTCGCTGAGCAGGTGCTCGTGCATGGAGGTGGGCCCGACGGCCTGCGCCGGCACCGGTCCCAGGACGGTCTGGATCATGCGGGCTCCAGGACGGCCGCGCCGGCCGGGGCGTCGGTCTCGGGCGGGATGACGTGCACGGCCTTCGGGTCCCGGCAGCCGAGTCGTACGGGCGAGCCCTCGGCCAGCGCCGACACGTCGGTGTGCGGCGGTACGTGGGCGATGAGCGTGCCGAGGGCGGGGTGTTGCGCCTCCAGCCGGATCCGGGTGCCCTGGAAGCTTTTGAGCGTCAGCCGCCCTTCGACACATCCGCCGGACTCGTCGGCGTCGAGCAGCGTCAGGTCCTCGGGCCGCAGGACGGCCGTCCCGGCGGGCCGGCCGGCGGCGGTGCCGAAGCCGTCAAGACGGCCCTGCTGTACGGGGATCAGGTTGGCGTCGCCGAGGAAACGGGCCACGAAGGTGCTGGCCGGGGCACGGTAGAGGGCTTCGGGGGCGTCGTACTGGTCGATGCGTCCGTCCCGCATGACGGCGACGCGGTCGGACATGGTCAGTGCCTCGGTCTGGTCGTGGGTCACCGCGATCGTGGTGATGCCCACCTGCCGCTGGAGCCTGCGGATCTCGGTCTGCATCGACTCCCGCAGCTGCTTGTCCAGCGCCGCCATGGGCTCGTCGAGCAGCAGCAGCCGGGGGTCGGCGGCCAGCGCCCGGGCCAGTGCCACGCGCTGCTGCTGGCCGCCGGACAGCGCCGCAACTTTCCGGCTCTCCAGGTCGGGCAGCTGGACGAGCTCCAGCATCTTGCGTACGGTCTCGCGGCGTTCGGCCTTGGGCCGGTGGCGCGTGAGCAGCGGGAAGGCGATGTTCTCGCCGACCGTCATGTGCGGGAAGAGCGCGTACGACTGGAAGACCACCCCGATCCCGCGGTCCTGCGGCGGCACGCTTGCGACCTCGGCGCCGTCGAAGAGGACATGCCCGGCGCTGACCCGCTCCAGCCCGGCCACGACGTTGAGCGTGGTGGACTTGCCGCTGCCGCTCGGCCCGAGCAGGGTCACGAACTCGCCCGCCCGGACGTCCAGGCTCACCCCGCGCAGGACCTGGTTGCGGCCGAGTTCGACATGGACGTCCTCGATGGTGAGGGCAACGGTCATCGGGCGGTTCCCTTCCTGCGTACGGTCCGCCGGGCCAGCCCCGGCGCGCTCAGGACCACCACGGCGAGCAGCGACACCAGCGTCGAGGCGGCGGTGAGCTGGGGCGAGATCGCCTCGCGTGAGGCGTTGAGCATCTGCAGCGGCAGCGTCGTGTGGCCCACCGGCAGGACGAACACCGACAGCACGACCTCGTCGAAGGCGGAGTTGAACGCGAACAGCGCCCCGGCCGCGATCGAGCCGGTCAGCAGCGGCAGTTCGACCCGCCACACCGTCGTGAACCAGCCGGCGCCCAGCGTCGCCGCCGCCGGCCGCAGCCTCGGGTCCTGCCGGGCCAGGGCGCCGCTGACCACGACGAAGACCAGCGGGAAGGCGAGCAGCGCCTCGCCCAGGACCACGGGCAGGTACGTCAGCTGCAGGAACGGCAGCCGCTGGGTGAGGCCGTAGAGTCCCAGCGCGTACGAGATGTACGGGACCGCCAGCGGCAGCACGAACAGTCCGCGCACCAGCCGCCCCGACCGGGCGGCGCGCAGCCGGGACAGGCCGAGCGCGGCGGAGGTGCCCAGCACGGTGGCGATGAGGGCGGAGGCCGCCGACAGCCACAGGGAGAGCTGGAAGGCGTCGGTCCAGTCGCTGTCCGACAGCAGCGATGTGTACCAGCGCAGCGAGAACCCCTGCGGCGGGACGGTGAGGAATGCTCCGTTGGTCCATGAGGTGGAGACGAGCACCAGCAGCGGCAGCAGGAACAACAGGCCCAGCGCGGTGGTGAGGATGACCACCGGGCGGCGCGAGCGGCCGAGGGCCGCCGGCAGATCGTTGGTGGTGGCGGCCATGCTCATCCCCACCTTTCGCTGACGTTCAGCAGCCGGTCGGCCACGAGGTAGAGGATCAGGACGGCGGCGAGCAGCACCAGGCTCATGGCGGCGGCCGTGCCGGGTTCGTTGGCGGAGCTGAACTCCAGGTCGATCAGGCCCGCGACGGTCAGGTTGGAGGGGGAGCCGAGCAGTACGGGAGTGACGTAGAAGCCCAGCGACATCAGGAACACCAGCACCCCGCCGGACACTATTGAGGACCGCAGCTGCGGCAGCACCACCTTGCGCAGCACGACCGGGGTGGATGCCCCGAACAGCCGGGCCGCGCGGATCTGCAGCCCGTCCAGCCGGCCGATGGCGACGTGCACCGGCAGCACCGCGAACGGCAGCATCACCTGCACCATCGCCGGGTAGGGGGCCAGCGTGGTCTGGTAGATGTTCAGCGGCTCGTCGCGCAGGCCGACCGCGTGCAGCAGCTGGTACAGCGCGCCGGTGGGCAGTTCCAGCAGCACCCAGCCGAAGCTGCGCACCAGCACCGAGGTCCACAGGGTCAGGAACAGTGCCCCGAGGAGCAGGCCGGCCGCCCACCGGGGCGCTGCTGCCACGCCGATCGCGTACAGGGTCCCCAGCACGGTCGTGGCGGCCGTGACCACGCCCGCCATCAGCACCGTACGGGTGATGGCGGGCACGAACAGCCCGTCGCCGGACACCGAGCCGATCCCGCCCGTGCCGGTCACCGCGGTCATCGCCAGCAGCACCACCGGCACGGCCAGGAACGAGGCCAGGAACAGCAGGGGAGCCAGCAGCAGCCAGCCGGCGCCGGAGCCACCGCCCCACCGGCGCGCGGTGGGCTTCGAGGTGGCGGGAAGGTGTGCCGTCAGCCCTTGCTGAGCCATGCCGCGTACTTCTTGACGTAGTCGCTGTAGACCTTCGCCAACGCGGTGTTGTCCGGCGAGATGGTCTTGTCCTTGTTGGCGGGGCCGTTGGGGAGGGTGGCCAGCACCTTGTCGCTGATGTGCTCGAACGCCGACTCGTTGCCCGGCCCGTAGCCGGTCAGCGAGGCGAACGTGGCCTGCCGCTTGCCGTCGGTGCACCACTGGGCCAGCGCCCAGGCGCCGTCCTTGTGGGCGGCCTTCTTCGTGGTGACGCTGATGTTGGGCGACAGGAAGGCCTCGTTGAAGACGATCGTGACGTCCGTGCCCTGGTTCTGCAGTGCCCGGAACAGTCCGTTCGGGCCGACGGCGACCGCGGCGGTCTTGGAGGTCAGGAACTGCTGGATCTGCGGGTACGAGGTGAAGAAGACCATGTGCGAACGCAGTTCGTCGAGTTTGGCGAAGCCCCGCTCGAAGTCCAGCGGATACAGGTCCTCCGGCGCGACACCGTCGGCGAGCAGCGCCCGCTCGATCGAGTAGTCCGCGGATCCGGCCGTGCCGGGCCACGCGCGCTTGCCCGGGAACTTCTTGACGTCCCAGAACTCCGCCCACGTCTGCGGGCCGCGCCCGTCGAAGGTGCCGGGCAGATACGCCTGGGTGTTGGCGATGACGAAAGACGCCCACGCGTAGGGCTGGGCCCGCTTCTCCACCTGGTCGTTGCGCGTCACATCGGACGGCAGAGTGGCCATCGAGTCGTGCTCCAGGGCCCCGTACAGCTCGTACTGGCCCACCGGCAGCTCGTCGTACGGGCCGTCCTCGCCGTCCTCCATCGCGTACATCTTGGCGTCGGCCGGGATGGTCGTGACGACCTTGACCCCGGTCTCCTTGGTGAAGGAGTCGAAGTAGGCCGTCTGCCGGGCCGCCCGGGTCGTACCGCCGAAGTCCGCGAAGACGAGCGACTTGCTCTTGATCCGGGACAGTGGTCCGCTGGAGGCAGCGGCGGACGCGCTGCCCGTGGCCTCCGAGGCACACGCGCTGAGCAGGCCTGGGGCGAGCAGCGCTCCTGCGGTGATTCCGGCATTCCGCAGGAGAAGTCGTCTGGACAGCGGACTGGTGTCGGTCATGGTGCGCCCCATCTCGTGTCGCTCTCGTCGCCAGGCTTAACCCCCGCTTCGGATCCAGACATTAGCAATGTGGATCCAATCTTGGGTTTCGGTTGTGTCACGCACCGATGACACCCGCGCTTCCCGTTCGCCCGTCACGAGGCGCCGCCGTGAGGCGGTGGCGTGGCCTGAGGACCAGGTTCCTGGTCTTCACCGGGCGAGAGTGATCTGATCCAGCGCGGTGGCGAGTTCCACCTGATCGCCGTCTGCGAGGTACCCCAGAGCCCGCTCATCGAGGCCCCGTCCGGGTTCATCGGCGTGGACCTGGGGATCGTCAACATCGCTGCCACTTCCACCGGGCACCGTGCCGCGGGGCGCGGCCTGAACCGGCACTGCAAGCTGTCGTCGCGGCGAGGATGTCGGCCACCTCGTTGTCGCTGCCACCGGGGCCCTCTCCGGCGAGGGCCCCGTGCGTCGGATGACATCGGTTCGGACGATACGCCGCAGGGGAGACGGGAGCCGTCCCCCCTTCCTTCTCCTTCAGCTGCTGATCCGGCCGATCAGCGTGCCGACCGCGTAGGTCTCCTCGGGCTTGCCGATGATTTCGAGGGTGCCGGAGGCCGGGGACTCGATCTCGGTCTCCGTCTTGTCGGTGGCCAGGATGTACAGCACCTGCCCCTCCTCCACGGTCTCGCCGGAGGCCACCAGCCACTCGGTGATCTCGCCCTCCGTCATCGTCACACCGAGCTGGGGGATCTGCAGTTCGTGACTCATGTGCTCCGCTTTCTCGTTCTCAGGTCTCCGGGCCTCTTCGCCGGTCCTGCCTAGGACTTGGTCAGGCGCCGGACCGCGGCCTCGATACGGGCCGGTCCGGGAAGGAAGGCCTCCTCCAGCGACTTCGCGTACGGGACCGGGGTGTCCGGCGCGGTGACGCGGAGCACCGGCCCGGCCAGTTCGCCGAACAGCTCCTGCTGGATGATCGCCGCGAGTTCGGCGCCGAAGCCGTTGCGGCGTACCGCCTCGTGCACGACCACGGCGCGCTTCGTCTTTGCCACCGAACCGAGTACGGCGTCGGTGTCCAGGGGATTGAGGGTGCGCAGGTCCACGACCTCGGCGTTGATGCCGTCGGCCGCGAGTGTCTCGGCGACCGTCAGGCAGTCGCCGACCTGCCGTCCGTAGGTGAGCAGCGTGATGTCCGAGCCCGGGCGGGCGATCCGGGCCTTGCCCAGCGGAACACGGTAGTCACCCTCGGGGACCTCGCCCTTGCCGGCGAAGTACAGCTGACTCATCTCGACGAACACGCACGGGTCGTCGTCGAAGATGCACGACAGCAACAGGCCCTTCGCGTCTGCCGGATTGCTGGGGACGACCACCTTCAGGCCTGCGGCGTGAACCAGTTGGGCCTCCAGCATGTCCGAGTGCTGGGCGCCGAACCCGCCGCCCGTCCCGGTCGCGGTGCGCACGGTGAGCGGCACCGGGGTGCGCCCGCCGGACATGTAGCGCAACTTGGCCGCGTGGTTGATGAGTTGGTCCGCGCACACGTGCACGAAGTTCATCAGCATGATCTCGGCGACCGGGCGCATCCCGGAGATCGCCGCGCCGACGGCCGCGCCCATGATGGCCTGCTCGGAGATCGGAGTGTGGCGGACCCGGGTGGTGCCGTACTTGTTGCCCAGGCCCTTGTGGACCCCGAACCCCCCGCCATTGGGTTCCTGGATGTCCTCGCCGAGGAGGAAGACCGAAGGATCGACGCCGAGCGCGATGTCCAGCGCCTCGTTGAGGGCCTGGACCTGCCCCATCGTGCGGGTGCCCGTCGCTGTCCCTGTCGCCTTGAGCTGAGTAACCGTCATCAGACCGCCACCTCCGAGGAATTGGGCCAGGCGGAGCCTGCCGGTGAGGGGTGGTGGTCGGGCGACGGGTGGGAGTACACGTCCGTTGTGAGTTCGGCGATGTCCGGATAATCGGCGGCCAGCGCGTACGCGGCTGCGTCCGCGACCTCGTCAGCGGCCTGCTCCTCGATGGCCGCCAGTTCGGCCTCGGTCGCCACCTCGTCGGCGATCAGCCGGGCCCGGAAGCGCGGCACCGGGTCGGCCGCCATCGCCTCCTTGAGGAGCTCCTTGGGCATGTATTTCTGCTGGTCGCCCACCAGGTGGCCGTTGAAGCGGAAGGTGTTGGCCTCCAGGAGAGTGGGGCCCTCCCCTCGCCGGGCCCGGTCCACGGCCCGCCCTGCGGCCTGCCACATGGCGACCGGGTCGTTGCCGTCCACGCTCTCGCCGGGCATGCCGTAGGCGGCGGCGCGGTCGGCGATGCGTGCCACCGAGGTGCCCTCGCTCAGCGGGGTGTACTCGGCGAACTGGTTGTTCTGGCAGACGAAGATCACGGGCAGTTTCCACACGGAGGCCAGGTTGAGCGCCTCGTGGAAGGCCCCGATGTTGGACGCGCCGTCGCCGAAGTTCGTCACCGCCACCTGGTCGGTACCGCGCATCTGGGCGGACAGCGCGAGTCCGTTGGCGATCGGGATGCCGGAGCCCACCACGCCGGTGGTGACCATGAGCCCGTGCTCGGGCGAGGTGACGTGCATGGGCCCGCCCTTGCCCTTGCAGCTGCCGACCGCCTTGCCCAGGTACTCGGCCCACAGGTCGCGCAGCGGCACCCCCTTGGCGATCTGGTCGTGCAGACCGCGGTAGATGGTGACGACGTAGTCGTCGGGGCGCAGATGCTGGGCCACGGACACAGCCGCGAACTCCTGGCCGCGCGGCGAGTAGTACATCCCGCCGATCTGCCCCGCCTTCATCAGCGAGAGGTACTTCTCGTCGAAGAGCTTGATGCGGGTGGCGGTGGCGAAGAGTTCGACCAGAACCTTCGCGTCCGGTTCGACGGCCGGCTCGGTAACCTGCGCGGTCATGCGGTGCGCTCCTTCTTGTGCGCCCCGGCCGCAGCCCCGGCCCCGGAGCGAGCCACGCCCGCCGCGTGCTCGCCTGCGCGTCGTCCGGAGAAGACGGCGTCGGCCAGGGAGAGGCCCGACACGTAGCTGTTGCTGCAGATCCCGACCGCGGCGCGCCCGGCGGCGTACAAGCCGGGGATGGTCTCTCCGCTCTCGCGGACGGTCCCGCCGGTCCCCTCGTCCACGACGAGTCCGCCGAGGGTGATGTAGGGGAGCGGGTAGAAGGTCCGTGAGGCGTCCGTGCCGATGTTCACGGCGTAGTACGGTCCCTGGCCGAGGGAGTGCCGGAACTCGTCGTTCTTTCCGTACGCGTCGGGCTCGCCTGCGGCGAGGGCGGCGTCGTGCTCGGCGGCTGTCCTGATCAGCCCGGCGGGGTCGATCTGGCAGGATCGGGCGAGCTTCTCCAGGGTGTTCGCCTTGTGGTGGCCGAACGGGCTGAAGACATAGGCGAGTTGCGGTTTGTGGAAGAAGGCGGACTGGGTGCGGATCTGGCCCCGCGCCTTGCGCCAGGTGGCCGCGTCGGTGATGACGAACCCGCGACCGCCGTGCTCCTCGATCAGCGGCTTGGTCATCGTCGCGCCGTAGAGCTGCTCGTTGGCGAAGCGCTGTCCCGCGGCGTCCACCGCGACGCCTTCCATGAAGGCCGACGGCGGGCAGATGAAGCGCCATCCCGATATGGAGTCCATCCGGTCGGTGGCCGCTTCGACCTGCGCTCCGAGCTTGACGGCGGAGCCGTTCTCACCGCCCGGGCCGAGCGCGTTCAAGCCCGAGTACTGCGGCGCGTACGTGCTCATCAGCTCCTTGTCGAAGCCGAACCCGCCGGTGGCGAGGATGACTCCGCCGCGGGACCGGGCGCGGTGGACCCGGCTGCGGCGGCGCTGGATCGAGTCGGAGAGCTTGGTCATCCGGCTGCCGACCGGCCGGTAGTAGATCATCATCTTCCCGGCCGTCTTGGCGAGCTTCTCGTGCCAGCCCCCCGGTTCCCGGCCCTGTTCAGGGGCCGCGAACTCGACTCCCACGACGGCGCCGTCCTCGACGATCAGACGGCGCACGTCGGCCAGCGGGCGGACGGTGACACCTTTGCGGAGTGCCGCTTCGCGCAGCCGGGCGTAGAAGACGGCGCCCGTGAAGTTTTTGGCGTGGACCCGGTGGCCGCGCGCCGCCGGGCGGGCCACCGCGGCCGCCGCCGCGGTCAGTTCGTTGCCCGAGTAGTAGAGGTAGTGGCGGTTGGTGGGATACGACGTCTTGTAGTCGCAGAGGCTGCCGTCGAACTCCAGGCCCTGCGCGCGCAGCCAGTCGATCATCTTCGGGCTGCCCTCGGCGAACGTCCGCAGGGTCTCGTCCGAGACGACGCCCCCGCTCTCCTGCTTCAGATACGCGAGCATCTCCTCGGGGGAGTCGGAGACCCCCGCGGACTGCTGGACGTCGGTGCCTCCACCGGCGTAGACGACGCCGCCGGAGTGGGCGGTGGAGCCGCCGCCGTACGACCGTTCCAGAACGAGTACGGACGCTCCCGCATCCGCGGCCGCGATGGCGGCGCAGGCGCCCGCGCCGCCGAAACCGACGACGATCACGTCGTAGGTCTCGTCCGCGGGCACCCGGGTGTGCTGATGTGCCATGGTGTGGTTCCTAGCTACTGGTTCGGCGGCGGCTGCCGCTCGACGGGTTACCGGGAGCTCTCGTTCACCGGCTACGGAACGTGGCTCCAACGGCCACTGACATGCGGGGATCCTTCGTACGTCGACTACTGGACTCCCGGGGACGCCTCGCCCGGCGGCTTGACGCCCTTCTTCTCGACCGTGACCTCGCCGGTCACGGTCAGCCGGCAGGCCAGCCGGACGTTGCGGACGGAGCCCCGGCGGCGCTGCCCCAGCTGCCGCAGCACCGCCTGCTCCTCGGGCCCCGGCGGATCGGTCGCGGGGTGTCCGTCGGTCACCCGGAGCGCGCAGGCGGTGCAACGGGCCTGGCCGTAGCAGATGGTGGGCCAGCTCAGGCCCGCCCGAAGCGCCGCCTGGAAGACGGTTTCGCCGGCCCTTGGCGAGAGTTCGACGCCTCCGGGATCGACTCGTACGCGCCCCACCACGTCAGTCCCCACTGAGGTAGCGGTCGATGGTGAGATGGTTGTTGATGATCATCGCCTCGTAGCGCTCGGACATGATGAGGTCGTCGATGCCCGAGCCGCGCACGCCCTTCTGCTGGCCGATGACGTTCTGGAAGTCCTCGCGGAAGATCTGCGGCCATTCCTCGACGGGAATGGGGCCCTCCAGTACGGGGCGCTCGGGCTCACCCGCGTCGGCGCCGGGTATCTGCACGGCCCAGACCTCGAAGATGCAGCTCTGCGGGTCGTCCCCGTTCGGCCGGGACCGGTAGATGATGTTGTTGCCGTAGCCCGGCAGGAAGGTGAGGTTCGGGAAGATGTGCCCGTACCCGGTCGTCTCCGTCGTGGGCGGAGGCAGCGGAATCCCGGCTCCCTGCGCGTACGCGTACAGCGCCTCGAAGAACTTGGCGGGAAACTCCTCGTCCGGTATGTCCTTTTCCAGCAATCCCTGCTGGATGAACATCTCCCGCTCGGTCGTGAAGGCGTCGGTGCCGAAGTACAGCGCGTTGTTGAACTGGATGAAGTAGTCCGCCCAGGACATCCCCTTGACCGGGACTTCGCTGGTGGTGGGGGGCCGCGAGTGTGCGTGGCCGCCCTCGAAGCACTCGAAGTTGCTGGCGAGCGAGTCGACGTTGTAGTCGTCGTCGGCCGCCCCCATGGCGAGTGAGGGGTGCGCCTGCATGACGTGATAGGCCTCAAGGAAGGCCTCCTGCGCCATCTTCCAGTTGCACGGCAGGATCACGTGCCGCCACCAGCGCACCCGCATACGCTCGAAGGCGATGGGGTCCAGCACCTTGGCGATGCCGTCGAGGTACTGCTCCAGCGGTGGCGCTTCGGCGTCCATGTTGACGAAGACCATGCCGCCCCAGGTGTCGACCTGGACCTCGCGCAACCGCAGCTTGTCCTTGTCCAGACAGGCCGGCGTGAACCCTTGCTGGGCAGCGTAGACGTAGGTGTTCTCTCCGTTGAGGTCCCAACGCCATCCGTGATACGGGCAGACGATCTGACGCCCGTGGAAGGTCCCGGCGCCGTTCCCGAGGGCTGTGGCTCGGTGCCGACAGGCGTTGTAGTACGCCTTGATGCGGGAGTCGGACTCCCGGACGACCAGGATGGACTGGTCGTTGATCTCGTACTCGATGTAGTCCCCGGTCTCGGGAAGGTCCTCAAGCCGACAGGCGACCTGCCAGACGTGCTGCCACAGCTTCTCCTTCTCCAGCTGGGCGAAGTCGGCCGAGTAGTAGCGCTGGGCGGGGACTCGTTTGGGGTCGGTGATCGCATAGGGATGCGAGGCCAGGGCTGCTAGGTCAGGTGTGAGTGACACGTCGCTACCTCCTTTGGCGCAACGTAAATAACTGATCAGTTATTTAATTTAGGCAGTCCGACACTCCTGGTCAATAGTCGTGCTCGGGTAATTCCCCGGCTCCGGGCGGCCGCGGTGGCGGAGCGGTTCCCGGACCTTGTCAGCCGCTGCGCGGGAGCAGGGATCCGCTGGCGAGCAGGCCTTCCACCTGGCGGATAGCGGCGGCATGGCGCGCTCGGGGCACGGTCGCCCCGAGGCGGGTGAGCCCCCAGATGAGCGAGGTGAGCATGTCGGCGATCGCCTGCCGGTCCGCGTCGGCGGGAAGCTCGCCGCGCCGGATCGCGTCGTCGACGAGCCGCGTGTAGATCTCCTCCTCGGTGCGCACCCGACCGTCGATGACCGCGTGGAACTCCGGGATCCGCGCCGACTCCAAGTGAACGGCCTCGCTCAGCCGCGCGGCCGCCGGATGGTCACGGGTGCAGGCCAGCGACTCCTCCAGCAGGGAGACGAAGCGCTCCTGAAGGGTTCCCGGGACCTGCGTCGCCCGCTCCAGGCGGCCCATGATCTCCTGGACCAGCTCGTCGAAAATGACGCCCACCAGCTCCTGCTTGGTGGGGAAGTACCGGTAGATGGCCGCACTCGTCAGTCCGGCGCGCTCGGCGATGGTCTTCATGGTCGCGTTGCCGTAACCCACCTCGGCCACGTGCTCGGTCGCCGCGGCCATGATGCGGCGCCGCGTCTGCTCGCCGTCCACCCCCGCCGGACGCCCTAGCCGGGCTGCCTGTGCCATCCCGTACACCCTCCCGACTTCGCCGCTTGCCGGGACATCGTCCCATGACGTCCCGACCGGTTCTGCGGAGAGCGACTCCTTCTCTCGATGTCCGGTGGGCGTCCGTACGGACCGCATGCGTACGGACGACGCTGCTGCCGGCCGGGCGCAGCCCGAGCGCCCGCGGTGGACCACCAGCCCCCGGCACGGCGTCATGCGGACCAGGCCGGCCTCCGGGTCCTCGCAGGCCACACGCCAGGGTACGCGCAGCAGGCAGAGATCGGATTCGTCGCCCGGCCCGACGGCGGGGCGGGCGGCGAATCCGGCATTGCCGGAGTGCCGGGGCGTCCCGGCACTCGATGTTCCGCCGGTGCTCTCCCGGACTGGGCCGCTTCCGGGGCGCCGGCGCTGACCGTGCTCCACCGCAGGCGGTGGCGAACGCGCCTGGAACTGTCCACCGCGCTCTTCGAGTACCTGGAAATCCTTCACAACCGACAGCGCAGGCACTACGCGCCGGCGCTGGGCATGCTCAGCCTGATGGAGTACGAACTCCGCACCGTGGATACGAGACAGCAAACGGCCGGCGGCGGGGGTGTTGCCGTCGCCGAGGTACCAAGTGGAGCCCTCGTGGCCGCGCGCGAACCGCAGTCGGCGCAGCGTCAGGACGGTCTCGTAGGCGTTGCGAAGGGTCTGCCGGTAGATACCGGCTTCCTCGGCGGGCTGCCGTTCGCCGGCGTGGTGCGGACGACCACCCGCTGTTTTCGGCGACGTTCAGGTGTGCCCGGGGGACCCGCAGGGCGCTGCGGCCGCGTTCGCCGAACCAGGGAGTGGTCTCGATGCGGCCGCGCAGTGCGGCAAGGTCTTCGTGCGAGTGGCGGCGGGATTCCACCGTCACGGTGGTGCTGACCGCGGCGGTGACGCTGGTCCACACTCGGCGCCCGTAGTCGCGGACCCGGGCCTGGCCGGAGCGCAGGTCGATGCCACGGGCGTGCTGTCGGCCCTGGGCGGCCCGGTCGGGGAGCCGCTGCCGCGGCTTGAGGGAAGCGAGCAGCTGGTCTCGAACTGTTCACTGTCGAGGGGCTCGCCCCGCTTGTCCACGAGGCGTCGACGCAGTGCCGCGACCGGGGCGATGCCTGGAAGCGGATGCGCTCGAACGGTAACAAGTTCGGGGTCGCCGGCTGGGTGTTGAAGCCGGCCGGGGAGGTGAACACCCGGCCGGGCAGGAACGACGTCTCCAGGTAGCCGTTGACCCGCTCGACGCGATCACCTTCGGTGGAAACCGGAAGCGCCATGTACGACGGCGGCGCAACGGTGTCCACGAGCAAGCACTCCCAGAGACGAACAACCCAAAGATCATCCCGGGCAGCCACGATCACCAACCCGACAGTGCTCTGACATCCCTCAGGCCAGCCCGCGCGACTCCGCAGTGCGCCGCGCCAAGGAGTCGAATGCCACCGCGGCGAGCAGGACCCCACCGGTGATCATGAACTGGATCGGGGTGTCGACTCCCACCAGCGCCATGCCCGAAGCGATCGACTGGATGATGAGCACCCCCAGCAGCGCGGACCAGGTCGAGCCGCGTCCGCCGAACAGACTGGTGCCGCCGATGATGGCAGCGGCGATGGCGTTGATCAGCAGCATGCCGGACCCTGAGTCCTGGCTCGCCGAGGTGAGCCGCGACGCGATGAACAGGCCGCCGACCGCGGCCAGGGTCCCCGACACCGTGAACACCGAGATCCGCACGCGCGCCACATAGACGCCGGCCCGCCGGGCTGCCTCCACACCGCCGCCCAGCGCGAGGACCTGCCGGCCGTAGGGCGTGCGGCGCAGGAAGAGGTCCGAGGCGACGATGACTCCGAGGAAGATCAGGAGCGCCAGCGGCAGGCCCTGGAACCGGCCCAGCACGTAGACGGTGGCAAACGTGACCACTGCGAGGAGGGCCGTACGCGCCCAGATCCCGACCGCCGGGCGGTACGGCATCCCCGCGGCGCTGCGGCGCCTGCGGTCGCGGTAGGAGACCAGGAGGTACGCGGCCGTGCCGAGCCCCGCCAGGCCGTAGGTGGCGACGGCGTGGCTGAAGTAGCGGCTGGTCAGCGTGGCGACCAGCCCCTCCTCGCTGAAATTGATGGAGCTGTCCGGCCCCAGCAGGTAGAGCATCAGGCCGTTCCAGGCCAGCAGACCCGAGAGGGTGACGGCGAACGCGGGTACGCCGATCCTGGCGAAGAAGAACCCCTGGACGGCCCCGGCGGCCGCACAGCAGATCACCGCGATGATCACGGCGAGCCATTCCGGCATTCCGAGGTTCACGTTCAGCGCCGCGAACAGAGCGCCCGCCAGGCCGGCGAGCGAGCCCACCGACAGGTCGATCTCGCCGATCAGCAGCACGAAGACGATGCCGACGGCGACCATGCCGGTTCCGACGATGTCCACGCTGAGGACGGACAGGTTGCGCGGCGAGAGGAAGTTGTCGTTGAGGCCCTGGAAGACCATCCAGATCACGGCGAGAGCGAGCAGGGCCGGGCCCGGGCCGAGTTCACCTTCGTGCAGTGTGCGGCGCACCGCGCCGGCGTACGCCCTGAGACGTCCGGCGTACCACCCGCGTCCGCCGCAGCGCTGGCCGGCGGCGGACGCGGCATCGGCGGCGCGCGCCTGGCTCCCCCTCCTCCTCACGGCCATACCTCATCCGGATCGGTCGCACGGTGGGCCACGGCGTTGTCCGACGCGCCGGTGATGGCGGAGACGATCTGTTCCTGGGAGGTGATGTTCACGTCGAAGAGGCCGTTGTTGCGACCGAGGCGCAGGACGGCGACCCGGTCGGCGACGGCCTTGATGTCACCCATGTTGTGGCTGATGAGGAGCACCCCGAGGCCCCGGTCGCGCAGCTGTTCGATGAGGTCGAGGAGCTGACGGGTCTGCTCGACGCCCAGAGAGGCGGTGGGCTCGTCGAGCAGGAGCAGCTTGGGCGCTCCGAGGAACGAGCGGGTGATCGCGACGACCTGCCGCTGGCCGCCGGACAGCGCGGCGAGTGGCACGCGCACGTCGGGGATGCGGATGGACAGGGTATGCAGCAGTTCGCGGGTGCGGCGCTCCATCTCCACCTCGTCGAGAACGCCGAGCCGGTGGATTTCCCGGCCGAGGAAGAGATTGCCGACGACATCGAGGTTGCCGCACATCGCGAGGTCCTGGTAGACGGTCGCGATCCCCAGGACCTGGGCGTCCTGGGGACGCTTGATCTGGACGGCACCGCCCTGCCACTCGATGAGGCCCCGGTCGGCGGGACCGACCCCCGAGATCACCTTGACCAGGGTGGACTTGCCGGCGGCGTTGTCGCCCACCAGGGCGACCACCTCCCCGGCCCTGATCTCCAGCTCAACGTCCACCAGCGCCTGGACGGCAGCGAATCGCTTGGAGACGCCGCGCAACGCCAGCAGGGGCTGAACCGGCACGGGGCCACCTCCTTCCGCCTGTGAGGAAAGTTCATCGGGTGAGTCCGGCCTTGTCGCAGGCGGACCGGAGTTCCGGGGTACAGATCTGGTCGACTGTGTACATACCATCCTTTACTACAGTGTCCTTGATGTTGCCGACAGTCACCGAGACCGACTCGAGCAGGACGGCCGGGATGTTCTTGGTGGTGGCGTTGTCGACGGTGCCGGTGGCGATGGACTCGACCGACTTGCCGTGCCCCAGGGCGACGGCCATCTCGGCGGCGGCGTCGGCCGCGGGCTTGAAGGGCTTGTAGACGGTCATGTACTGGTCGCCGCTGATGAGGCGCCGCACGCCCGCGAGGTCGGCGTCCTGGCCGGTGACCGGGGGCAGTGGCCTGACCTCGGCGGCGTTGAGGGCGGAGACCACGGCGCCAGCGAGGCTGTCATTGGCAGCCAGAACGCCGTCGATGTTTCCCGCGCCCAGGCCGGCGACGGCGCTCTTCATGTTGACGAAGGCGTTCTCCGGCCGCCATCCGACGGTGTCGTACGACTTGCCGATCTTCACCTTGCCCTCGAGGACGGAGAGTGCTCCCCGCTTGAACCAGCCGGCATTGGGGTCGGTCGTGGCGCCGTTCATCATGACGATCTGGCCGCCGTGCGCCTTCGCGCCCATGGCCTTCAGGAGCGCCTCGCCCTGAAGCCTGCCGACCTTCGCACCGTCGAAGGTGACGTAACCGGAGATGGGGCCTTGCGCGAGCCGGTCATAGGCGACGACCGGGATACCGGCCCGGTGCGCGGCCTCGACCGACGGGCGCATCAACTGGGGGTCGACGGCGGCGAGGATCAGCACATCAACACCCCTGGTGATCATGGACTCGAGCTGCTGCTGCTGAACCGCCGGGTCAGGCGTGGCAGCGACGGTCGCTGCCGGGCAGTGCCGGCACAACTGCTTCAGCTTCCCCTCGATCAGGGGCCCGTCGAATTGTCCGAAACGAGAGGCCCCGCCGCCCGGGAGCAGCACGCCGACAGTGAGGCTGTCGCCTCCGCCTCCGCCGCCCCCGCTGCAGGCCCCGGCCAGGACCAGGCCGAAGGCAACCGCAATCGCCGCAGACGCACGGGCGAGGGACCTGTGCTTCACGGCCGGAAGCCCGGCACCGAGACCCATCTTCGGTTCCTTAGAGATTTGTCAGATATGCCCCGTAATAGGTGCTTAACGCCAAGCGTAGTCACGTCATCGGTGTCCCGTTCGGGCCCGGCCGCCCGCTTGACAGCGCGCCCTTCACCGGGCGAGTCCGACTCTGTCGCAGGCGGGCCGGAACTCCCGGGTGCAGATCTGGTCGATGGTGTACACGCCGTTCTTTACGAGTGTCTGCTCGATGTTGCCGACCGTCACCGCGCTCGGAGTGAGCAGGACGGAGGGGATGTGCCGTGTGGTGGGGCTGTCAGTCGTCGTAGTGACGACGGCGCCGAGATCCCCACCGCGCCCCAGGGCGACGGCCATGGCGGCAGCCGCTTCGGCCTCCGCCCCGAAAGGTTTGTACACCGTCATGTACTGCTCGCCCTTGACGATGCGTTGCACGGCGTCGAGGTCGGCGTCCTGGCCGGTGACGGGAGGGAGCTCCCTGACACGGGCGCTCTTGAGAGCGGAGATGACGCCTGCGGCGATGGCGTCGTTGGCCGCCAGGACGCCGCCGATCCGGTCCGGGCCCAGGGCCGCGATGGCAGCTGACATATTGGCGTGGGCGTTCTCCGTGCTCCAGCCCGGGGTGTCGTACGACCTGGCGACCTTCACCTTGCCTGTGATGACGGACAGCGTGCCCCTCCTGTACCACGCGGCGTTGGGGCTGGTCGGATCGCCGTTCATCATCACGACATTCCCACCGTTCGCCTTGTCGCCCATGGCCTTCAGGAGCGCCTCGCCCTGGAGCCTGCCGATCTGCGCACCGTCGAAACTGACATAGCCCGAGACCGGGCCTTCGGCGAGCCGGTCATAGGCGACGACGGGGACACCGGCCTTGTGCGCCTCCTGGATCGAGGAGCGGAGCGCCCTGGTGTCGGTGGCGTCGAGGATCAGGACCCTGACCCCCTTGGTGATCATGGAGATCATCTGTTGCCGCTGCCTCGTCGTATCGCCCTCGGCGTTGGCGTACTCCACGGTGCAGTGCGGACACAGCTTCTTCAGCCGCATTTCGATCAGCGGCTTGTCGGAATGCTCCCAGCGGGGGACCGTGCGGCTCGGAAGCAGAAGGCCGACGGCGAAGCTGTCCGTGCCGGACGTGTGGCCTCCTCCGCAGGCGGCCAGGGACAACATCATGAGCCCCGCGACGAGCGCCGCGATGACATGGCACGTACGGGGCCTCATCGCAGACCCCCTCGTTCCGTTCGGGGCCCCGAGCCTGCGGGAGCCGGCTCACGCTGCGGCACAACGATCTCGCTCCACACCTGCTTGCCGCCGGCCACCGGCACCGAGCCGGAGGATTCCGACATGGCTTCGACCAGAAGCAGGCCCCGGCCGCCGGTCGCCTCCCAGTCCACGAGTGGCAGCGCAGCGAGAGACGTCTCCGCTCGCAGCGGCGTCGGCACGCCTTCGGAGTAGGCGGCGAGCGCCGCGGGATCCAGCCACACTGGCCGGTCGGTGCGCAAGGCGTGCGTCGCCGCAGGTGAGCTGCGGGACAACAGCAATCGCTCCGTCAGCCCGAACTCGGACGTCGCGCATCCGGCAGTTTCCGCCAATCGAACGGCCTCCGGCACGGGAGCCCGCAGCGAACCGGTGTCCGCGGCGCCGGCCCCTGATGCCGGTGGCACCGAGACTCCGGTCCGGTCACGGCCGTCAGGAGGCATGTCCACGACGTACCTCCCGTCGATGCAGTGGATGCCGACAGGTCCAGATCAACCATCCCGTACCAGACTCGCACATATGGGACGGTTGGGTCCCCTGGGGTGGTGCAGCCGGGGGCTGAGGTGATTCTCGTGATGTGCACACACCTGACAACGGATCTTGTTGATCCTGGAAGGTTTGAAGTGCTCTCCCGGCTGAAGCCGGGAGATTCCTGCTTACCTTGCGGCAGCGGGTTTGGCGCGCTTCGCGCGCCTGACGACTGCCCTCCCGGCAGCCGGGATGAGCGCGAGGCCCATCCGGTACAGGTGCAAGACGTTCCGGGCCGCGTTGTGGTCGGCGTTGCCCGACCAGCCGCAGTCCGGGTTCTTGCACACGAACACGGCCTGGGATTCCCGGCTGCCGGGCGTGGTGAAGCCGCACGCCGAGCAGCGCCTGGAGGTGCCGGGAGCAGGGACCTTGACCAAGGTGCCGCCGAGCTGGGCGGTCTTGTACGCCAGCATGGTGACTGTGCGGCCCCATGCCTCCCCACTGATGGAGCGGTTCAGCCCGGATTTCTGGCCGACGTTCTTCCCCGGCTCTTCAACCGTTCCCTTGGCGGACTTGACCATGTTCGTGATGGTGAGTGCTTCGACCACTACGGTGCCGTAGGTGCGGGCGATGTCGGTGGTGGTCTTGTGCTGCCAGTCCAGGGCCCGGCGCTTGGCTTTCGCGCGCAGTCCTGCGATCTGGTCGTAGGTGCGGTGCAGCCGGCGGCTGGTGCGCTCGCCGGGCTTGCGGTGCCGCTTACGCTGCGCGGCGCGCTGCTCCAGGCGCACAAGCCTGGCCTTCTCCTTGTCGGTCAGCCATTCGCCGTGCTCGTACGTTTCACCGTCCGAGAGAGCTATGGGCACGATGACGCCCACGTCGATGCCGACGTCCGGCCCCTGGTGGGGATCGGGCTTGACCTCCAAGGTCTGAACACGGAAGGCGATGTGCCAGCCGAGCGCGTCCTTGATCAATCGTGCCCCGGTGATCCGGTTCTCCGCGTCGGCACGCTTGCCGACCGGAAGGTCTTTGGTCCACCGGAAGCGGACCCGGCCCACCTTGGGAATGTTGACCATGCCCCAGCGGCGGTGCACGCGGGTGATGTTCAGGTCCCGGCCCTGGGGGATGTCCACGGACATCACCGTGCGGAGGCGGCCCTTGAAGTTCGGGGCGTCGGCGCGGCCCTCCCAGCAGTTCTTCCACGCCTGGAAGTACGTCTTGAGTACCGCTTGCGCGGCCTGGGCGGGGAGGACGGCCAGGAAGTCGATGTCCTCGCGGGCTTGACGGATCGCGGCGTCCGCGTTCGCGAGCGTCCGCTTCTCCTTCGGCATCATCTGCCACCACGCGTGCAGCAGGTTCCACATCGTGCGGGCAGCGTGCGCCTGGTCGTCTGTCTTCAACACCTCGGCAGGCGACAGCGCAAGCCGGGCACGGTGCCCGAACTGCCGCTTGACCAGGGCGTTGTGACTCACCATCGAGAGCCTAGCATTGGTTTATGTCACCCCGCTGGGACCATAATCCCGATGTCAGAACCGGTCGCCATGTTGTCTACAACCTGCACGTTCACTTGGTTTTCGTCACGAAGTACCGGCGGAAGGCGTTCACCGACGCCATGCTGACCCGCACAGAAGAGATCATGCGGGAGGTCTGCGCCGACTTCGAGGCCGAGCTGAAGCAGTTCAACGGCGAACAGGACCACGTGCACCTGCTCGTGCACTACCCGCCCAAGGTCCAGCTCTCCAAGCTGGTCAACTCCCTCAAGGGCGTTAGCTCCCGCAGGCTCCGCCAGGAGTACGACAGCCACGTCCGCCGGTACCTGTGGGGCGGACATTTCTGGTCCGGCTCCTACTTCGCAGGATCATGCGGCGGGGCACCCCTGACCGTCGTCAAGCAGTACATCGAAAACCAGCAGCGCCCCGTCTGACCGTCACCCCGCAGACGCAGAGCACTCCGGCGCTCCGCGCCTCCGACCCAAGGATGGCCTTCACCCCTCGCCCTGAAGGGCGGAGCACTGGCCAAGATCAGAGGTAGATCTCTGTGGCACGGCCTCCGAAGTACAGTGCGGAGTTCCGGTCCGGCGCGATCGCTTGGGGCGGGCTTCGGCGGGCAGGCGGACGTTCAAGGACGTCGCGGCCGATCTGAACGTCAACCCCGAGACGCTGCGGACCTGGGTGCGCCACGCGGACGCACCGCCGGCCGTCGCTGGCGCGTCGGACGGCGCGGCCTCGCCCTCATCGCGGCTGGGGCGTTCCGCCAACACCGCTGAGGCCGGCGACCATCAAGGCCGGCGGCCCTGGGTCGCCGGCCTTGATGGGTCAGGTCAGATCAGGCGCAGCGCCGGCCGGTGTTGATGCACTGCACGGCCTGGTCCATCAGCTGGGTGCTCATGACCTCGATGAAGTCGTCGTGGTCGGTGACGGCCTTGTGCTGCTGCTCCTGGAAACCGTCCACCGCGTAGTTCGGACCCGCGGGCACGGTGTAGGTGAGCCGCATGGTCAGCTTCGGGACGGCCACGAAGGTCTGCGGGCAGACGCCGGTGGCCGCGTCCGGGAAGACGATGTGGGTGCGGTGGTTGGCGCTGTCGGTATTCCGGCCGTCCCAGCAGCTCTGGAAGGCGAAGGTGCGGACGACCTTGCTGCCGCTGGGGCAGAGCGGGTACTTGTCGGTCAGCTGGACCTTTTTCTCGAAGCCGGTGCAGCTCCAGTGGGCGTTGGCGTTGGCGATGCCGTTGGTGACGGCCTTCGCGTCGCCGGTGATGATGCGCAGGAACTGCGGCATGGCGATGACCTTGCTGGCCGCGTTGCCCTTGTAGGTAATGGTGACGGAGTTGGGCACCAGGATCGCGCCGACGTTGTTCTCCGCGCCGCCGCCGAGGGCCGAGTTGGCGTCGGCGCCCTGCTTGGTGAGGTCGCGGACGACCGGCCAGTAGTAGGCGGACTGGTCGCCGTTGGTGCAGGACGTCCCCTGAGCGATCAGCGACTCGTTGGTTGAGGCGCCGCTGACGTCCTTGTTGCCGACGTAGTCGTGGACGTGGTGCGCGCCGTCGACGACGCCGGGAGCCACGATGACGTTGTCGGAGTTGTGCTGGCCCTGCTTGTTGACGCCGCAGCGGGAGGTGAAGGTGCCGATGGAGGCCCCGGACTGGTTGCGGACCTTCGTCACGTTCGGCGCCACCGTCGTGATGTCGACGAAGTCGTCGGCCTGCGGGCCGGCCAGGCGGTTCACGGCGCCGCCGGCCTGGTTGTTGCCGCCCGCGGTCGCGGAAGCGGAAGCGGACGCGACCGCGGACGGGTTCACGGAAGCGGCTGACAGGCTGCACGGGGCGAGCGCGTCGAGCCCGGTGGGCTTGGCCGCGTTCCGGCCGATCGCGATGGCGATGCGGTCGATGGTGGCGATCCGCTTGTCCTTCAGCGGGCCGAGGATGGCGTTGTTCACAAAGTTCGGGCCGCCCTGGCCCTGGGTGGTCACCAGCCGGGTGTTCGCCTCGGATATCTGCGTCTCCAGCAGAGCGAGGTTACGGTCCACCTCGGCCTTCGCCTGCGATGGCAGCGCCGGCAGCGCCGGAGCGACGGCCGGACAGACGATCTGCTGCGTTGACGCTGCCTTTGTGGTGTTGCCCTGGTTGCCCTGCCCCGCCATGGCGGTGCCCACGACGGCGGCTGCGCACACTGCGCCACCGGCCACCGCTATGAGCATGATCCGCCGGCTGAAGAGGGCCGGTCCGGCGTGCGACATCTGGGTCTCCTCGTTGACGTGCGTACGACCCGCCCGCCCTGGCCCCTGCGACGGACAACTGCCTGGCCCCAACCTCGACTTACGGATGGGGCCGCAGGGACGTTCAACGAACCCTGTGAATTTCCTCAGCAGGATCTGGCGAGGATCCCCAGGCCTTTGGGTCTGGGAGGAATCGCTTCCTGACTCACGGTGGTGCGGTGCGCCGCCGCCGTACGATGCTGCGAGGTACGAGGGAGACCAGAAGTGATCCCCCCACAGGTACGTGCGGATGTGTTCTGGGTGCTCCTGGCGGAGGCGGCGGGCGGAGACTCCCTTGAGTGAGCCGACCAGCCGGGACAGGGCGACCTTGGGTGGGCAGTGCACCAGCAAGTGCACGTGGCCGGTGTCGCCGTTGAACTCGACCAGGTCGGTGTCGAAGTCGGCGCAGACCGCCCGCATGACCTCTTCGCAGCGTCGAAGAATCTCGTCGGTGAACGGTCCGCGCCGGTATGTGGGTGGGAAGACCAAATGGGCGTGGCGGGTGTAGACGACCGTTCGACCCCTGCGGATGTTGGGGTTTGATTCCCATCTGGATGACATGGATCAATGATGCGATTTCGGGCACGAAGATCGCGACGCGGGTCAAGCTCCTGCCACCGCCCGAACAGGCGGCTGCACTGGAGTGCACCCTGCGCACGGTCAACGACGCGGCGAACTGGGTGTCTGGGGTGGCTTTCGAGCGCGGTGTTCCGCGTGAGTACGGGCTGCGCAAGCACGCCGGCGCTGGACCAGACGCGTCCGAAGTAGTCTTGCGGGCGGCGCGGGTCGAGTTTGAGGGCCTCGTCCAGGAGGCCGATGGCGAAGAGGGCCTTTCCCACGTCGATGGCGCGGGCGGTGGGCTCGAAGACTTCGTGCAGGTAGTCAGCCGTGGCGCTGTCGGGAGCGCGTTTAGCCCCGGATGCTCCGGGTTCCTTCGCGAGTTCGTTGATCAGGCAGCCGGCAGGTGCTTGGCCGGGGGAGCGATGTAGGTGGTCGGGTCGGCCGGGGTGCCGTCGTGGCACTCCAGGCAGCTGCCGAGGCTCTTGAGCGGTACGGGCGGAGTGCACTTGTTCCGGGAGATGCGGTATTCCGGTGCGGAGTCGCCGCAGAAGCCCACCTAGCCTCGATCTTTCGTGATGGCTGCCAGTTCATCTGGTGGGTCGTTTCGGCTTGTTGGGTGGGGTGCGGGAAGGCCGGTGGCCCCGCTGTCGCGTCGGGTGGGCGCCGGGTTCCACGGCTCCGGCGTGCGGGTTCTGGTCGTAGGGGTGGGTTGTCGCTTCTGGTCAGCCGGGGTTCGGGAGGGCCTGCAGTCGTTCGATCGCGTCGGTGATCACGTCGGTCCAAGGCCAGTGCGTCGCGAATTTCAGGTGCCGGCGGCGGGCTGTGGTGACGAGCTGGGCGGCGGCGGAGAACAGACGGATCCGCAGGCGGCGGGGCTCCCAGAGCCGGACCTTGCCGGTCAGGGCGAGCATCGGCATCCAGGCGAGCAGGTCCAGGGCGAGCTGGACGATCTCCAGCCAGATCTGGTTCTGCGCGGTGGCGTGGAGGGGCAGGTTACGCAGGCCGGTGGCGCGGGCGGCGCGGATGCGGTCCTCGGCTCTCGCCCGCTGGCGGTGGCGCAGTTCGAGAGCGGCGATCGCCGTGCCGGTGGTGTTGGTAGCGAAGCAGGTCAGCCGCAGTCCGTCGGCGTCGGTGAAGCGCAACTGGGCGCCGGGATGCGGGCGTTCTTTGCGGACGATCAGCCGCATTCCCTTCGGCCATCCCTTGAGGCAGTCGCCGTCGAGCTCGGCGACCCAGGCGCCGTCGCGGATCTCTCCGTCGGGTTCGGTGGCCGCCGTCCAGGCCGAGCCGGGAACCTTCAGGACGGCCTGGTGGATGGCGTCGGTGATGGTCATGCCGACCGAGTACGACAGCGACCGGCCTCGCTGGGCCAGCCAGGCCACGAACTCGTGGGTGCCGCCGCCGGAATCGGTCCGGATCAGTGTCTGACGCCCGCGCCGGTACTTCTTTGGTAGCTGGGCCAGGGCGAGTTGAGCGGTGGTGATGTGGTCGACGGCGGTGTTGCTGCCCGCGTTGCCGGGCCGCAGCAGAGCGGCGACCGGCTCTCCGCTGCCGCCTCGGCCGTGATCGACGAAGGCCATCAGCGGGTGGTGCCCGAACGTCTTCTTCCAGGTCGCGGCGGCGCCCTGCTTCTCGGAGTGAGCCAGCACGAGCACCCCGTCGATGTCCACGATCACCTGTCCGCCGGCGTCCGGCCCCGCTTGTCCGGCCAGCTTCCAGACGTGTTCGCGGACATGGGCCCGTGCGGTGCGGATCGTCGCCAGGGCCTTCGGCCCGGCCGAGGCTGGGACATTGATGAGGCGGGAGACCGTCGGGTCGGAGGCCACCGGGCCGAACACGGCCGGCTCGGCCCGCAGCATGCCCACATCGGCCAGACAGTCCCCGCCGAACGCGACCGCCAGGGCCACATCCAGCAGGATCTTCCCCGGATCGTGCACCGCCCGTGCCTTGCACCACGGCACCAGAGCCGCCGATATCGCCTGGTCCAGCCCGGCCTTCCGGGCCGTCTCAACCAACAGGACGCCCCCCGCCTGCGAGACCACCGCCCGGCCACCACCCTCGACGCGGACACGCGGGTAGGACCCGATACGCTTCTTCACCTGGGAAGTGCCTCCGACGATGGCAGGAATAAGGACCTCGACAATCCTCATTGTTGCAGGTCAGAGGCGCTTCCTGGTTTTCTGACCACACGTCGGACAGCTACTCGTGACTCACAGCGCCTCGCACTGTGAGCCTGCTCCTCAGGGCAGTTGGCCAGAGGTATGAAGCACGTCGAACACCATCTGGTCCACTGCCGAGACCCGCGCACGATCGCCATAGCCGAACCAGTCCGACTCTGCGATCTCCCTTGAGGCAACCAGCGGACCGGTGTACTCGGCGGTGTAACAGATCATCCGGAACTCGGTGCCTCCGTCGTCATCCCTCCGCGTCTCGAAGGTGCCAACGTGCACCATCGTGGCCGTATCGACCCGGGACTGGAGTTCCTCGGCGATCTCGCGCGCCAAGGTCTCGGCATCGGACTCACCCGGCTCCCGCTTCCCGCCCGGGAAGTAGAAGACATTCACACCACGGTTGCGCGTCACCAGCACCCGCCCGTCACGCACCAGAACCCAGGCCACCTTCTCCGGAACGACCTCGATCTTCCCCATCCCCGGACCCTACCCACCCCCACCGACACAACAGCAAGACCACCAGGTTCCAGCACCACCGCAACCGCACGAATCGATCACCAAGCCAACGGACGACGATCCCTACAACCCTGCAACGATCCAGATCAGACTCACCCGTCAACACCCCGCGGTCGCGGTACTCACCTGGGAGGTGACTGCGATCAGGTTGGCCAAGAGAACCGACCAGTCCCCGTCTGCGCTGATCAGATGCCTCCCCTACGCACCTGACTGCCCTCCTCAGCGCCGCCCGGACGAAAGCCCGAGGCTAGGCAGGAAGTCGTGACTTCCTGCCGGAGGGTGGGGTCTTGGACCGGGCTGGTGCCGCGGAATTAACCTTGAGGGCGTAGAACTACGCGGCCCGCCGCAGGGTGCGGCGGGCCGTGACGGGCCGTGCTCAGGCACCCTGCTGTCGGGGGCAGGCAGGGTGTCGCTGGCCGGATCGGCCAGGGTATCCCTGGCTTTCGCTACTCCTCGCCGGATAGCGGCCGGTCGACGAACGCTCGCAACTGACGGCCTGAAGATGTCTCGACGAGCCGGAGGATCCCAGGGTCCTTGACTGCGAGGGCGTTCCTTGCCGTCTCGCACCAGTCATCACGCTCGAGAAGTGCCAGATAGTCGTCCCGATAGGGCTGCCAACGCTGAACAGGACCGATCGAACCTGAGTCACCGTGCTCACCCAGGCTGCTCGCCAGCCACGCAGCAAGGCAGTAGCGGCTGGCGGTGGGCCCCAAACGCTTGAGGTGGCGCAGATGCGCAGCCAGTACCTCCTCGGCTTGGGGATAGCGCGCGAGGGTCATGCCCATGCCCTGGCTGTAGGTCATCACCAGAAGCAGCCTGCCGGTGTGGTCAGTGACATCGGCATCTACGCAAGGTTTGGTGATGGCTTCATGGAGGCCAGCGGTCTGAGCGACGTTGCCGACGAAGTACGCGTTGAGGAAAGGGTCTGCTGCACGATCGGGTGACAGGTTCGGTCACGCGGCCTGGAGGGCCGGTGTGGTCATGACGGCCTCGAATTCGACGGGTGTCAGCCGGCCGAGTGCGGCTTGTCTGCGGCGCCGGTGGTAGGTCCTCTCGATCCAGGACACGATCGCGATCCGCAGTTCTTCACGGGTGGCCCAGGTCCGGCGGTCGAGGACGTTCTTCTGCAGCAGGCTGAAGAAGGACTCCATGGCCGCGTTGTCGCCGGCAGCCCCGACTCTCCCTATCGATCCGGCCATCCGGTGGTGGTCGAGGGCTCGGACGAACTTCCTGGACCGGAACTGTGATCCGCGATCGCTGTGCAGAATGCACCCGTCGACGTGTTCACGCCGGGCCACGGCGTTGTCCAGGGCGGCTACGGCGAGGCGGGACTTCATCCGCGCATCGATGGAGTAGCCCACGATCCTGTTGCTGAAGACATCCTTGATCGCGCAGAGGTACAGCTTGCCTTGGCCGGTGGCGTGTTCGGTGATGTCGGCGAGCCACAGCCGGTTCGGGCCGGTCGCGGTGAAGTTGCGGCTCACGAGATCGTCGTGCACCGCCGGCCCGGCCTTCTTGCCCCGGCCGCGCTTCTTCCCGAAGACACTCCACCAGCGGTTGTCCCGGCAGATCCGCCACGCGGTGCGCTCGGCCATGCCGGCCCCGGCGCCTCGCGCTTCATCGGCCAGGAAGCGGTAGCCGAATTCCGGGTCGTCGCGGTGGGCGTCGAACAACGCGTTCGCGCGATATGCCTCCTCCAGCACGGCGTCGGCAACCGGCTTGACCAGCCAGCGGTAGTAGGGCTGTCTGGCGAGCTTGAGCACCCGGCACGTCACCGTGACGGGCACCCCGTCCACGGCCAGCTCTTTCACGAGCGGGTAGATCCTTTTCCCGGCAGATGCGCCTGCGACAGATAGGCTGCGGCCCGGCGCAGGACCTCGTTCTCCTGCTCCAGCAGCTTGATCCGCCGGCGTGCTTCCCGCAGTTCCGCGCTCTCCTGACTGCTCACCCCGGGCTTGGTCCCGTCGTCGATATCCGCCCGGCGCATCCACTTCCACAACGTCATCGGGTGGACCCCGAAATCGGTGGCCACCTGCTCCACCGTGACACCCGGGCCGCGGTTCCTCGCGACCCGCACGACGTCCTGGCGGAACTCTTCCGGATAAGGCTTGGGCACAGCGACATCCTTCCCACCCGCCCTACAGGGCAAGCCAGTTCAGATGTCACCCGATCGTGCAGCAGACCCACATGGTCAGGCTGACCCATCGGTTGCTGATGGTCGAGAGCAAGGCCACCGCGGGGCAGTCATGCATGTATGCCTCGTACGTGCCGGGCTCGATCTGGCGCGCCGGCTTCGCCGTGGTGGTCATCCATCTCTCCTGTCAGGAGCGCAGCGCACTGAAAAGTACCTACTTACGAATCGATCGTAACCCACCTAGCGTTCGTGGCATTCGAAAACGCAAACGGAAGAGCGAAGATCATGCGAGCAGTTGTTTACCGGTCTGTCGGCGCACCAGACGTCATCGAGGTGGCGGACGTCGACCTGCCTGAGCCGGGGATGTTCGAGATACGTATCAAGGTGGATGCCGCCGCCCTCAACCCGGCTGATGTGGCGGCCTGGAGCGGTCTGTTTCCGGCTCCCGAGCAGGGCAGTCACTTCGGGCTGGGCTGGGACGTGGCAGGCACAGTCGACGCCGTGGGCCCCGGCGCGGCGTGGGAGGTCGGTACGCCCGTGATCGCGATCGTGCAGGGCGCAACCGGTGTCGTGCGGGCCCAGGCCGAGTACACGATTGTGCCCAGTAACACCCTGGCCCACGCGCCGAGCGGGATCGACGCCGTGCACGCGTCCACCATCCCGCTCAACGGCCTGACCGCCGCGCAATCGGTGGAGCTTCTCGGCCTCGGTGAAGGGCAGAGCGTCTTCATCACCGGCGCGGCCGGTGCGGTCGGCGGCTACGCCGTGCAACTGGCCAAGCGACGCAGGCTGACGGTGATCGCCAGCGATTTCGCCCACGACGAGAGCTTCGTCACCAGCGTCCTCGGCGCCGACGCCTTCGTGCCCGCGAGTGACGACCCCGCCGCTGCGGTGCGCCGGCTCTACCCGCACGGCGCGGACGCGGTGCTGGACACCACCACGCTTGGCGTCATCGCCGCAGTCAGGGATGGCGGAACCTTTGTCACCACCCGGATGGATGCTCTGCCTCAGGCGGAGCGCGGCATCCGGGTAAGGCTGACCCAGGTCTCCCCCGACGCGGCGATGCTCACCACCCTCTCCGACCTCGCCACCTCAGGTGCGCTCACCCTTCGGGTCGCCCAGACGTACCCACTGGATGAGGCGGCGCAGGCCCACGGACGCCTCGCGGAGGGCGGCCTGCGAGGCCGGCTCGTCCTCACCCCCTGACCACTGGATACAACCGCAGATCCGGCCGACGCCCTCGGACCGAGCCGCCTGCTTCGACCATGCCGACAAGCAGGCGGCCTGGTCCGGGCCCGTCCGGGCGGCTCACTGCAGTGCACCTACGGAGGAAGGCAATCATGACCGTCATCGGCTTTATCGGCAGCGGCAACATCGGACAGGCCATTGCACGACAGGCGATCGCCTCCGGCCACGACGTCGTGATGAGTAACTCCCGAGGCCCACACACCCTCACTCGGTTGATCGACGCGCTCGGCCCAAGGGCCTATGCTGCAACCTCCGAACAAGCCAGCGCGGCCGGCGACCTGGTCGTTGTGGCGATCCCGTTCCGCAATGTGCTGCAGATTCCGGTGCAACCCCTGGCCGGCAAGATCGTCATCGACGCGAACAACTACTTCGCTCCACGTGATGGACAGGTCCCCGCCATCGACAACGGAGATACCGCGCCAAGCGAAATACTCGCCGCACACCTCACCGCCACACGCGTCGTCAAGGCCTTCAACGCCATCATGGCCACCCATATCATCGAGCACGCCCGCCCTCCAGGCACACCTCACCGACGCGCCATACCGATCGCCGGCGATGACGACCAAGCGAAGCGAGCCGTCACCGAATTCATCGACCGGATTGGCTTCGACGTTGTCGACGCCGGATCACTGGTCGACGGTCGACGTATCGATCCGATGGATGCCTGGGGCCCGGTTCTCGACGCGGACGCACTGCGTGCGGCCATGGCCGCACGCACACAGCACTGACTGAGCGTTTGGCAACGAAGTACAGGCTGAGGCGGTAGCAGAGTCGTGAGGCTGACACATCTCATCGAGAAGCAGGGCGCTGAGATCAACGTTGCCGCCCCGGCGCGATTGACGGGTATCTCGCGTCAGGCCCTGCACCCCCGCCTGCTTGAAAGCGCGCGAATCTTGACAACCGGGCGCGCCCGAGGCCAACGAGATCCGCTCCTGTCGTAGTTCACAGAACCGGCCACCGCCGCCCACGCTACGCTGCACCGGCACGGCCTGCACGGCCCACTCCTCCGGCGGCCGATGCGGGCGGGATCAGGCCGGGCAGCGCCAGCCGGGCGAGCCGGTCGACCGGCATGGCGACGCTCCCATTGGAGGTGAAGGTCTCCCGCACCCACCCCACGCCCGCGTCATCGGCTTCGAGCGCCAGGCGGTGCGTGCAGGCCCGCGCAGGCCGCCACGGCCGCCGGCAGCCGGGCCGCCGGCAGCCGGTCCGCCAGCACCTTCCCGCCCACACCCACCGCTGCGCCCGTCCGAAAGGGGGCACGGCGGCCCTGGGGACGTCGACGGGCAGCAGCTCGCGCTCGCCGGTCACCTTCAGCGCCAGGACCCCGGGGCTGGCCTCCTAGCCGATCCGCTGGATCGTGTCGGCGCGCACCAGCTGCTGTCCGGCCCGCACCCACACGTCGCTCTTCGCCATCGTCGACCGCCTCCCTCTCGCCACGCCCAGCATGGCCCGCCCGCCATTGTTGAGGCGGCCAGGCCGTGTGTTCTGCCCGCCGCGATGGTGAGCGGTCGGTTTCTGCCGGGGCCCGGTCTCCTGCCTTGCTGACGTGTCGTCTGCCGCTGCCTGGTCTGCGGGGAGAAGTGCGGCAGGTATCGCAAGCGGCGTACACGGGTCCCAGGGGCGGGCGTGGCGCGGATCGTGCGCCGGGTGCCTGCGCACTTCCAGGGAATCCGTGCCCAACTGCGCTCCCGACCGGGCGGCCCGCCCTACCTTCACCGATGCTGGCCCGCCCCTCACAATCGGGGAACGAGTCCGCACTGGCGCATCGGAGGCGATAGTGGCGATCAGGGACGACGTTCGCAGGTGGTGGGCTTCCCCTGCGGCACGCAGCATGATGTTCGTGCTCCTCGCGGCACTGGTCTTCAACGGTCTGGTGCTCTTCGGCCGGCTCAACTCTCGCGACGACGCCTTCGTCGAACACGAGTTTCGGTCGTGGGCAGCTATGGCGACCTTCTCGTTAGCGGTCTGGTTCGCACTACTCGGCAGGGGCGTCGCGGCGGCCCGTGAACTGCCGGCGTCGTGGCGGCGCGGGCAGAGGTGGTGGCTGGCGCCGCTCGCCTCATACACGCTGCTCATGCTGGCCGCGAGCACAACGCTCGGGGGGATCAGCCGGGGCGACTCCTTCGACGTGCCGATCCGTCACTTTCCGGCGCTGATCGGCGTGCTCACCGCGCTCGGCGCGGGGGCCGCGGCTCCCTGGGTGCTCTCCGTCTGGCTGGCGCAGGAACGGATGCGGGAAAGGACCGAGCAGGAGACGTCCCTCGATGTTCCGCCCAATCCTCCGCTCATAGCCGCGGCCGTGACCGACATCCTGGCCGTGTGGCGGGTCATCGAGTCAAGCGGACTCGCGCTGTCCCTGATCGTGTCGACGTCCGTGTTCAACACCGGCGCGTTACGCTTGGCGCTTATCGGTTCCGGCGCTGTCGAGCCGGCCGACTTCCCTCCGGAGTTCGTCCTGGGGTACGGCGCTTTCTTCACCGCCATCCTGGCGGCGGTCCTGCTCCCGTTCGTTCTTACCTGGCGTGCGCAGGCGTTCGCACTCATCAAGCGGGCACTGCCCGCGCCGGACTCGGGGCTCCTCGACGAGGACCTGCTCGCGGCCAGGGCCCGAATGGAGACGCAGCTCCATGTGAGCGCCCGCTTCCTGAGGAACCCGATGGCTACCCTGAGCGTTCTGTCACCCTTCGTGACCGCGCTGATCACCGCTCTCGTTCCCAACAGTGCTTGACCGAGGATGCCGCACGGAGGAGCAACCCATGGTGCCCCGGGCGGCCAACTGTGACGCTCAGAGTGGCCTACCAAGGCGCTCCTTACCTTGTTTGCGGGTTGATTCCGGTCTTCGTACATTCGGGAGGCCCCGGGGCCTGGGTGTGGCTGAAAGCGCTCATGCCGTCCGTGTGGCTTTGACTGAGAGGCAGCCCAGCGGCCGGTCTGTACCGGTTGCGGGAGCAAGTTCACCGACGCCCGCTGGGATCAGGTCCGCCAGGACCGCTGGGAGCTGTGCGAGCCGTGCGTGGAAGTGCGAACGCGGATGTATCCATCGAGCGGGAGTCTCCGTACCTGCGGGAGTGGCTAGGCAGGCTTCAACGGTGCGCGCCGAACCCCCTGCACACCACGCTCGTGACAGCGGACAAGATCCCCAGCCTGTTCCACGCGTGCGTCAAAGATGACACGTACAGCCCGTCGGCAGTGGGCGGATCAGGCTGTGTCTGCTACCGGACCTTCATGGACCCGGAGTTCGCGCTGACCGTCGTGGCGCACCACCACCGCACCGTCAGCGGAAACGTCGACCGCTGGACCTACAACACGTACGCCCCGCTCGATCTCCGGCCGAACGATGAGTTCGCCCGTCTGATCATCGACCGGGCTGGCCCTTTCTGGGTCCGGACGGCCAACGGCCTGCTGTCGTTCCTGCCAGAGGAGCAGGCACGCGGGTACAACATCGGCTACGGCGGGGGAGGCCCCGCCGAACTCGCCCGGTAAATCGCCGGGCTCGTCGCCTCGGGTGGCGAGGAAACCGCTGCCGGCACGGGGACCGAAGACCGCCCGAACCCACAGATCCTGGCCTGGGCGTCGACCAAGGACACAAAACGCGCCCAGGAGTGGACGCTGGAGGACCTGAAGTCCTCCAGCGCGGCTGCCCCCTGGTGAGGTCGGTGACGGTGAGGTCGACGCCGTCGCCGTCGTGGCCGATGTCGGCCCGTACGTGGTCCGGGTGCTGTCCGTAGCGGTGACGGGGTGACCGTGGTCGTCCCGGTGCGCCGATCCTCCGGGGCGATCCGTACGTCGGCGTGGAGAGCGTCGTCGATGCGGCCGGCGCCCAGGGCGGCCTTATGCGGTCTGTTCGGCCACTGCGCCGCGGCTGGCCCGTTCGGCTTCCACCCTCGTGGTGAACCACCCCGGGTTCGGTAGGGACTCCGGACTGTCCCGAGTTGGGTGGAGCCGAGTCACTTGGTTTCACGCTACCGGCGGGGTGCGGAGTTCGTACTCCACCGGGCTGAGCATGCCCAGCGCGGAGTGCGGAAGAGCGCGGTGGACAGCTCCCGATGGTGAGGTGCCGCCGGAACTGGACTTCCGACCGGGCGGCGGCGCTGTCGTCAGCGAGCGAACTTATCGATGGCTGCTGGGGTGACAGGGGTGAAGAAGTTGACGAGGTTGCCGTCGGGGTCACGGAACAGGAGCGACCGGTTGCCCCAGGGCATCGTGGTGGGCTCATTGACGAAGTCGGCGACGAAGCCGGCCAGGTTCCGGTGCACGTCGTCCACGTCGTCGACGAGGAATTCGATGATCACGGTGTTGTTGTCGGCCGGCCGGGCGGCGCCGGGCGACAACAGCGCCACGGTGCGGGTGCTGCCGATCGCGACGGTGCCGCAGGTGGTCCGAAGCTCGGCGAAGTCCTCGGTGGACCAGTTCGCCCGCACTCCGGTGGCTCGCTCGTAGAAGTCGACGAGGCGCGCGACGTCGTCTGTGATGATGCGGATCGAGACGAAGTCCATGGTGATCTCCTTGGGGTCGGGGAACCGTTGCATCTCGCACGCTAGAACAAATAGTGGACAGAAACGGTCCGGTATTCACGCTAGGCTCCGTACATGGCTCGACCCACTGGCCGCGTGCTCACACTCCTGGAGCTCCTGCAGTCGGGCGGCATCCGGACGGTGGCCGAACTCGCCGACAGGCTCGGCGTCGACGGGCGCACCGTGCGACGGTATGTGGACCACTTGGTCGACCTCGGGGTGCCCGTCGAGTCGGTGCGCGGCCGCTACGGCGGGTACCGGCTCGCCCCCGGGTACCGCTTGCCTCCGCTCATGCTCAATGACGACGAGGCGCTCGCCGTTCTGCTCGGCCTCGTCGCCGGCCGCCGAGCAGGGTTGCTGACGACGGCAGAGACGGCGAGCGAGACGGCAGCGGCCAAGATCCGCAGGGTACTGCCCGAGCGTCTCGCCCGGCGGCTCGATGCCGTCCTGGAATCCCTCGCCTTCACGGCTCCGCCTGGCGAGTTCGCCACCCCGGAGACCGGGGTCCTGCTCACCATCGCCGATGCGGTACGCCATCGCCGACCGATCTCGATCAGGTACACCGCCCGGGACGGCCGACGCAGCGAACGTACGCTGCACCCGTACGGGATCGTCACCCATTCGGGCCGGTGGTACGTCACTGGCACCGACCCCGAAATCGGCCAGGACCGAACCTTCCGGCTCGATCGCATCGCAGACGCGAGGACCCTGCCAGGCTCATTCGAGCCGCCCGCCGGACTCGACCCGGCACAGCGCGTCCTGTCAGGGCTCGCCAAGACTGCGTACCGGTACGAAGTGACCCTGCGGATCCACGGGACGGTCGAGCAGATCCGCGCCCGACTTCCCGCCGGCGTCGCGAGCGTGGAGGAGCCCTCGCCCGCAGGAGGCACAGATCCGCACACCGAGCGCTGGCTCCGCGTCGAACTACGAGCGGAGCGGCTCGACTGGTTGCCCCCTGTACTCGCCTCGCTCGACCGTCCGTTCGTCATCGAGCGACCGGACGAACTCCGAGACCTGGTCGTCGCGCTCGCCGACCGGCTCACAACCTCTGCCCGCCAAGCCTGATGGAGCCATCCACTGCGAGAACCCCAGCCGCGGATTCCCAACGACTTCGTGAGCGAACCCGGATGCCGATGGCCACAGTGTGCCGCTTCGGCGTCGGGTTCGCCTCTGTGGGGTGCCGGTAAGAACTGTGTCACCGATCCTGCTGGCTTATTCCGTGCCCAGCGGGGCTGGCGGCTCGTTGGTCGGGACAGCAGCGGCCGTCTTGGCGTTCCCGGTCGCGGGTGGGGTGTTGAATGTCGTTGCGGCCGAGGCCGTGGCCGAAGGTGCCTGGGCTGACCGCAGGTGGCGCGGGCGGTGGCGGCACGGGGCCCGTATCCGTTGGCGATGCGGGTCCGTGACGAGGTGGGCGAGTTGTTTGCGGACGCCGAGTTCGCCGAGGCGTTCGGATCCAGAGGGCGGCCGGGCTGGTCACCGGGCCAGCTGCCGCTGGTGACGGTGTTGCAGTTCGCCGAGAACCTCACCGACCGGGCGGCAGCGCATCGGGTGCGGTACGGCATGGATCTGACATACGCGCTCGGCCTGGAGCTGGATGATCCCGGGTTCGACGCCTCGGTGCTGTCCGGGTTCCGCACGCGACTGGTCGAGCACGGGATGGAGGAGAAGGCGCTCGACCTGCTGCTGACCGCCCTCAAGGACCGGGGCCTGGTGAAGGCAGGAGGCAAGCAGCGTACCGACTCCACCCGCGTGCTGGCGGCGGTACGCGATCTGAACAGGCTGGAGCTGGCCGGGGAGACGCTGCGGGTCGCGCTGGAGGCGCTGGCCTGCGCAGCCCCGGACTGGCTGGCCGAGGCGGTACCCGTTCGGGAATGGGCCGAACGCTACGGCCCGCGGATTCACTCCTGGCATCCGCCGGCTTCCACGAGCAAGCGCGAGGAGATGGCCCTGGTCTACGGCCGGGACGGGTTCGTGCTGCTTGAGGCGGTGCATGCCCTTGATGCCCCGGCCTGGCTGCGCGAACTCCCGGCGGTGCAGGTCCTGCGCACGATGTGGGTACAGAACTACCACCGCACTGTGACCGAGGCCGGGGCGTCGGTGAAGCGGCGGGAGAGCAAAGACCTCCCGCCCGGAAGACTGCGGCTGGCCTCTCCGTACGACACCGACGCGCGCTACGGCCTCAAACAGGGCTCCTGGTGGATCGGGTACAAGATCTACATCAGTGAATCCTGCGACGATACCGATGACCAGGACTCGGCTCCCGGCGGCCAGACGCTGATCCCTTGAGCCGACGGACCGCCGCCGCGCTTGATCACCGGCATCGCGACCACCGACGCCACAGTGACCGACGCGGAGATGACCGAACCGGTCCATTACATGCTCGCCGCCCGCGATCTCCTGCCCGCCGAGCACTTCCTCGACTCCGGTTACGGCTCCGCTGAGTTGATCGTGGGCATGAAGAAGAACTTCGGGGTCACCCTGGTCACCCCGGTCCTGATGAACAGCTCACCCCAGGCACGTGCCGGCGCCGGCTTCGACCGCACCGCGTTCACCAGCGACTCGGGGCAAGCGGCAGGCCACCTGCCCGCGCGGGGACACCAGCACCTGGTGGAGCCCCGCCACCCAGCGCGGCACCAAGGCCATCGTCATCAAGTTCGACAAGGAGACATGCCGCCCCTGCCCAGTGCGCGACCAGTGCATCCGCTCGACGACCGGCGGTCGGACCCTCTTCCTGCAACCCCGCGAGCTGCAGGAAGTCCTAGGCCATGCCCGCCTCCAGCAGGGCGATGAGCAGTGGCGAGCCACGTACGCAACCCGCGCCGGCATCGAGGGAACCATCCACCAGGCCGTCGCGGTTACCGGGATGAGACGTGCCCGCTACCTCGGTCTCCAGAGGACCCACCTGGAGCGCGTCTTTTCCGCCGTTGCGCTCAACCTCATTCGCCTCGATGCCTGGTGGAACGGCCACCCGCTCGACCGCACCCGCGTCAGCCACCTAGCCCGCCTTGACCTCTCCCTCGCCGCGTGAGAACCCGTCTTTGAACCCTTGATCAGGGCGAATCAGCTGAACGGCTGGTCCTCGTTGAGTGCCGGCCAGCCTTTTCAGCCGCCCCGAGTGGGCCCTGGCGTCACCTTCGCCAGAACAGGTGGTGCGTCACGCCGCTCGGGCTGGGCACGACCTCCAGGTGGAACCGGTCGAGCAGTTCATCAGGGGACTCCCACAGCCGTAGTCCGGACCCGAGCTTTACCGGCGAGACCGCCACATGCATGGTGTCGACGAGGTCAGCATCAAGGAACTGCCGGATGGTGGTAACCCCGCCACCGAGTCGGACATCCTTGCCCTGCGCCGCTTCCCGCGCCCGTTCGAGGACCGAGGCCGAGCCGCCGTCGACGAAGTGGAACGTGGTGTCGGAGAGCGTGAACGACGGACGCTCGTGGTGGGTCATGACGAACACCGGCGTGCGGAACGGGGGCTCCTCCCCCCACCAGCCGCGCCACTCATGGTCCTGCCAGGGACCGCGCTGGGGCCCGAACTTGTTGCGGCCCATGATCTCGGCACCGATGTTGCGTGCGAAGTCTCGCGTGAAGTAGTCGTCGAGGCCCCGGCTCCCGCCGGGTTCCGTGCGCATGGGCCAGCTCGCCGTGGCTCCGGCCCAGGCGAACAGCCTCTCGGGATGGTCGTGGCCGAACGGCCGCTCGAGACTCTGGTGTTCACCGGCACCGATACCGTCACTCGAGACGTTGAAGTTCATGACTCTCAGCAGTTGATCCACGTGTTTCCTCGTCAGGTCCTGTCGCGTCATCGTGTGGCGAGGCGCCGCACATCATGACGTCGAACGGGACGTGGCCGGATCGACAGCGGCCCGCAACTTTTTTCCAGGCACGTCAGGAAGCAGCCCCGCTGGCCGTGAGGCCCGTGGCGCGGACCCACCCCATGTCCCGATTCCTGGGCCGCCGCCGGGCGGATTCCCGGAACATGGCACATTGGCCACTCTCCGTCCGCGAATCGCGGGCCTCAATCCCGCGAGACCGGGTCGGGCATGGGCAGGACGGGGATCTGCGGCTCCTCCCAGGCGAGGAGCCGAGCATCGTGTCACTTTTCCTGCTTTCAAGCCAACTTGAAGCTGTCTCGTTGTCGCCATTCCCCCTCGCCGCTCAGACTGTCATCGGTCACTACTGGGGTGGCCCTGGCAAGCCGGACGGAGCGGGGCAATGGCGTTCTTGGACGTGTCGAAGATCGATCGTCGTGTGCGGGATGAGGTGAAAAAGCGGGGCTTGTTCCTCGTCTCACCCGACGAGATGCCTGGCGGAGTGGACGTCTTCGTCTTCGTGTGTACCGACCCGAACCCGAAAGACTGCGGGTTCACCAGGGTGGGGCAGGTGGTCGGGACTGGGACGTCGGGCAATTTCTGCAACCCTTACGTGATGGACGGTGTGCGTACGGAGCAAGCGGTGTCGCTCACGAAGATCCGGGGGTTCTTCGCGAGCTGGGAAGACGGGATCAACGCTGTACTCGTTGCGTACGACGAGTGGCACTGACGTGAACCACGTGTAGGGGTCCGAGTAGGAACGGACCAGGAAACCGGTGTTGCTGTCAGAAGTTTTGACAGGTCGTGATGCGGGACCGTGTCGCGCCATGGCGCACCAGTCCGAGTCCGCCACCGTATGCCGTTGATCAACTGCCGCTTGGACCACACCGGAGGCCGGCCCGGCTTGACGCCAACCGGCAGCAACAGCTTCAACCGAGACCACTGCTCGTTCGTCAGATCACCACGCCCACATGGTGATCATCGCAGACCTTGATCAATTTCTGAAACAGGCCCTGGTATCCCGAGGCTTGCGCCCCCACAACATCAGCAGCAGGTCCTCGGCAGTGCCCAAGACCTCCGCGATCGGCTCACCGGGCCCATAAGTCCAGCAGCGGTCAGAATCGGTAGCGGTGATCCTCACAGCCTGCTCGGGACGGGTGGCGGCCCCCTTGGAGATCATGCGGAGCGCCATGGTGTCGAAGACCCACGTACTCCTTCGAACCGCACCCGCACGGTACTCTCGCCGCCATCCGCGGACGGGGAGGACCCGGCGGCCTCCTCCGTCTGGACGCACCTCTGTTCTCCGGCCAGGTCCGCTTCTCCCCAGCCAAGGACCTGCGCGACCTCGAACGCAGGCTCACCGAGCAGCAAGGAGGCGCCTGATGGCGTACGACGAGGGACTGGCCGAGCGGATCCGCGAGCGACTCGGCGCGGATCCCGGTGTCACTGAAAAACGCATGTTCGGCGGGATCGCCTTCCTGTATCGGGGCAACATGGCCGTTGGCGTGACCGGCGACGATCTCATGGTCCGCGTCGGACCCGACGCCACCGACGCGGCGCTGGCCCGGCCGGGGGCGCGGATCTTCGACATGACGGGCCGCCCGATGCGCGGCTGGGTCGTGGTCGCGGGCTCCGCCGTTGCCGAGGACGACGCCCTTGGCGCGTGGATCGACGAGGGACATGCCTTCGCAGCAACCCTCCCGCCCAAGTAGGAGTCGTTTCGCTGCGCAAAGCGTACCGACCGACCGTGATGCTCGTCCTCGGCGCCGGCACCGCTGCCGTGCCGGCGCTGATTCCGATACGGCCGGCGTTCTATCCGCTCATGCTCATGCTGCTGACCGCTGTCCTGGGGGGTCAGTCCGAGGAGTCGAGGGCGGCCAGGATGTCGGCCGGTTCGGCGCGCTTGGTGTAGTCGGTGTCGACGAAGGCCCAGCGGATCGTGCCCTCGCGGCCGATGACGTACGTGGCGGGCAGCGGGAGTGTGCGCGGGTGGCCGGCGTTGACGCGTTGGAGGTCGAAGCCGAGTTCGTCGTAGACGGCGGCGAGGTCTTCGGGGAGGTCGAAGGCGAGGCCGTACTGCTTGGCGGTGTCGGAGCCGAGGTCGCTGAGGACGGGGAAGGCCAGGTCGTGCTTCTCGGCCAGCGAGAGGGACTCGTCGGGGATCTGCGGGGAGACTGCCACCAACTGCCCACCGCGCGCCGCGATGTCATCGTGGTGGTGCTGGAGGGCGCGTAGCGCGATATTGCAGTACGGACACCAGGCGCCCCGGTAGAAGGTGAGGACGACTGGCCCTTCGGTGAGCAGCGCGTCAAGGCTCACGGTCGCTCCGGTTGCCGTCGGTAGGCCGAAGTGTGGGGCCGGCGCACCCACGGAGAGGGCTCGGTGTGCCTGCCCCGAGTCGGCGAGTTCCTGGCTTGCCCTGTTCATGATCTCCCGTACTTCGGCGGGGATCTGTTGCTGGCGGGCCTGGTAGAAGGCGCTCAGTTCGGCGTTGAGGGTCATCGGGGCCGTACCTCCGGATCGGGGCGGACAGGGGCGCCGAGCCATGAGACAGCGGCACGACGCCCTTTATCTTGGAACGCTCATTTCAAGATAGTGGCAGAAGTGAGCCTGTGCCAACGGGCTGGCGCTGTGGCGCTGTCAGAGGCTGGTGAACGGGTGGTGGTCGGCGAGGGCCAGCGCCCGGACGAAGGCGGCAACGCGGACGGCCCGGCGGGCGAAGAAGCGCGTGAGGGGCGAGCTGTGCGACCCGTAGGCCGCGGTCCACAGGGGTGGTATGCGATTCATGCGGCAGGGGATCGCGGGGGCGCGCCTTCCGCCTGACGGATCGTGGATGAAACTGGATACGGGTCGCCGCTCACGGGTGCCGGGCCCCGGGCCCTTTGCGTTGGATGGAGTGGAGGTTATCTTGGAATTGTTATTTCAAGATGGCGGGGTGAAACATGGCGGACATCAAGCACTTCGATCCGGACGCGACCCTGGAGACGGTGGTCCGGCTGTTCTGGCAGCAGGGCGTGGCCTCGACCGGAGTCCAGGACATCGTGACGGCGACCGGACTCAACCGCTCCAGCCTGTACGCGACCTACGGCGGTAAGCAGGAGCTCTACCTGGCTGCTCTGCGCCGCTACCTGGAGCTCCGCTCCCAGCCGATGTTCCGCGGCCTCGCCGAGGACGAGCGGGGCCTGCCCGCGATCTCCGAGTTTTTCGCCGGACTGATCAAGGCTCGCTGCTCCGGGGAGCACGCCCGATGGGGCTGCATGGTCTCCAACGCGCACGCCGGCGCCGAAAACAGCGACCCCGCGGTCCGCGCTGTCCTCGACCAGCACCACCAGGAGCTGCGAGACGCGCTGTACGCGGCCCTGACCACCGCCCAGGCCCAGGGACAGCTCTCCTCGGGCGCCGATCCCGGCGCCTCCGCCGATCTGCTGGCCCTGCTCGCCTACGGCGTGAACCTGCGGTCCCGTGCCGGGGCCGATGCCGGGGCGCTGACGAAGACGGTGACCGCCGCGCTCGACGCGATGGGCGCCAAGACCGCCGCGTGATGCACGAGGTCGGCACCGGCGTGCCTACGCCGGTGCCGACCGTTGGCCGCTTCAGCCGGTTGTCGGACTGAGCGCCGTGTGCGGCCGAGGGCCCGTGCGATCTCCGGCTCCTTCGGCGTCCGCCGTGTAGTCGGCCGGGCTCGTCTCGTCCACACCTTCTGGCGCGTTGAGCGCCTTCAGTACGAAGGTCAGCACCACCGTGACGACCACGTTCAGGACGAACGCCGTGAGGCCGATGTAGCGATGCGCTTCGCCGTGGACGAGGAACGGCTTGGCGACCTGCTGCATCCACCGCGTTCCAATGAGGGGTTCCGTGCCTGGGCGCAGGAGCAGGCCGTTGCCAAGTCCGACGGCGACTGCTTCCAGTTAGCCGTTGAAGCCCTCGAAACAGGGGAACTAGGGCGTGTTGTGAAAGTGGATCAAGGTCGTGGATGATCACTGGCTGTGGGGCGTGGTGACCTGACGGACGGCCAGTGGGCCCGGCTGAAGCCGTTGCTGCCGCATGGCAAGAAGCCGGGCCGGCCACCGACGTGGACGCGTAGGCAGTTGATCGACGGCATAAGGTGGCGGACCCGGACCGGTGCGCCCTGGCGGGACGTGCCCGAACGCTACGGGCCCTGGGACCGGGTCTACGACTTGTTCCGACGCTGGCAACGGGACGGCAGCTGGAAGCGGATCTTCGTGCAGCTCCAGGCCGAGGCCGACGCGAAGGGCTTGATCACGTGGGACGTGAGCGTGGACTCCACAATCGCCCGGGCCCACCAGCACGCCGCTGGCGCGCGTAAAAAGGGGCACTGCAGAAGGAGCCTCCCGGCGGCGTCTTCACCGAGCCCGACGACCACGGCCTCGGGCGGTCGCGCGGCGGGCTGACCACGAAGCTGCACCTGGCCGTGGAGCAGGGCCAAAAGCCTCTGTCGCTGCTGGTCACCGCTGGGCAGCGGCACGACAGCCCGCAGTTCCAGCCGGTCCTGGAGGGCATCCGGGTGCCCCGCATAGGCCCGGGCCGGCCACGGACCAATCCGGACAGGGTCCGCGCGGACAAAGCGTACGGGTCCCGCGCAAACCGGGCCTACCTGCGCAGACGCGGGATCGGATGCACGATCCCGGAGAAGGCCGACCAGGTCCGCAACCGCAAGAAACTCGGCACCCGCGGCGGCCGCCCGCCCAAGTTCGACAAGGACGACTACAAGGAGCGCCGCGCGGTGGAGTGCGGCATCAACCGGCTCAAGCGCCACCGGGCCGTGGCCACGAGATACGAGAAACTTGCGTCCGCTACGAAGCGACGGTGCTGGTCGCGGCCATCAACGAATGGCTGTGACAGCACGCCTACGACTGGCACGACGGCGTCGAATCGGTCAGCGACTTGAACAGGTGCACGTCCGCGTGCCCTCCAGGGATACCCAGGGTCCGACCGGTCTCGGCATAGCCGTGGCGCTGGTAGAAGCCGGGAGCCTGGAAGGTGAAAGAGGAGGCGGCGACGCGATCGCAACCGCGTCGCCGTGCCTCTGTCTCAGCTGCCTGCAGGATCCTGCTGCCCCACCCGTCCTTGCGGCTGTCCTCGCGAACCCACAGCAGCTCGATGCCACAGAGGCCGCCCCAAGTCCACGCGGCCAGCCCGCCGATCAGTTCACCTGCTTCATCGGTGACCTTGACCGAGAACGTTTCGCGGTCAGTCGCACCTGTGGCGGCTGTGTTGAAGGCGACCAATTCCTCGGTCAATCGGTCGTTGAGGTCGGTGTCGCGCTCGCCGATGGTCAGAGCCGGGCCGGGGCCGTGGTCAGTCGTCACGGCGCGGAGTATGTCAGTCCGTCCGACTCCACAGCACGCGATTACTCAGGACCTTGATCCACTTTCACAACAGACCCTAGGAGTTGTCTTCAAATGTCACGCCCACATCAGGAGCGAGGCGAGGGTGACGGCTGCCTGGTAGGACTCGGCGGTCTTGTCATAGCGGGTCGCGATGCCACGCCACTGCTTGAGACGGTTGAAGCACCGTTCCACGACGTTGCGCCGCTTGTCGAAGGCCGGGGGGCGCCCGCCACGGCTGCCGCGCCGGAGCCGGTTGCGGACCTGGTCGGCTCGCTCGGGGAGCCCTTGTCGCCCAGCACGTGGGCGGGCCGCACCCGGGGCCGGCCCGGGCCGAGGCGAGGCACCCGGATCGCCTCCATCAAGGTAGTGAACTGGGTGCAGTCGTTGGTGTTCCCGCCCGTGACCACGAAGGCGAGTGGGCGACCGAAGGCGTCGCAGGCCAGGTGGATCTTGCTGGTCAGGCCGCCCCGGGAACGTCCGAGGCCGGGGCTGCGGGCCCCCCTTTTCGGGCTCCGGCGGCATGCTGGTGGGCCCGCACGACGGTGGAGTCGACCGACACCAGCCAGTGGATCTCCCCAGCCGCATCCGCCCGGGCCTGGGCGGCCTCGAGCATCCGCTCGAAGGTGCCGTCCAGAGCCCACCGGCGAAACCGTGTGTGCAGCGTGGCCCATGGGCCATACCGCTCGGGCACATCCCGCCAGGCCGTGCCCGTCCGGAACTTCCACACGATCCCGTTGAGCACGGTTCGGTCGTCCAACCGCTTCCGCCCCCGCAAGGACTCAGGCAGCAGCGGACGGACGAACTCCCGTTCCTCATCAGACAGTTCATGGCGACGTATCACCCGGCCGTGATCCAACAATCAAGATCATTTGACGGACCCTGCTCCGGTGTGTGCCGCAGGAACTCGTCGCAGGCGGACCGCCGTCAGCGGTGGCGGGCGGGCCTGCGGCGCTGCTCGGAGTCGGTCAGCGCCGGCCGCCTGTAGTCGATGTCCGCGGGGTTGAGCGTGACGCCGGGGGCGACGATCTCGTCGATGCGGTCGAGGATCTCGTCGTCGAGCCGGACCTCGGCGGCGGCGAGCTGGTCAGTGAGTTGCTCGGCCGTGCGGGCACCGAGGATCACCGAGGTGACGCCCGGGTGGGTCGACGCGAAGGCGAGCGCCAGGTGCGTCAGGGAGATTCCCGCCTCGTCCGCCAAGGCCGACAGGCGCTCGACGGCGTCGAGTTTGCGCTGGTTGCCCGGCAGGTCGAGGTTGAACTTGTGGGCGACCGCCTGCCGGAACCAGTTCATCTCGATCGGCTCGCCGCGGCGGAATCGCCCGGTCAGCCAGCCGCTGTTGAGTGGACTCCAGGTCAGCACGCCGAGTCCGTACTTCTGCGCGGTTGGCAGCACGTCCGCCTCGATACCGCGCACGAAGACGGAGTACGGGGGCTGCTCGGTGCGGAAGGGGATGTGGCTCCGGCGGTCGGCGGTCCACTGGGCCTCGACGAGCTGTTCGGCGGGGAAGTCCGAGGTCCCGATGGCCATGATCTTGCCCGCGCGCACCAGGTCGGACAGGACCGAGAGCGTCTCGTCGATGTCCGTGCTCGGGTCCGGGCGGTGCACCTGGTAGAGGTCGATGCGGTCGGTTCCCAGGCGGCGTAGGCTGTCGTCGACGGCCTTGGTGAGCCAACGGCGGGAGTTTCCCTGCCGGTTGGGGTCCTCGTCCTTGAAGCGGACTGGGAAGTGACCCTTCGTCGCGAGCACGACCTCGTCGCGGCGGTCTCGGATTGCCTTGCCCACGATCTCCTCGGCTTCGCCGCCCGAGTACTGGTCGGCGGTGTCGATGAGGTTGATCCCGGCGTCCAGGGCCGTGTGCATCAGCCGGGCCGCATCGTCGTGATCCGTGTTCCCCCACGCGCCCAGGCGCAGGGTGCCCAGCGCGAACTTGCTGACCGATATGCCGGTGCGGCCCAGCTTCCTCTGTTGCATCACTCGCTGCTCCTTGATGTCGCCTCTCCCCGCGGACGGGGTGCAGAGTTGATACCTCTTTGACGCGATGAACCTATGACATGCAACAATAATGTTGCAAGTAGATCCTTTGAGGGAGTGCGGATGTAGCATGTTGGTGTGACAGTGCAGCAGCAGCAGACGGAACCGCAGGCGAAACGGCCCCTCCGAGCCGACACTGAACGGACCGTGCAGACGATCCTGGAAGCGGCCGAGCGTGTCCTGGCCACCAACCCGGCGGCGACCATGGAGCAACTCGCCCGGGCCGCCGGCGTCGCCCGAACCACGGTCCACCGCCGGTTCGCCACCCGTGAGGCGCTCCTGGACGAGCTCACCGACTGGGCCGCCCGCCAGTTCGCGGCCGCCGTCGACACCGCCCGCCCGGACGCCGCCCCGCCACTCGTCGCCCTCTACCAGGTCACTGCCAACGTCCTCCGCGTTAAGACCGACTGGTCGTTCGCCATGAACCGCGCGGCCGACGACGCCCACCCCGAGGCGGCCCGCATCCACGCCGAGGTCCGGACCACCTGCGTTCGGCTCTTCCGCCGCGCCCAAGAGGCGGACGTGCTCCGCCCCGACATCGACCTCGACTGGACCCGGCGCGTCTACTACGCCCTCATCCACGAGGCAGCCAAGGAGGGCGCGGGAGGCGGCGACACGGATGCGCTCGCCACCCGCGTCGTGGACACGCTGCTGCGGGGCGCCGGGGCTCCGGCCGGACTCGCGGGGCAGACGGGAATTTGAAGACAGGCCCTAGAGCCGTCGGGGCCTGTCGCTGCTGCATTTCCCGGGTCGATGATCAGGGGGGCATCGGCCCCGGGCGCGGTCGCGGGCGTGGCCGGGGTGACCGGAGCGGTGGTGCTGTCGGCGGTGGCCTGCGAGCGGGTGCTCATCGTCATGGTCGACGGGCTGCGCTCCACCTGATCGCTTCGGCGGCTCGGCTGGCGCAGCGTGTGACATCCCCCGCGCCGGCTTCGCTTTTATGTGGCCTGGGCGCGTTGGCGGGCTCGGGCAGCGCGAAGGTTGATGAGGTTGCCGCAGGCCGAGGTGTTATGCCACACCCGGGACTGGTTCTTCGAGCTGTCATAGAAGGCCACCGAGCAGGGCGGATTCCGGCAAGCTTTGAGGCGGGGCCACAGTTCGTGCTGCTGGGCGAGCAGGATGTCGCCGAGCAGGGTGCTGGCGACCAGGCGCCAGCCATCGCCTTCGGCTGAAAGGACGAGCCGCCCTTCCTCAAGGGTCATTCCCCAGCGGAGCTTCTCGAGGTGGGGTGCCAGGTCAAGCTGGAGGGGGGATTCCGATGGCGTTCGGACGGCTTCGAGTTGGGTTTGGAGGGCTTCGCGCAGCTCGTAGAGCGGGGGCAGGTCGTCCGTTGTCAAACGGGGACGGGTGGGCCACTGGAGCGTGCGCAGCCAGCTGTTCGCCGACGCGGGACTCGCCAAGAGGTCGGCCTCGGGCGGGCTGCCTGTGGAGCGGGTGTTCAGGAACGACTGCACACGCCGCAACAACGCCGGCGCCGGGGCCGCAGCGTAGCGCTCGGTGGCAAGATCGGACATGATCGCCATCGTACCTGGTCCGACTATTATGAAGCAAGTATAAGACTTAGACTTATGTTCTTGTGGTTCTCGAACCCGCCGGATTCCGGGGCACAACGCCGCCATCGCTTCGACCGGTGAATCTCTTGGACCGCTGCGCCCCCGGCGCGGCGCGCAGCGATCAGGGAGCCCCGCCGGTCCGGGCGGCGTGTTCGGCCTCAGGTCAACTTCTCGACCGGCTCGAACTCGAACCGAAGCAGCCCCTTGCTGACGAACGGCAGGCGTCCGACCTGCTTGCGGGCGTCCTCCAGGTCGACGGCCTCGAGGATGAGGTGGACCACCGGACGATCACTGAGCCGGAAGAGGCTCTTCGCGACGCCCTCGGCGTGGAGCGCGGCCAAGACCCGCGACTCTTCGTCCCGGTACGGGGCGAGCTTTTCGACATCCGGGCTGGTGCCTGTCGCATGCAGGTACAGGAGTGATCCTCCGATTTCCGGGGCGCCGCAGAGCGGCGAGGAGGTCGCGCTTCCCTTCGCTGATCGGTCAGTGGTTCTCGCCGGGTTCACCGGTCCGACAGGTGGGCGGGTGGACGTGTCGTCGTGGCCGTCCGGTTGACGACCTCCGTGAAGATGGCGGCATGGCGGGGGTATGCGAGTTCACGCACATGTCGGCGCGTCTTGCGAGCGCGGAGTCGTGGCGCGTGGCGAAGACCTCGCCGCAGCCTTGGCTTCCCCGACGCGAAGACCATCGCGCATCGTGCCTCCGGCTCGCCGCACGTCGACGTGGGCAATCCGGCCGCTCGGCCACTTCGGCCGTGTTCGGGTGCAGCTGGTCAGCGTGACGCTGATCAGCAGCTGGGCGCCTCCGCTCTGCGACTCCGGCGGCGCCGACGCAGGGATGCGAACAGAGGTAAAATGTGTTTGACTATGTCGCAGTACCGGCTGTCTCTCACTGGGAGTCCCTATGCGTGCCATCCAGATCGCCCAGTTCGGAAAACCAGAGGACGTCGTGCGCGTCGTCGATCTCCAGGAGCCGAACGCTCCCAGCGCCGGCGAGGTCAAGGTCGTGGTCGAGTTCTCGCCGCTGAACCTGCACGACCTCTTGGTCGTCAGTGGCGCGCTCGTGCGGCCGCCGCTCCCGCTGGTCCTCGGCAACGAGGGTGTCGGCCGGATTATCGAGGTAGGCCCCGGCGTCGACAGGCTCGCAGTGGGCGACCTGGTGGTTCTGCCACTGTTCGGCGGCGCTTGGCGCGAGCGGCTGCTGCTGCCCGCCGACGGGCTGTTCCGGCTGCCGGAAGGCAGCGTCGAGCAGTTCTCGATGCTGGGCAGCAATCCGCCCACGGCCGGTCTGATCCTGAGCGAGTACGCCGACCTGGGGCCCGGGGACTGGATCGTGCAGAACGCCGCGAACTCCGGCGTCGGACGTTGCTTGATTGCCCTGGCGAAGGCGCGTGGATTGCGGACGATCAACCTTGTCCGAGACGAGTCCGTGTTCGCCGAGCTGACCGCGGCCGGCGCGGACATCGTCCGCCTCGACGGCGCGACGGCGGTCGAAGAGGTTCGCAAGGCGATCGGCGATGCCCGGGTCGCGCTCGCCGTTGACTCGGTGGGCGGCGACGCTCCCGCCCGCCTGCTCGACCTGCTGTCCGAGGGCGGTTCCCTCGTCACCTACGCCTCGGCGACCGGGCAGCCGATGTCCGTCAACGCACTGACCCTGATCGGCAAGCGCGCGACGGTACACGGATTTTTCGCCGGACATTTCGACTACGCAACGAAGGTGCTACCCGTCATCCGCGAGGCCGCGCCCCTGGTCGCGAGCGGAGCCCTGTTCGTTCCGCCCGCCGCCGTGTTCGACCTCGATGACATCCATACGGCCATCGAGCAGGTCGTGCGCGGCGGAAAGATCCTGCTCAAGGTGGCCCGGTCATGACCCCGCATGATTCGAACGGGACCCACCACAGGGGAACGGGCGCCGGTCACCACCGGTCGCGACGATCTCCGGAGGAGCTCGCGCCGTCGCGGGTCCCGCGTCGGCGCCTGGCGTGACCTGCTGGAACTCTCCGGACCACCGTGTGCATGCCGGCAACGCGCGCTACGGGTTCCAGCGGTATCGCATGTAAATCTACTCATTAATCGTGCTCACCCTCCGCCGGGCAGGCCGCCACTCATTTGCGAGTCCGGTGAGGGGCAGGCCCTGCTACGAGAGAAGCACCGAGATGTCCGAACTGTCCCACGAGGTCCTCGTCTCTGGCGGTGTTCCTCGGAAGATCGATCTTCAGCTGCCGAACGGCGACGGGATCGTGTCCTCGCCGATCTCATCCACCCTGATCACCGGGGAGCACGACGCGGTCCTGGTGGACCCGCCACTGACTCACGCTCAGATCGCGCAGGTCGCCGAAGGCCTGGCGCGCTCTGGGAAGCGCCTGGCGTTCGTGTACATCACCCACGGCCACCCCGACCACTGGTTCGGCACCGCGACGCTGCTGGAACGGTTCGGCGACGCCGACAGCGTGGTGTACGCCACCGAGGGCACCCTCCGGCAGATGCGCAGGCAACTGGAGAGTAAGGACAAGGGGTTCGCGAAGACCTTCCCGGGGGTCCCGGAGAACACCCCGGTCCTCGCCGTGCCCGTGCCGGCCGAAGGATTCCGACTGGAGGGCCGCGTTCTTCAGGCCGTCGAGACCGGTCACACCGATACCGACGACTCCAGCGTCCTGCACGTGCCGTCGATCGGTCTCGTCGTCGCCGGGGACGTCGTCTACAACGGCGTGCATCTGATGATGCTCGAAGGCGGTGGCGGCGGCCTCCAGGCGTGGCTGGACGGTATCGACCGGCTCGCGGCACTCGACCCGCGCCACGTGGTCGCCGGCCACAAGAACGCAGACCTGCCCGACGACCCGAAGATCCTGGACGAGACCCGGCAGTACCTGCGTGACGCGATCCGGCTCCTGGCCGGCAAGCCGAAGCCGCTGGAGTTCTTCGAGGAGATGTTGAAGCTCCACGGTGATCGGCTCAACCCGGGGCCGCTGTGGTACAGCGCCCTGGGCCTGCTCGCCTGAGCCATGCCGGGTCGCCGCCCTGCGAAGACAGGCGAATCGCCTCGACGAAATACGGAGGTTGCCCATGATGGCCACCCGCATGAAGATCGCGATTCTCGACGACTATCAGAACGTCGCGACGAGCCTGGCCGACTGGGGGTCGCTCGTTGCCGAGGTGGTCGTTTTCACCAAGCCGTTCGCCGATGCCGATGAGGTGGTCCGTAGCCTCGCCGGGTTCGACGTGCTCGTGGCCATGCGGGAGCGCACGCGATTCCCGGCCGAGGTCCTGGAGCGGCTGACCGACCTTCGACTCCTGGTCAGCACCGGCCCGGCCAATGCCGCCATCGACCTCACGGCCGCGCACAGACTCGGCATCACGGTGTGCGGGACCCGCTATGAGTCCCACCCCACCATCGAGCACACCTGGGCGCTGATCCTCGGTGTCACGAGAAATCTGGTCGTCGAGGCGGAGTCGATGCGCGCCGGCGGCTGGCAGGTATCGGTCGGCGAGGGCCTGTACGGCAAGACTCTCGGCATTCTGGGCCTGGGCCGCGTCGGCTCCGGAGTGGCACGGGTTGGACAGGCGTTCGGAATGAACACCGTCGCATGGAGCCGGAACCTGACCCCCGAAGCCGCCGCCGAGCACGGCGTGCGGGCGGTGACGAAGGATCAACTGTTCACCGAGAGCGACGTGCTCTCGATCCACGTACTGCTCAGCAAGCGAACACGCGGACTGGTCGGCGCAGCGGAACTACGGTCGATGAAGCCCTCGGCCCTCTTGGTCAACACCTCACGCGGACCGGTCGTCGATGAGGTCGCCTTGATCGACGTCCTGGGCGAGGGCGCGATCCGAGCGGCCGCCCTCGACGTGTACGACACCGAGCCGCTGCCCGCGGACCATCAGTTGCGGGCGCTGCCGAACGCGCTGCTCACGGGGCACGTCGGATATGTGAACCGTGACTTGTACGAAATTTTCTATCAAGACTCTGTCGAGGATATCGCCGCATTCCAGGCGGGTTCTCCCGTGCGGCTGATGACGTAGGAGTTGAAGATGACGACCCGACCGACCCACACACCGCTTCACTCCCATGTGACGGCTCCGACGCAGTTCGTTTCGGCGAACGGGATTCGGTACGCCTACCGGCGCTTCGGCGCCGAGACCGGCACGCCGCTGGTGTTCCTGCAGCATTTCCGTGGCGGCATGGATCACTGGGATCCGGCGGTCACAGATGGACTGGCCCCGAACCGTCCGGTCATTCTGTTCAACAACACAGGCGTCGCAAGCTCCAGCGGCCAGACCCCGGACACCGTGGAAGCGCAGGCTGATGACGCGGCCGCGTTCATCCACGCGCTGGGCCTGACCCGCGTCGACATCCTCGGCTTCTCCATCGGCGGCTATGTCGCGCAGGCCCTCACACTCCGCCACCGAAAATTGGTGCGCAGGCTCGTTCTCGCCGGCACCAAGCCCCGGGCCGGCGATGATACGGACCGGCACCCCGACGTGAACAATGTTGCCACCCGGCATGAAGTACTGACTCTCGAGGACTTCCGGTTCCTCTTCTTCGAGCCCACACCGACCAGCCAGGCCGCCGGTGAAAGATTCTGGGCGCGTCGCCACCAGCGCACCACCGACATAGACCCGCCGACGTCCAAGCAGACCATGCAGGCGCAGACAGCCGCGATCGTCGATTGGAAGCTTCCGCACGGCGAGCCTTTCGCCGAGCTTCAGACGATCACTCAGCCGACCCTGGTGGTCAACGGCCGGCGCGATGTCATGGTCCCCACCATCAACTCTTACCACCTGGCCCAGCACATCCCCGGCGCCCAGCTCATCGTCTACCCCGACTCCGGCCACGCCTCGCTGTTCCAATACCCGGAACTGTTCGTCGCCGATGTGGGGCGCTTTCTGGACCGGCCGGTTGCCTTTTCCTGAGCGCTGTCTCGATGGATTTCCGCTGATCCGTGAACCGTACCGGGTTCCGTCCATAACTCTGAACCAGGACAACGAGGCCGCGCTGACGTACATCGTGAACATGGTCGTGCCGCGCCGGCAGAACGTTTAACAGGCGAAACGACCGTAGTACGTCGCCCTCGGCCAAAGCAGTGCCTTGATCTCCGCTCGCCCCCCGTGCTCAGCAGCCTTGTCGACAGCCAGGCGCTGACTCCATCCCGTTCCGCAGACGATGCTGCCGAGCTTGCGTGCAGCCTTGACATCGATGGCGGCATTGAACGGGCCGGGGTGCACGAGGAGCCGAAGGTTGGTCAGCCGCGCTCAGACCTGGGCGGGGCGCGGAGTGCGTTCCCGCATGGCCACGAGCACGCCGAATCCCAGGCGTCGGACCGTATCTTTGACATAGGTGTAATCGGTACGGCTATGCCGCAAATACACTCCAGCACGCGCCCGTGCGCTGCATCCAGCCAGAACCTGCCCTGCATCAACATTGTCTGTCTCATCTTGTTCAACAGTAGTAAACGATGTATGGTTGTGTCAGGCGGGGATCGGCTGACACCGCAGAGCCCGGACGGGATCGCCGTGCAACGGCTTCCCTCCCGTCGGCGCCGCGCCTGGGTCGGCATCCACTCGTTCAGGCAAGGAGCCCTCATGGCGACCTCGGCAATGATCCCGAACGGCGACATCGTGTTCCGCCGCGACGGCGTAGGCGACAGTGCGGTTGTGTTCATGCACGGCTGGATCGATGACCTGCACGTCTGGGACCCAGTCATCGCGGAACTGTCAGGCTCCGGGTTCGAGACCGTGCAGTTGGACCTAGCCGGCTTCGGAAACCGCACGCAGGCACATGGGCCGTTCACGTTCGACCGGTTCGCCGCCGACCTGTTGGCCGTCGTCGACGCGGTGGACAAGCCGTTCGTGCTCGTCGGCCACAGCATGGCGGCACCCGTCGTCGAACTTGTCGCCGAGGCGCGCCTCGAGCGCGCGTTGGGCCTGGTACTTCTGGCACCCATTCCGATGGCCGGAGCCCGGTTGCCCGACGAGGTCATCGAGACCTTCCGCTCGTTGGCTGGTGGTGAGGCGTCATTGATTCAGGCCATGCGCCAGCAAGCGGGGCCAGCGGCTCCCGAAGCCGAGTTGGCGCGAATCGCCACGGTAGCCGCGAAGGCGCGCCCCGAGGTGGTACTGGCCACAGCAGACCTATGGAACAACGGTTACCCCATCCAGCGGCCCAGTGGGTTCTCCAAGCCGGTGTTGATCCTGTCGGGAAGCGACGACCCGATCGTCACCTCGGAGGTCGTCGCCTCTGCGGTCGTGACGCGATTCGACTCGGCGAAGACGGCCACGACCGAGATCGAGAAGTGCAGTCACTGGCCGCACATCGAGCAGCCCTCCCTCGTCGCCGCGCAGATCAGTCGCTTCCTGGCCAGCAGCCCAGCAACCGAGGCAGTCCTTGCGGACGCAAGGCACAGCTAGATCGGTGGGCCGACCCGCGACCGACCGGTACGCGATCGATGGCGTACGGCCTCGGGGGTGGGCGGGCGGCAGCGGTGTCCTGCGTTCCCGCAGTTCATCGGGCGCCGGGTCGGCAGGCGCACGGGGAATCGTGTCGGCTCGGCACGCAACTGCCGGGCTTCACAGGGAAGTTCCGAAGTGATCTGGTGGGTCGCGATCGGGGCTGAGCTGCAGCGGGCCGTCGTACGAAGCTGCGGGTGCGGACCCGGAATGAGCGTCAATTACAAGTTGACGATCCTCGATCGTCAATTTAAGATTGACGCATGAGTCCACTCGACATCAGCCTCGCCGACCTGATTGCCCGTCTTGACGAGGAACTCCCCGGCGCCAATGAACTGGCCCGCATCAGCGAGGCGCGACTGCGCGCCCAGACGCTGTCCGACCTCGGTGACCAGCTCATCGACCACTACGTCAGCAGGGCCAAGCAGACCGGCGCGTCGTGGACCCAGATCGGCGATGCCATCGGGGTGTCCAAGCAGGCCGCCCAGCAACGCCACGCACCTGGCCCTTTCGAGCAGTACACCAACCTGAACCGGCACAGCATCGTGCTGGCGCAGGAGGCCGCCCGAACGCACAAGCACGACTTCATCGGCACCGAACACATCCTGCTCGGCCTGCTCGGCGAACCGCGGGGCCTGGCATACGAGGTGCTGGTCGCGAAAGCGGAGTCGGAGCAGCGCGTCCGCGACGCAATCGAGGAAGCGATGCCGCCGGCCGGGGAGAAGGCGCTGCGGGGTCACATCGCGTTCCGGCCGGAGAGCAAGGAGGCCATCGAGCAGGCACGCCGCGCGTCGGCCGACCTCGGCCACGACTGGGTCGGCACGGAACACACCCTGCTGGGCCTGATCCGCACCGAGGAGAGCCCAGCCGCGCAGATCCTGCGCAACCTCGGCTTCACGTCGGACGAGCTGCGCGAGACGATCAAGACCGAGATCACCAAACGGTTGGCCGCGCGCGGCAAGCAGGAGTGAAGCGATCAGTCGCCGCGCAGGACCGGGCCGGCACAGCCTTCCCATCCGACACGGGACGGTGCGCTCGTGCCGTCTGCCCCCACCCGACGTCGCCAAAAACCTTGTCGTGCACGGTGGGTGAGAGGCAGTCGTGCACGACGACTCATTTCGCAACCGTCGGTTGGTGGGTGGGTGCAAGGTGTGCGAGACCGAGCCGGCCGACGCCGTGTGGGTCGTGATCGAGTCGTTGGCCGCGCCGTGGTGGGCGCGGCATCCCTCGGTGTCGGGCCACCGGGGGTGTTGCCAGATGCGCGGTGTCGTCGCAGCGCTGCGCTGCGGTTCCGGAACCGGACCGGCTGCCGGTGGGGCCTGCTGCCGCACGGCCGGCCGGCCGGCGCGGTGCGCTGCTACTTCGATGTCCGGGGGCGCGACGAGCCAGATCGGCGGATCAACGGTGTACTGCGGATGATGGTGCGTGAGAAGGCCGGGCGCAGGGCGGATCCGAGCCCGGTGGTGTTTGATTCGCCGTCGGTGCGCGCGGTGGCCGGGGTGCCGAGGAGCACGACGGTCATGGATGCGGCCGGTCGAGAAGGCCCCGGGCTGTCGGCGTGGGCCGGCCGTGGACGTCATGGGGTTGATCATCGTGGTGGTGGTCACCGCGGCGTCGGTGCACGGCAGCGCGATGGGCGTGAGGCTGCTCGATACGATTGCCGGTTCGGGATACGGCCGGGCGGCCGGGTGAGCCAGGGTGCTGGTGGACCAGGGGTTCAGGACCGGCGTGGTCGAGCACGGCGCGGGGCTCGGCGTCGAGGTGGAGATCGTGGAGTGCAACCGGGCGAACTCCGGGTTCGTCCCCAGCCGGTCCGCTGGAGGGTCGGACAGGTCGACGGCCTGAACATGCTGGAGAGTCGGCTGGTGCGTGATGATGAGGATGCCCCGTCCTCGGCGGATTCGAGGATCTGCTGGGCGTCGGCCGGGCGGATACTGTGTCGGCTCGGGGGTGGGGCCGCCTGGTGGCGGGGGGTGTAGATGACTCCTACGGTCCTTCAGCAGCTCCTGGACGGTTTCGGGCGGCGGGAACGGCAACTGGCCGGGGGCAGGCGGGTTCGCCGCGTGTCTGCGCGAGGTGGAGGCCGAACGTGAAGCACTGCGGATCACGGCCGAGACCATCCACGCGATGGCCGCCGGCCTCGAATTCGAGCAGTCACCGGCCCCGGCCCTGCCGGGCGGCGCCGCCTGCCGGCAGTTCATGGGCGTGTTCGGCTACGAGCAACGGCCGCTGCGCGGCCGCGACCTGTGCCAGGCGTTCGGTCTCCCGGTCCTGCCCGAGCGTGTCGAAGGCACCCGCGCGAAGCTCGAGCGCCGGGTCAGCCTTGGTTTCCTTGATGAGACCGGGCCCGGATTGTTCGCGCGGCCCCGCGCCCAGGCGCAGATCGCCCCCGCCGGCCAGGGGTCCTGATCGAAACCAGTGCGGAAGACGGGCATCGTGGCGCTTGTTTCCCTCTCACGGCTGTCGAACGCAGGTGGATGTCGGCCGCGGTGACGAGCGGTGGGGCGATGCGCAGGTAGCCGATGAGCGGGTGAGGTTGTCCGGTCAGCCCAGTGATGCGCCTGCCGCGCGCAGTTCGTCCAGGGCCGCCAGGATGTACCCGGCGAGCTCGTCCTTGGCGTCACGGTCGCCCTCGGACCATTGGGCGTACCCCCGTTTGAAGGCGAGGACGCCCAGCTCGCCCGCGAGAGCCGCGGTCGGATCAGGTACGCCGCGGGCGACCAGGGCGATTGTCATCGCGGCCGCGAGGCTGACGCTTTTGAGGGCGTCACGCTCCTGAAGTTCGGCGCTGGCGGCGACGGCCGCCTTCAGGCGAGGGGCGAGCTCGCGGTTGCTGGGGCCCATCGCGCTCGCGGCGCGTTGGAGACCGGCAGCGACCGCCTCGAGCGGGCCGGCGTTGCCGGGCGCCTCGGCGATTCCCTCGGCCAGCAGCCGGCTCAGCGTCTCCTGCCCGGCCACCAGCAGCTCGCGCTTGTCGGGGAAGTGCCGGAAGAAGGTGCTTTTGGTGACCCCGGCGCGCTCGGCGATCTGCGCGACCGTCGTGGCGTCGTACCCCTGCTCGGTGAACAGGTCGACGGCAGCCACGACGAGGCGTTCGCGCGCCCCTGGTTCCCACCGGCTCATGGGCCCATCCTATGCGATGGGACTCTTGTCCCGTCACCCTGCTAGGGTGACGGGACAAGAG
>NZ_JBHYXC010000042.1:0-58576 GCF_042751495.1 Streptomyces sp. NPDC059373 | reverse complement strand
GGCGGGCTGGTTTTTTTCAACCCTGGGGGGTGGGGATATGAGCCCGGCCGCCGTGTTTTTGCGCCCGGACCCGGGAACCGGACGGACGCGGTGAACCATTCGGGTCACCGCACCAGCGTCTGGACCGCGGCGGGCGCCGCGGTCCTGACGTGACGGACTTCAGGGTGCCGGGGTTTCGCCCGCCCTGTGCATCACGACGGAGTCCGGCCCGGGGGACAGCACGCACTCGTGGCCGTCCTCGTAGCGCACTCGGTACGGCGGCTCCCCGCCCGGGCCCAGGACCTCGGTGATCTGCGCGTCCCGGTCGTGCTGGCCGACGACCCGGCCATGCTGCTTCAGCGTGTCTCCCACATTCGCGTGCATCCGACCCGACCTCCCTAGGCGCGGTCTGAAGGCTGCGCCTCCAGTCTAGGGTCGGCGGCCGAGTATGCACCCTCGCGCAGGTGCGCCATCATCCGGGCATCCGGCACCCGCCGGTAGCCCGCCCACAACGGGCCCCCGGATGCGTCGAGGACTGCGGCCACCGCCTCGGCGAACGGCTCGCGCGGCCCGCCGCGCACCAGCGTGCGATAGCCGTCCAGCAGCGGGTCCGCCAGCTCGGGGTCGGTCTCGCGCAGCCGCCGGGGCAGCCACTTTCCGCCGCCGCGCCAGTGGTTCCGTACGGCGAACAGCAGCCCGGCGGTGCGCTCCAGCAGGGTCGCCGCGATGGCCAGCAGCTCGTCCTCGTCCGTCGCGCTTGCGCCCAGCAGGTCGTCCCGCAGGTCCGTGACGTCATAGCGGGCCCGCTCCAGCCCGGCCGCCTCGGGCGGCGGGGGACCGGCGGCGAGGCTTCGGTGGGCGGCGTCCCGGAGCTGCTCGGCCGTGCCGTCGCGATCGTGCAGGACCACCCCGCTCGCGCACATGAAGGCCATCGTCCCCGAACCGCGCGAACGGTCGAACTCCATGAAGCCCAGCACCGACTCCCGTGTGTGGACGAAGAGTTCCACCGGCCAGCCGCCCCACAGCAGGTTCTCCCCGTGGACCTCGGCGGGGGCGGGCAGCACCAGCACGATGTCCAGATCGGAGGTCGGGGTGCCCTCACCCCGTGCTGTCGAGCCGCCCAGAAAGGCCGCCAGGGCATCGGGGTACCGCTCCTGAACGAAGGCGCGGGCAGCGCCCACCGGGTCGTCGAGCCGCTTGTCCATGCGCGGGACCGTACGCCCCAGGCGCCCGCAGCGCCCCCTAATTCCGGTGCCACGCCCGGGGCGCGGCACGTAAAGTCGCGCCATGCCCATCACTGATCGCCTCGACGATGTCCCGGACCTCGCCCCCGGAAATGGCTACGCGTACGCCGTCACCGCCACCGGCCGGCTGGCCTTCCTCTCCGGCCAGGTCGCCATCGACGCCGACGGCAAGGCGGTCGGCGACGACATGGCCACCCAGACCCGGCAGGCGCTGGGCAATCTGCACCGGGTGCTGCGCTCGCTCGGCGCGGACTGGCCGGATGTCGTCCGCTTCAACTGGTACGTGACGGATCTGGCCGACCTCCAGGCGGTGCGGGACGTACGGGACGAGCTGATCCGGCCAGCCCTCGGTGACCGCCCGAACCCGGCGAGCTCGCTGGTGCGGGTGGCCGGGCTCTTCCGGCCCGAGCTCCTGATCGAGGTGGACGCCGTCGTCGCCGTGCCCGAGGCATGACATGACGGTCACGGCAGCAGCGAAGGTGCTGGTCGTCGGCATGGACGGCGTGCGGTTCGACCGGCTGACCGAGTTCCGTCCGCCGGTGCTTCACGGTCTGATGGCCAGTGGTGCGTACGGCACCAGCCTGCTGCCCTACGGGGTGCCGGGCGACGCCGACGGCGTGACGGGCGTCGCGTACAGCGACTCGGGTCCGGGCTGGTCGACAGTGGTGACCGGGGTGTGGCCCGACAAGCACGGCGTCACGGACAACGGCTTCGCCTCGCCCGACTACGCGCGCTACCCGGACTTCCTGACCCGGGCCAAGTCGGTGCGCCCGGGCCTCGCCACCGCAGCCGTCGTCTCGTGGGGCCACCTGGCCCGGTACGGCACGCTCGGGGCGCGCATCGACGCCCGCGTGCACTTCGACGGCGACCGGGACGGATACGCCGACTGCGACCGCCTGGTCGTGGAGACGGCCGAGCGGTGGCTCGGGCCCGGCGGCCACGACCCGGACGCGGTCTTCGTCTACTTCGGCAGCACCGACGAGGTGGCCCACGAGGTCGGGCCCCTCGGCGAGGACTACCGCGACGCGCTGCTGCGGCAGGACGGTTACCTCGGGCGGCTGCTCGACACGATCCGCGCCCGCGAGAGCTTCCCGGACGAGCGGTGGACCGTCCTGGTCACGACGGACCACGGCCATCTGGACGGGGGCGGCCACGGCGGGGTCACGGACGCCGAACGGGAGGTGTTCGTCGTGCTCGCCGAGGTGGACGGGCACCTCGGCGAACACGTCCCGGGGCTGGACAACCCCCGGCTGGTGGACATCGCGCCCACCGTGCTGCACCGGCTCGGGATCCCGATCGAACCCGCCTGGGGGCTCGACGGCGTGCCCCTGCCCGGTCCTGGTGCCCCTCCCGGCACTAGAACGGGAAGTGCGCGTGCTGGGTCGCCAGGGTGACCCAGCGGGTGTTGCTGAAGGCCTCGATGCCCCAGCGGCCGCCGAAGCGCCCGTAACCCGAGGCCTGGAAGCCGCCGAACGGGGCCTGGGGCTCGTCGGCGACGGACTGGTCGCCGATGTGGACGATGCCGGTACGGAGGCGGCGGGCGACGGTGAGGCCGCGGGTGCCGTTCTCGGTGATGATGCCGGCGGTGAGGCCGTTGGCGGTGTCGTTGGCCTTGGCCACGGCCTCGTCGTCACTGGCGAAGGTGTCGATGACGCACACCGGGCCGAAGGCCTCGCCGTGGTAGAGGTCGGCATCCCCGGGCACGTCACGCAGCACGGTCGCCGGGTGCACCGCGCCCTCGGGCTCCCCGCCGCCGGTGAGGACGGTGGCGCCCTTGGCGGTGGCGTCGGCGACCAGGCGGGCCACGCGCTGCGCGGCGGCGGCGCTGACCAGGGGGCCGATGACGGTGGTCGGCTCGGCCGGGTTGCCGGAGGGCAGCGCGGCGACCTTGGCGGTGAACTTCGCCGTGAACTCCTCGGCCAGCGACTCGTGGACCAGGATGCGGTCGCCGGACATGCAGATCTGGCCCGCGTTCATGAACACGCCGAAGGTGACGGCGTCCACGGCGTAGTCCACGTCGGCGTCGTCGAGCACGATGATGGCGTTCTTGCCGCCGAGTTCGAGGACGGCCGGCTTGAGGTGGGCCGCGGCATGCGTGCCGATGATCCGGCCGATGTTCGTCGACCCGGTGAAGTTCACCGCCCGCACCCGCGGGTCCGAGACCAGGGCCTCGGCGACCTCGGCGGCGTCCTCCGGCGCGTTGGTGACGACGTTGAGCACGCCGTCCGGCAGCCCGGCCTCCCTCAGTACGTCCGCCACGAACAGCCCGCACGCCAGCGGCGCGTCCTCGCTGGGCTTGACCACCACCGTGTTGCCCGCCGCCAGCGGTGCGGCCACGGCCCGTACGCCCAGGATGACCGGCGCGTTCCAGGGCGCGAACGCCGCGACCACCCCGACCGGCTCCCGCACCGCGAGGCCGAGGGCGCCCTCTTCCTGCGCCGTGAGAACCTCGCCCCGCGGGGCGGTGATCGCGGCCGCGGCCTCCCGCAGCATGTTGGCGGCCAGCGCGACATTGAAGTACGCCCACGGCCGCGTGCCCCCGGCCTCGCCCGCCATGAGGTCCGCGGCCTGCCCGCCCCGCGCCTCCAGCAGATCCGCCGCCTTCAGGAAGATCGCCCGCCGCGCGAACGGACTCACCGCCGCCCAGTCCGCGAACGCCGCCTCCGCGGCATCCACCGCCAGCGTCACATCCTCGACGCCCCCCGCGGCCAGGGTGGCGTACACCTCGCCGCTGTAGGGGTTGATGTCCTCGGTGGTACGGCCCGATGCGGCAGGCACGTCCTTGCCGCCGATCAGCAGTTCGCGATGGATGGTCATCAGCGGCTGTCCTTTGCTCGCGGTCCCGTGCGTTCGCGTAGTGAACTATCGTTCATCGACTCTCTTGACTTCGGAGTCTGCGATTGCCCACCGCTCCTGTCAACGGCTCGGCCGCCAGGAACGGTTCCAGCAGCCCGAGCAGTCTCCGAGGGCGGTGCAGCGGGACGATGTGGCCGCAGTCCGCGACGATGCGGCCGACGAGGTCGTCGGCGGGCGGCCGGCGCTGCTGTTCGAGCGCTCGGCCCACGGGGTGGGCGCCGATGGCCATGGTGGGTACGGTCAGCCGGCCCGTGGAGGTCGACCGCGCCAACACCCGCGGCCAGGATTGACCGGGTGCCTCAGTCGGCCAGCGGCTGCGCCACCGAGTCCGTCGCCCGCGCCCCTGTCATCCGCTCCGCGATCCAGATCACGAGGCCCACCGCGATGAGCGCGGCCGCCATGACGGTGACGCCGCTCCAGCCCCAGGCCGCCAGAACCGCGCCGGTGGCCGCGGAGGAGGCGGCTCCGCCGAGGAAGACGCTGGTCATGTAGAGGGAGTTGACCCGTGCGCGCGCGTCCGGGCGCAGGGCGTAAATGTCCCGCTGGCTCAGCACCTGGTGGCTTTGGACGGCGAAGTCCAGGAGTACGCCACCCAAGGCGAGCGCGAAGAGATTGGACACGCCGAGCCCGGCCACGAGCATCGACACGAGGCCCAGGACGAGGGCGCAGGCACGGACGGCCGTACCGTGTCCGGCATCGCCCAGACGTCCGGCGACCGGGGCCGACGCGGCGCCGGCCGCTCCTACGAGCGCGAAGACGGCGACGCCCGCCTGGGACAGATGGTGGCGGTCGATCAGTTCGTAGGAGACGGCCGTCCAGTACGCGGTGAAGGCCCCGAACATGCACGCCTGGGTGAGGGCCCGACGCACGAGTACCGGTTCGCTGCGGCCCAGGCGTACGACCGACGCCAGAAGCGCGCCGTAGCGTGCGGTGTGTGCGGGCTGTCGGACCGGCAGCAGCTTGGCCAGCGCGAGGGACGTGAGCAGCATCATGACCGCGGAGATGGCGTAGATGCTGCGCCAGCCCCAGGCCGCCGCGGCGAAGCTGGAGACGGAGCGGGCGAGCATGACGCCGAGGAGCAGCCCGCTGGTCACCTGTCCGACGACCTTGCCGCGGGATTCCGGGGGAGCCAGGTGTGCGGCGAGGGGTATCAGGATCTGGGCGACCACCGAGGTCACCCCGACCATGGCCGACACGGCCAGGAAGATCCAGAGGTTCGGTGCGAAGGCGGCCACCGCCAGCGCGACCGCCGTCAGCAGGAGGGTGCGGGAGGCCAGCCGCCGGTTCTCCAGCAGGTCACCCAGGGGCAAAAGGAGGGCCAGGCCCAGCGCGTACCCGACCTGAGTCACGGTGACGACGGTTGTTGCCGTGCCCTGGCCCACGTTGAAGGCGTGGCTGATGAGGCTGAGGAGGGGCTGGGCGTAGTAGAGGTTGGCCACGCTCGCCCCGCAGGCGAAGGCCAGGGTGATCGTGACCCATCGCAGCGAGCGGGGAGATCCGGCCGGTCCGCTCGTCCGCCCGGCGGCGAGAGCCGTCGAGGGGGCGGGCGTGGTGCGAGCTCTCATCGGATCACTCCGCAGCTAGTTACTGAACAGTGCGTTCAGTATAAGCGCGCTGCCGTGCTCAGGCATTCCCCGCCGTGGCGATCCCCGTCAGTACGTGGTCGATGCAGCGCTCCGCGAAGGCCTCGTCCAGTGGCTCGTGGCTGAACAGCAGTCGGTAGTAGACGGGAGCGAAGACGAGGTCCAGTACCGCAGCCATGTCCAGGTCCGCGCGGAGTTCGCCGCGCGCGATGCCCTCACGGATGACCTCGGCGGCCACCGCCCGACGTGGCCCGAGCCACTGCTCGCGCAGCGCCTGGGCGATCTCGGGGTCCGACTGCGCGTCGGCGGCCAGGGCGCGCATCAGCGGCCCTGCCGGCGAGCGGGTGAACAGGCGTACCGAGGCAACCGCGAGAATCCGCAGCGCCTCGGGCGCCGACGCGTCCTCGGGCAGGGACCAGGAGCTGGCCGCCCGGAGCATGAACCCCTCCAGGGCGACCGCCCCGCGCGAAGGCCACCACTTGTAGACCGTGGCCTTGCCCACCCCGGCGCGGGCGGCGATCGCCTCCATGGTCGCCGCCCGTAGGCCGCCCTCCATCATGAGGTCGCCGGCCGCCGCCAGGATCGCAGCCCGTCGCGCCTCACTGCGAGGGCGCCCCCTGGGTGCGAGGGCGCCGCCGGCCGCCTCTTCGCCACTGTCGTCCGCTGCCTTCACCGACACTCCCTGACCATCGTGACCCCGACCATTTACTGAACAGATCGTTCAGAGTATCGGAACACGCACCGGTGGGACCGGGCGCTCGGGTTGGCCCGGCCGGCCAACTGGAGCGCCAAGCAGGAGGTGCTGGGCAGCGTGGCCTCCGACGTAGGCCCCCGGCTTCCGGTCAGCCGGCGGCGAGGAGCTCGAGCGTGTCGATCACGCGGTTCGAGAAGCCCCACTCGTTGTCGTACCAGGCGACCACCTTGACGTGGCGGCCGTCGACGCGGGTGAGAGCCGAGTCGAAGATCGACGAGGCCGGATTCCCCGTGATGTCGGAGGACACGAGCGGGTCGTCCGAGTACTCGAGTACGCCGGCGAGCGGCCCGTCCGCCGCGGTGCGGTACGCCGCCAGCACGTCCTCGCGCGTCACGTCGCGGGCGACGGTCGTGTTGAGTTCGACGATCGATCCGACCGGAACCGGCACGCGGATCGAGTCGCCCGACAGCCTGCCGTCGAGATTCGGCAGCACAAGGCCGATCGCCTTGGCGGCGCCCGTCGTGGTCGGCACGATGTTGACAGCGGCGGCGCGGGCGCGGCGGGCGTCGCGGTGCGGACCGTCCTGCAGGTTCTGCTCCTGCGTGTAGGCGTGCACCGTCGTCATGAAGCCGTGCTCGATGCCGGCAAGATCGTCGAGCACCGCGGCCAGCGGCGCAAGCGCGTTGGTCGTGCACGAGGCGTTCGAGACAATCGTGTGCGCGGCCGGGTCGTACGCGTCGGTGTTGACCCCGAAGGCGAGCGTGACATCGGCGCCGTCCGCCGGCGCGCTGACGAGTACCCTCTTCGCGCCCGCGTCGATATGGGCGCGGGCGGCCGTGGCCGACGTGAAGCGGCCGGTCGCCTCGAGCACGATGTCGACGCCGAGCTCGGCCCATGGCAGCTGCGCGGGTTCGCGCTCGGCGAGCACGGTGATGCGACGGCCGTCGACGACGAGGGCGTCCCCGTCGACATTCACCGGGCGACCGAGCCGGCCCGCCGTCGTGTCGTAGGCGAGCAGCCGCGCGAGGGTGGCGGGCTCCGTGAGGTCGTTGACGGCGACGACCTCGAGGTCGCTGTCGCGTTCGAGCAGTGCGCGCAGCACATTGCGTCCGATGCGGCCGAAGCCGTTGATGGCGATGCGAGTCATGAGTGGTGTCCCTTCGGGTTCGCCCTCAGGTTCGCGCGCGGCATCAGCCGGAGACAGTGGCGTGATCGCCACGGTCCGAAAGGATCGCGCCACATGGTGGTGGCGGGCTACTCACCCTGGGCGAAGGTGCGCCGATACTCGCTCGGCGTGGTGTCGAGGATGCGCTGGAAGTGCTGCCGCAGATTCGCACCGGTGCCGAGACCGACGTCGGCGGCGATCTGCTCGACACTCCGCTGCGAACGCTCGAGCAGCTCGCGGGCCATGTCGATGCGGGCGCGCATGACCCACTGCATCGGCGTGTACCCCGTGTCCTCGACGAAGCGTCGCGAGAGCGTGCGCGGCGACACCGCCGCATGCCGGGCGAGCACGTCAAGGGTGAGGGGCTCACCGAGCCGGCGCAGCGCCCACTCCCGGGTGGCGGCGAACCGCTCGCCGAGCGGCTCGGGCACGCTGCGCGGCACGTACTGCGCCTGACCGCCGCTGCGGTAGGGGGCCGCCACGAGGCGCCGGGCCGCGTGGTTCGACGCGGACACCCCGAGATCGCCGCGCAGGATATGCAGGCACAGGTCGATGCCCGAGGCGGCGCCGGCCGAGGTCAGCACGCTGCCCTCGTCGACGAACAGAACGTTCTCGTCGACCTGAACGAGCGGCCACTTCGCCGCGAGTGCCCGCGTGTAGTGCCAGTGCGTCGTGGCGCGCCTGCCGTCGAGCAGGCCCGTGGCGGCGAGCGCGAAGGCGCCCGTCGAGATGGCGGCGAGCCGCGCGCCCCGATCGTGGGCGGCGATCAGCGCGTCGACGACGGCCCGCGGAGGGTCGTCGCGGTCCGGGAACCGGTAGCCGGGGACGAAGACGATGTCAGCCCACTCGAGTGCTTCGAGGCCGTGGGCGACGTCGTACGACAGGCCGTCGCCGCCGGTCACGAGACCGGGTGCCGCGCCGCACACCCGCACTTCGTACGGCATGCTCGCGCGGGTCGTGAACACCTGCGCGGGAATACCGACGTCGAGAGGCTTCGCACCCTCGAGCACGAGGACGGCGACGCGATGCGGGGATGGGGCCGGCACGGGGAAGAGGGTACGCGGGGTGCGAGGGTCGCATCGAGCTGGTTCGAACTGCTTTGCATAAAGCTTCCGTGGACCGTATAGTCATGCCATCGGGTTCTGGAGGATGAAATGGCGTTGCGTGCAGCGGTGGCGGGAGCGAGCGGTTACGCGGGCGGAGAGGTCCTGCGGCTGCTGCTGAACCACCCCGAGATCGAGATCGGCGCGGTCACCGGCAACTCCAACGCGGGGCAGCGACTCGGGGGGCTGCAGCCGCACCTGCTGCCGCTGGCCGACCGGGTGCTGGAGCCGACGACCACCGAGGTCCTGGCGGGGCATGACGTGGTGTTCCTCGCGTTGCCGCACGGGCAGTCCGCCGCCGTGGCGGAGCAGCTCGGGGAGGCCGCGCTGATCGTGGACTGCGGGGCCGACTTCCGGCTCAAGGACGCAGGCGACTGGGAGGCCTTCTACGGCTCCCCGCACGCCGGGACCTGGCCGTACGGCCTCCCGGAGCTGCCGGGTGCCCGCGCCGCGCTGGAGGGGTCCAGGCGCATCGCGGTCCCCGGTTGCTACCCGACGGCGGCGTCGCTCGCGCTGTTCCCGGCGTACGCCGCTGGGCTGGCCGAGCCGGAGGCCGTGATCGTCGCCGCGTCCGGCACCTCGGGGGCGGGGAAGGCGGCCAAGCCGCACCTGCTCGGCAGTGAGGTCATGGGCAGCATGACGCCGTACGGCGTCGGCGGCGGGCACCGGCACACACCCGAGATGATCCAGAACCTGTCGGCGGCCGCGGGGGAGCGGGTGTCGGTGTCCTTCACGCCGACGCTGGCGCCCATGTCACGCGGCATCCTCGCCACGTGCAGCGCGAAGGCCAAACCGGGCGTGACGGCGGACGGCGTACGGTCCGCGTACGAGAAGGCGCTGGCCGACGAGCCGTTCGTGCACCTGCTGCCCGAGGGCCGCTGGCCCGCCACGTCCGCCGTGTACGGCTCCAACGCCGCGCTGATCCAGGTCGCGTACGACGAGAGCGCCGGCCGGATCATCGCCATCAGCGCGATCGACAACCTCACCAAGGGCACCGCCGGCGGCGCGGTGCAGAGCATGAACATCGCCCTCGGGTTCCCCGAGGAGCTGGGACTGGGCACCACCGGGGTGGCGCCATGAGCGGGCTCCGGCTCGTGCGGTCGCCTGCGGCGGGCAGGCGGGAGTCGCATGGGGCAGTGGTCGGTGCCGGCCGGAGCGCGCGCACGCGGACAGCGGCTGTGGCTACGCGCCGGGTTTTCGCGGCCCTTTTGATGCGGATGGCGCCATGTGACGGTGCGGCTCGGCCGCGTATGACAACGATGCCCACACCCGCGCAGCGGGTGGAGGGCAAAGACAACGAGGAGGCATCAGCGTGAGCGTCACGGCAGCCAAGGGATTCACGGCGGCAGGAATCGCCGCCGGGATCAAGGAGAACGGCAACCCGGACCTGGCCCTGGTGGTCAACAACGGGCCGCGCCTCGCCGCCGCCGGTGTCTTCACCTCCAACCGCGTCAAGGCCGCGCCCGTCGTCTGGTCCGAGCAGGTGCTCAAGGGTGGCCAGGTCTCCGCCGTCGTCCTCAACTCCGGCGGCGCCAACGCCTGTACGGGTCCGCTCGGCTTCCAGGACACCCACGCCACCGCCGAGAAGGTCGCCGAGGCGACCGGCGGGAGCGCGGCGGAGATCGCCGTGGCCTCGACCGGACTGATCGGCATCCGGCTCCCGATGGACAAGCTGCTGCCGGGCATCGACAAGGCCGCCGCCGAACTCTCCCCGTACGGGGGCGAAAAGGCCGCCATCGCCATCAAGACCACCGACAGCGTCCACAAGACCGCCGTCGCCGAGGGCGAGGGCTGGGCCGTCGGCGGCATGGCCAAGGGCGCGGGCATGCTCGCCCCGGGCCTGGCCACGATGCTGGTCGTCATCACCACCGACGCCGACGTGGACCCCGCCACCCTCGACAAGGCGCTGCGCGCGGCGACCCGTACGACCTTCGACCGGGCCGACTCCGACGGCTGCATGTCCACCAACGACACCGTGCTGCTGCTCGCCTCCGGCGCCTCCGAAGTCGCCCCCGCCTACGACGACTTCGCCGCCGCCGTGGAGAAGGTGTGCGCCGACCTGGCCCGCCAGCTGATCGGCGACGCCGAGGGCGCGTCCAAGGACATCAAGGTCGAGGTCGTCGGCGCGGCCACCGAGGAGGACGCGGTCGAGGTCGGCCGCTCCATCGCCCGGAACAACCTCCTCAAGTGCGCCATCCACGGCGAGGACCCCAACTGGGGCCGCGTGCTCTCCGCGATCGGCACCACGGCCGCCGCCTTCGACCCGGACCGGCTCAACGTCGCCATCAACGGGGTGTGGGTCTGCAAGGACGGCTCGGTCGGCGAGGACCGCGACCTGGTCGACATGCGCTACCGCGAGGTGCACATCATCGCCGACCTCGCCGCGGGCGCGGAGACGGCCACCATCTGGACCAACGACCTGACCGCCGAGTACGTCCACGAGAACAGCGCGTACAGCTCATGAGTACGACGAGGAAGCACACCGCCCTCCCCAAGGCGCAGATCCTCATTGAGGCGCTGCCCTGGCTGACCCGGCACCACGGCAAGACCGTCGTCATCAAGTTCGGCGGCAACGCCATGATCGACGAGGGGCTGAAGGCCGCCTTCGCGCAGGACGTGGTCTTCCTGCGGCACGCCGGCCTCAAGCCGGTCGTCGTGCACGGCGGCGGCCCGCAGATCAGCGCCCAGCTCGACCGGCACGGCCTGGTCAGCGAGTTCAAGGCCGGGCTGCGGGTCACCACCCCCGAGGCGATGGACGTCGTACGGATGGTGCTGGCCGGACAGGTGCAGCGCGAGCTGGTCGGGTTGCTCAACCAGCACGGGCCGCTCGCCGTCGGCATGACCGGCGAGGACGCCCACACCATCACCGCCACCCAGCACTTCCCGCAGATCGACGGCGAGTCCGTGGACATCGGCCGGGTCGGCGAGATCACCGAGATCGACACCGGTGCCATCGAGGCGCTGCTGGACAACGGCCGGATCCCGGTGGTCTCCTCCATCGCCCGCAGCGCCGAGGACAACCACGTCTACAACGTCAACGCCGACACCGCCGCCGCCGCGCTCGCGGCCGCGCTGGGCGCCGAGACGCTGATGGTCCTCACCGATGTCGAGGGCCTCTACGAGGACTGGCCGAACAGCGACGAGGTGATCAGCCGCCTCACCGCGGCAGAGCTGGAGAAGCTGCTCCCGGAGTTGTCCAGCGGCATGGTCCCCAAGATGGAGGGCTGCCTCTTCGCCGTACGCAACGGCGTCAACACCGCCCGCGTCATCGACGGGCGGGTCCAGCACTCGATCCTGCTGGAGATCTTCACGGATGAGGGCATCGGCACGATGGTCGTGCCGGACGCGACAGACGACACCGAAGGGGGACGGGCATGACCAACCAGGAGTTCACCCAGCGCTGGCAGGGCAGCCTGATGAACAACTACGGGACCCCGCGCCTGCCCCTGGTCCGCGGCGAAGGCGCCAAGCTGTGGGACGCCGAGGGCAAGGAGTACCTGGACTTCCTCGGCGGCATCGCGGTCAACGCCCTCGGCACCGGCCACCCGGCGGTCGTGGAGGCGGTCTCCCGGCAGATCGCGACCCTCGGCCATGTCTCCAACTTCTTCATCGCCGAGCCCACCGTGGCGCTGGCCGAGCGGCTGATCCAGCTGTTCGGGCGCAGCGGGCGGGTGCTGTTCTGCAACTCCGGCGCCGAGGCCAACGAGGCCGCGTTCAAGATCGGCCGGCTGACCGGGCGTACGCACATGGTCGCCACCACCGGCGCCTTCCACGGCCGGACCATGGGCTCGCTCGCCCTCACCGGCCAGGCCGGCAAGCAGGACGGCTTCAAGCCGCTGCCCGGCGACGTCACCCATGTGCCCTTCGGGGACGTGGACGCGCTGCGGGCCGCCGTCACGACCGACACCGCCATGGTCATCCTGGAGCCCATCCAGGGCGAGAACGGCGTCGTCGTACCGCCCGCCGGCTATCTCGCCGCCGCCCGGGAGATCACCCGGGCGACCGGCACCCTGCTGGTGCTGGACGAGGTGCAGACCGGTATCGGCCGCACCGGCCACTGGTTCGAGCACCAGGCGCAGGGCGTCGAGCCCGATGTCGTCACGCTCGCCAAGGGCCTGGGCGGCGGTCTGCCGATCGGCGCCACCGTCGCCTTCGGTGACGCGGCGGACCTGCTGACCCCCGGCAAGCACGGCACCACGTTCGGCGGCAATCCGGTCGCGTGCGCCGCCGCGCTGGCCGTACTGGACACGATCGCGGCCGACGGGATCCTGGACAACGTCAAGCGGCAGGGCGAGAAGCTGCGGCACGGAATCGAGAGCATCGGAGGGGAGGGCGGCCATCCATTGGTCGATCATGTGCGCGGTGCGGGCCTCCTGCTGGGTATCGTGCTCACCGAGCCGCTCGCCCCGCAGATCCAGCTGGCGGCTCAGGAAGCCGGACTCCTGGTGAACGCCGCCGTGCCGAACGTGGTGCGGCTCGCGCCTCCGCTGATCCTCGGCGAGGCCGAGACGGACGCGTTCCTCCAGGTCCTCCCCGGCATCCTGGATTCTGTATATGCCGTGCACGGAACCGACGAAACGCGAGCTGGAGAATGACACGACGATGAGCGAGGCGCAGGCGCAGCAGAGTGGCGGCCAGGCCGTACCGCAGACCCGGACGGCCCGCCACCGCCGGATCGTGGACATCCTCAACCGGCAGGCGGTGCGGTCGCAGAGCCAACTCGCCAAGCTGCTCGCCGACGACGGGCTGAGCGTCACCCAGGCGACGCTCTCCCGCGACCTCGACGAACTGGGCGCGGTCAAGATCCGCACCAACAACGGCGAGCTGATCTACGCCGTGCCCAGCGAGGGCGGCTACCGCACCCCGCAGGCGCCCCTCGGCGAGTCCGTCAAGGAGGAACGCATGCGCCGCCTCGCCAACGAACTCCTCATCTCCGCCGAAGCCTCCGCCAACCTCGTCGTGGTACGCACCCCGCCCGGCGCCGCCCAGTTCTTCGCCTCGGCGATCGACCAGGCGGAGGTCTACGACATCCTCGGCACGATCGCCGGCGACGACACCGTCATGCTCATCAGCCGCGACCCGGCCGGGGGACAGGCACTCGCCGACCATCTGCTGCGCCTGGCCGCCGGGGAGCGCTGAGCGGCCCGCTCAGACCTTCAGCGGCTGGCGGCGGTCGAGCAGCGCGATGCAGGACGCCACGTCCGCCCCGCCCGGGACCGGCTCCGGCAGCCGCCCGTCGGCGGCCCGCAGGTCGCGCAGCGCGCGGTCGATGGCGTCCTGCGCCGCGAACAGGCACGGGGTGCTGTAGATCGCCACATCGACACCGAGCTCGGTGAGTTCGGTCAGTGACAGCCGCGGTGACCTGCCGCCGCCGATCTGGTTGAACAGCAGCGGCTTGTCGCCGATGACCGAGCGGATCTCGCGGATCGCATCGGTGTCGCGTACGCCGTCGACCAGGATGACGTCGGCCGCGGTGGCGGCCAGGGCCTTGGCCCGGCTCAGGATCTCCCCGTGCTCGGTGGCGTCCGTCCGTGCCACCACCAGCAGGTCGCGCCGGGTGGTGAGCACCGCGTCCAGCTTGTCCAGGTACTCCTCCAGCGGCAGCACCTTCTTGCCGTCGACATGGCCGCAGCGGCGTGGGCGGGCCTGGTCCTCCAGGATCACCCCGGAGGCGCCGGCGGCTTCCAGCTGCTCGACGACATGGCAGGCCACGTGCGTGTCGACGTAACCGTCGTCGATGTCGACCAGCAGGTGCGTACGGGGGAAGGCCACCCGCAGCCGCTGGGCGAAGGCGACCACATCCGGCCAGGCGATGTACCCGATGTCGGGCAGGCCGTAATGGGACGCCGCCAGCCCGAAACCGGACAGGAACAGGCCGTCGTAGTAGCGCACGGCGAGTGAGGCGGAGTGCATGTCGTGGACGCCGATCAAGGGGGTGGTCCCGTCCTGGCGTACCGCTTCCCTCAGCTTTGTTCCGTATTGCATGCCGAAACTCCCCTTCGTCACGGAATGGCCGATTGGCCGCACATCCAACGTAGGGCGGGCGGTCCGAGGGGAGTTGCGGCGCAACGCCGGAGGGGGTTTGCCGTTCAGGCTGCTTTCAGTTTCGGGGCGCCGCCTCGCGCCACGGGCTCAGACGACCGGGCTCATCCCGCCGTCGAAGTTGATCCCGGTGCCGGTGATGTACGCGGCCCGGGGGGAGAGCAGGAAGGCCACCAGGTCCGCGAACTCCGTGGCCTTGCCGACGCGGCCGAGGGGGATGCCGGAGCCACTGCCCAGGGTCGCGTACAGCTCGTCCACGGAACGGCCGCCGGCCTCGGCCATACGTACCCACTGGCCGCTCTCGACCAGGCCGATGAGCACGGCGTTGACGCGGATGTTGTCCGCGCCCAGTTCCTTGGACAGGGCCTTGGTGAGCGCCAGGCCGGCCGCCCGGGAGACCGAGGTCGGCGTCGAACCGGCGCCGGGGGCCTTGGCGGACACGGCGAGGGTGTTGACGACGCTGCCGCCGCCGGCCGCGCGCAGGTGGGGGAGGGCGAGGCGGGTCAGCCGTACGGAGGCGTGCAGCTTGAGCTGCAGGTCCTCGTCCCAGACCGTGTCGTCCTGCTGCTCGAAGGCGCTGGCTGCGCTGCGTCCCGCGTTGTTGACGATGGCGTCGATGCGACCCCAGCGGCCCTCGGCGGCCGACAGGAAGCGCTCCAGATCCTCCTGCCGGGTGACGTCAGCCGGTACGCCGAGCACATCGGCACCGGTCTCGCCCAGCTCCTTGACCACACGGCCGACGCGCTCCGGGTCGCGTCCGCACAGCGCCACGCGGGCGCCCTCGGCGGCCAGGCGCCGGACCAAGGCAGCGCCGAGGCCGTCCGAGCCACCCGTGACCAGCACGACCTTGTCCTTGAGTTCCAGATCCATGGCGGCATTCTCGCCGTCCGTACGGGCCGTACGTCAAGCCGGGTGGGGCTCGGTCTCACCCGAGTCCTACGTGCGAACCCCCGTCGCGTACCGGCCGAAGCCGCTGGTGTGCCAGGTACCGCCGTCGGTGGTGACCGCGAAGCCCTCGGTGTCGGGCAGCTCCTCCAGCCAGGCGCGGGCCCGGTCGCCGCCCATCGCGTACGCGGCCGTGGCCCAGGCGTCGGCGTCGGTGAGGCCCGAGCAGACCACGGTGACCGAGGCCAGATCGGTGACCGGCGGCTCGCCGGTGTGGGGGTCCAGGATGTGGCAGCCGCGCTCGGCCGGGCCCGAGGTGGCCACCGCCAGCTCGCCGTCGACCGCGACCACGGCCGCCAGCCCGCCGGGGTTGTGCGGGTCGGAGATGCCGATCCGCCAGGGGCCGCCGTGCAGTTGGATGTCGCCGCCGCCGTTGATGCAGACCGCCTCCGCACCGGCCGAGACGAGCATCCGGGCGGCCCGTTCCACGGACCAGCCCTTGACCAGTCCGGTCGGGTCGAACTCGCCGTCGTAACGTGACGAGAACCAGCCGTCGGTGCGCCGCTCGGCGTCCTCGCACAGCCGCATCACCTCCCAGACGTCCGGATCGCAGCGCGAGAGGGCGAGCTCGCCACGGGCGAGCCGGCTGATCTGGCTTTCGGGCAGATAGGTGGAGAACACCTCGTCCACCCGGTGCAGCCAGCACACGGCCGCGTCGAGCGCCGCCCGCGCCCTGGCAGCCCCGGCCCCGCGCACGTCGAAGGAGAACACCGTGCCCATGGCGTGTTCGACGTGGCGGAGCCGGGTGTCTTCGGTGGTCCCGGAACGGGGGGCATGGGGCATATCAGAGACCTGCCTTGTCGATCGCGCTCTGCAGGGACTTCTTGTAGCCCGCGCTGGTGAAGCTGGCGCCGGACACGGAGTCGATGGTCGCGCTCTGCGCGGTCACCACCTCCTTGTTCAGGGTAGGGATCGCGCTGCCGCCCGGGCCGGTGGTGGGGCCCTGCACGGCCTCGGCGGCGGTGACCTTGCCGTCCTTGACCGTGAGCTTGACCTGGACCGCGCCGTACTGCGCGTCGACCGCGTCCCCGGTGACGGTCCTGGCGGCGGACGATGCCCCGGACCCCGAGGAGCCCGACCCGGAGGACCCGGACCCGGAGGCCCCCGAGGACTTCGTCGCCGACGGCTTGGGCGCGGCTGAGGCGGTCCTCGACGCCAACGAGCCCGACGAGGGGACAGACGACCCGGCCGTCCCGGAGTCCTTCTGCGCGCCCTCGCCGCCCAGGGCGTCCTGCGCGTTCTGCGAGGGCGAGGCGGCGGCCGCGGTCCCCGAGGGGGCCGGGGCCTGCGCCGCGGCCGAGCCGGAGCCGTCAGCCGGCTGCTTGAGGGCGAGGAGCAGCACGACCCCGGAGACGGTGGCGGCGGTACCGAGCATGATCCGGCGCAACGGATGCCGCTTCTTCATCGCGTACACAGCAACTCGCCTCTCACAGTTCGAAGGACTCGTGGTGGATACGGCGCTCGGGGACCCCGGCCTCGCGGAGCGTGTGGAACCACTCCGCCGCCAGCCCGGGCGGGCCGCACAGATAGACGTCATGCCGGTCGAGGTCGGGCAGCCGCGCCTTCAGGCCGTCCGGGGTGAACTCGGGCCGTGAGCCGTCCGGGCCGTTGACGGCGTACATCAGTCGGGCCCCGCGCTCCTTGGCGATGGCCTTCAGCTCGCCCCACAGGGCCAGGTCCTCGGTGGACTTCGCCCGGTACAGCAGCGTCAGGTCGCCCGGTGCGGCCGGCAGCGTCTCGAACAGCGCCCGCATCGGTGTGATGCCCGCCCCGCCGGCCAGCAGCAGTACCTTGCCACGGCTACGCCGCGCGGCGGTCAGAGCACCGTACGGGCCCTCCGCCCACACCCGCGTGCCCGGCTTCAGCGCCCCGAGCGCCGAGCTGTGCCCGCCGACCGCCTTGACGGTGATCCGCAGCAGCCCGGGCCGGGGCGGCGCGGACAGCGAGTACGGATTGGCGCTCCACCGCAGCCCCGGGGTGAGGAAACGCCACCGGAAGAACTGCCCGGCCTCGGCGCCGAGGCGGTGCAGTTTGCGGCCGCTGATGAGGACGGAGACGATGCCGGGCGCCTCCTCGACCGTGGCCTCCACTCTCATCCGGTGCCGCAGATTGAGGCGCACCGGGGTCAGGACGCGGTACCAGACCACCAGCCCGGCGACCGTGAGGTACAGCGCGTACCAGGCGGTGCGGGCGCCGGCGCTGGCGATGAACTCGGCGCCGGTGGCCAGCTGGTGCCAGAAGGTGAGGAAGACCGCCGCGTAGGTCAGCAGATGCAGGTAGTACCAGGTCTCGTAGCGCATCCGGCGGCGCAGCGCGCCCGCCGACACGAAGCCGACGAGCAGCAGCATCAGCGTGCCCGCGAGGGCCATCAGCATGTCGGGATAGTCGGTGACCACGGTCACCGCCTCCGACACGACACCGGTCTTCGCCACCTCGGAGTAGCCCCAGATGGTCAGGACGACGTGGGCGACGACCAGGGAGATCGCGTAGCGGCCGCTCATCGCGTGCCAGCGCGCGACGCGGTCGGAGCCGACCCGGGACTCCAGGGCCGGCACCCGGGCCATCTGCGCGATGACCAGGGCGATCGTGTACGCGCCGAGCAGACCGGTGATCCGCCCGGCGGCGATGAGCTGGTTGGCGGTGCCGACGACGTTCGGGGTGTTGTTCCACCACATCCAGATGACCGCGGCCGCGCCCAGCCAGGCCAGGACGACCAGCGGCACGGCGGGGGAGCGGCGGGGACGGATCCGGCGCATGGCCAGCCGCCGGCCGGCCCGGCTGTTCTGAATCATCGTCAACGGCCTGATCCCCTTCCCGCACAGCTGCCCGGAGCACCTCTCCAGCACCAGTCCCTACGGCGGAGAAGCCCGGGCGACTCAATTCCCGGATTTGTCCAACGCGCTCTGCAGCGAACTGATATAGCCCTCGCTGGTGTAGGTGGCGCCGGAGACACTGTTGATGCTCGCGCTCTGGGCGGCCAGCGCCTCCTGGGTCAGTACGGGCACGGAGTACTGGGCGATCTGGGCGTCCCTGGGGTTGTCGTTGGGGACCTGGAGCACGTCCACGGCGGTGAGCTTGCCCGCCTTGAGGGTGATCCGGACCTGGACCGGGCCGTAGCGGGTCTGGATCGTGTCACCCGTCACCGTCTTCGTGGGCGTCGCGCTCTTCGTGCTCTTCGTGCTCTTCGTGCTCTTCGCGGAGGACGAGGCCGACGGCGAAGCGGAGGCCGGTGACGAGGCCTGCGCCGAGGGAGTGGTGGTGGGCGAGGCGGTCGCCTGCGGCAGGGCGACCGTGGTCTGGGTGTGCGGCTTCAGGGCCAGCAGCGCGGTCACGCCCGAGACGGTCGCGACCGTGCCCAGCAGGACGCGGCGCATCGGATGCGTACGGAAAGGGTTCACGGCGGGGCTCACAGCTCGAAGGACTCGTGGTGGATGTGGCGGGCCGGCACCCCGGCGGCGCGCAGCGCGTCGTAGGACGCCTCGGCCATCCCGGGCGGCCCGCACAGGTACACGTCGTGACCGGCGATGTCGGGGAGTATGTCCCGCAGTCCGGCCGCCGTGATCGGCGTGCGGCTGCCGTCCGGAGCGTTCACGGCGTAGTACAGCCGGGCCCCGCGAGCCGCCGCTATCGCCTCCAGCTCGGAGCGCAGGGCCAGGTCCTCGGCCGTACGCGCCCGGTAGAGCAGCGTCAGATGGCCGGGCGCGGCCGGCAGCGATTCGAACAGTGCCCGCAGCGGCGTGATGCCGACCCCGCCCGCCAGCAGCAGCACCTTGGCCCGCTTGCGCCGCCCGGCGGTCAGTGCCCCGTAGGGCCCCTCGGCCCAGACCCGAGTGCCGGGGCGCAGCATGCCCACGGCCGCGCTGTGGTCGCCGAGCCCCTTGACCGTGATCCGCAGGCCGTGCGCTCCGGGTGCCGCCGACAGCGAGTACGGCGACGCGGTCCACCACAGCCCCTGCGCCAGGAAGCGCCAGCGGAAGAAGTGCCCCGACTCGGCGGCGAGTTCACCCAGCCGCCTGCCCTGCACCACCACCGAGAACACCCCGGGCGCCTCCGGCACCACGGCCGCCACCCGCAGCCGGTGCCGCGCGTTGAGCCGTATCGGCGCCAGCACCCGGAACCACAGCACCAGGGCGGTGACCCCGAGATACAGCACGTACCAGGCGTTCTGGGCGGCCGTGTTCCCGACGAAGTCCGCGCCCAGCGCGAGCTGGTGGCCGAAGGCGAGGAAGAGCGCCGCATAGGTGAGCAGATGCAGGAAGTACCAGGTCTCGTACCGCACCCGCTTGCGCACCGCGCGCGCCGACACGATCCCGACGGTGAAGAGGATCACCGCGCCGGCGGTCCCCTTGAGCATCTCCGGGTAGTCCATGACGATGCTCACGGTCTCCCGCCACACCGAGGCGTGACCCTCGACCGCGTAGCCCCAGATGATCAGCACGACGTGCGCGACCAGCAGGCTGACCGTCCAGCGGCCGGCCATCGCGTGCCAGCGCGCGGCGCGGTCGCTGCCGACCCCGCGCTCCAGCGCCGGCACCCGGGCCATCAGCCCGACCAGCACCGCGCAGGTGTAGCCGCAGAGCAGCCCGGCGATCCGGCCGGCGTCGGTCAGCCAGTCGGCCTGGGTCACCACGGCGGAGGTGTCCTGCCACCACAGCGCGAGCACCGCCGCCGCCCCGGCCCACAGCAGCCCCAGAATCACGGCGGCCGGCGAGCGCCGGACTCCCCGCTTGGGCGGTGCGGCACGGTGCCGGGTCGGCGGATGGTCGTACGCGGTGGCCAAGATGCGCCCCTTTCGGTGTTTCGGTACTGCCACTGTGGCCACGTAACCTCTGAGAAAGCTCTCAGTGCGAGATCACATCGGCGGTCTCAGAGAAAACTCAGAGCGATCTGATAGATGCTGTATCGACCATGGAAATACGACGAGCGGCATCCGCCCGCAACCTCCCCGCTCTGACCCGGCCGGACGGCACCCCGGTGCGGGTCCTCGTCGTGGACGACGAACCCGACCTCACCGAGGTGCTGTGCGGCACCCTGCGCTACGAGGGATGGCTGGTCTGCGGTGCCACCGACGGCGCGTCCGCCGTCGCGGCCGCCCGTGATTTCGAGCCCGACGCGGTGATCCTGGACATCATGCTCCCCGACTTCGACGGGCTGACCGTGCTGCGCAAACTGCGCGCCGAGCGGCCGCACGTCTGCGTGCTCTTTCTCACAGCGCGCGACTCCGTCGAGGACCGCATCGCCGGGATAACGGCCGGCGGCGACGACTACGTCACCAAGCCGTTCAGTCTGGAGGAGGTCCTGGCCCGGCTGCGCGGGCTGCTGCGCCGGTCCGGCATGAGCCGCGAGATCTCCGAGGAGTCGCTGCTCACCGTGGGCGACCTCGCCATGGACGAGGAGGCCCGCGAGGTCACCCGCAGCGGCGAGGTCATCGACCTGTCGCCGACCGAGTTCGAGCTGCTGCGCTTCCTCATGCGCAATCCGCGCCGGGTGCTCAGCAAGGCGCAGATCCTCGACCGTGTCTGGTCGTACGACTTCGGCGGCCAGGCCCATGTCGTCGAGCTCTACATCAGCTACCTCCGCAAGAAGATCGACGCCGGGCGGACCCCGATGATCCACACCGTGCGCGGCGCCGGCTACATCCTCAAACCGGCCGCCGCGTGATCCGCCGCGCCGTCGCCCGGCTGCGTCCGCGCACCCTTCGCTCGCGACTCACCGTCGGGCTCGTGGTGCTGCTCGCCGTCAGTTGCGCGGCGGTCGGCGTGGCGGCGGTGCTGGCGCTGCGCGGTTTCCTCACCGAGCAGATCGACCAGCAGCTCACGACCGCCGGCAACTACTTCCCGGCCAGCCTGGAGCACCCCTCGGGGCGGCTGATCAAGCCCTCCGACCACGACGGCGACGAGCAGCAGCGCGGCGACACCCGCCATCAGACCCCCGGCACCCTCGGTGTCCGGCTGGTGAACGGCAAGATCCTCGAACGGGCGGTGGTGCGTGCGGGGGCCGACATGTCCGCGGACCTCAGCCGCGCCGACAAGGCGGCCCTGGCGGCCGTCCCGGTGGACAACAAACCGCACACCGTCGAGCTGTCGTCGCTGGGCGGCTACCGGGTGGCGGCCTGCCAGGGGAAGGACCACGACGTCCTGATCACCGGCCTGCCACTGCACCCCGTCGAGGAGACCGTGGGGCGCCTCGAACTCGTGGAGGGGGTCGTCTTCGGCTGCGCCCTCGTGGTGGTGGGCGTGGCCGGGGCGCTGGGGGTGCGCTGGTCGCTGCGGCCGCTGCGCCAGGTGGCCGCAACCGCCGTGGCCGTCACCCGGCTGCCGCTCGCCAGCGGAGAGGTGGCTCTGCCACCCCGCGCCCCCGACTCCGATCCGCGCAGCGAGGTCGGCCAGGTCGGCACCGCCCTCAACCTCATGCTCGGCCATGTCGAGGACGCGCTGTCCAAGCGCCACCGCAGCGAGGAGCGGCTGCGCAGCTTCGCCGCCGACGCCAGCCACGAACTGCGTACGCCCGTGGCCTCGATCCGGGGCCACGCCGAGCTGGCGCTCAGGCACCCGGGGCCCGTCCCGCCCGAGGTCACCCGCGCCCTGGACCGCGTCGCCGCCGAGTCCGGCCGCATGGGTGAGATGGTCGACGACCTGCTGCTGCTCGCCCGGCTCGACGCGGGCCGTCCGCTGGAGCGCGAGCCCGTCGACCTCACCCGGCTGGTCCTGGACGGTGTCGACGACGCCCGCGCGGCCGGCCCCGACCACCGCTGGACCCTCGACCTGCCCGAGGAGCCGGTCACTGTGCCCGGCGACGCCCACCGTCTGCAGCAGGTCGTCGCCAACCTGCTCGCGAACGCCCGCGTCCACACCCCCGCCGGCACCAAGGTCTCGGTACGCCTCGACGACCAGGCGGACGCCGGCTCGGTGGCCCTGCGGGTCTCCGACGACGGCCCCGGCGTCCCGGACGAGGTCCGGTCCACCGTCTTCGAGCGCTTCACCCACGCCGACCGCCGCCGCCCCCGCGCCGGCAGCGGAGCCGGTCTGGGGCTGGCCATCGTGGCCGCCGTCATCGACGCGCACGGCGGCAGGATGCAGCTGGAAAGCCGCCCCGGCGCGACCGAATTCACCGCGTTCCTGCCTCGCTGAACCCCTGCCGACCTGCGTAAACGCATCGGATTGACGAACCATACGGAGGAGTGCATACTTATACCCAACAGCGTATGCGTTTCCGCAGCAAAGGGAGAGATCCGTGACCGAGCGCGTCGTACTCGCCTACTCAGGCGGCCTTGACACCTCCGTCGCCATCGGCTGGATCGCCGAGGAAACCGGCGCCGAGGTCATCGCGGTAGCGGTGGATGTCGGCCAGGGTGGCGAGGACCTCGACGTCATCCGCAAGCGCGCGCTCGCCTGCGGCGCGGTCGAGGCCGAGGTCGCGGACGCGAGCGACGAGTTCGCGAACGAGTACTGCCTCCCGGCGATCAAGGCCAACGCCCTCTACATGGACCGCTACCCGCTGGTCTCCGCCCTCTCCCGGCCGACCATCGTCAAGCACCTCGTCGCCGCCGCCAAGAAGCACGGCGCGTCCACGGTCGCCCACGGCTGCACCGGCAAGGGCAACGACCAGGTCCGCTTCGAGGCCGGTATCTCCTCCCTCGCCCCCGGCCTCCGGTGCATCGCACCGGTCCGGGACTACGCGATGACCCGCGACAAGGCGATCGCCTTCTGCGAGGAGAAGAACCTCCCGATCGCGACCACCAAGAAGTCCCCGTACTCCATCGACCAGAACGTCTTCGGCCGCGCCGTCGAGACCGGCTTCCTCGAGGACATCTGGAACGCCCCGATCGAGGACCTCTACGAGTACACCCAGAACCCGGCGACCCCGCGCGAGGCCGACGAGCTCATCATCACCTTCGAGCAGGGTGTTCCCGTCGCCATCGACGGCAGGGCCGTCACCGTCCTCCAGGCCATCCAGGAGCTCAACGCCCGGGCCGGTGCCCAGGGTGTCGGCCGGCTCGACATGGTCGAGGACCGCCTCGTCGGCATCAAGTCCCGCGAGATCTACGAGGCCCCCGGTGCGATCGCCCTGATCACCGCCCACCAGGAGCTCGAGAACGTCACCGTCGAGCGCGAACTCGCCCGCTACAAGCGGCAGGTCGAGCAGCGCTGGTCCGAGCTCGTCTACGACGGCCTCTGGTTCTCCCCCCTCAAGCGCGCCCTCGACGGCTTCATCAACGAGGCCAACCAGCACGTCTCCGGCGACATCCGTATGGTTCTCCACGGCGGCCGCGCCGTCGTCAACGGCCGGCGGTCGGACGAGTCCCTCTACGACTTCAACCTCGCCACGTACGACACCGGTGACACCTTCGACCAGTCCCTGTCCAAGGGCTTCATCGAGATCTTCGGCATGTCCAGCAAGATCGCCGCGAAGCGCGACCTCCAGGGCTGACCTGAACCCGGCAACCGGCCCGTCCGACCCGCACCGATACACGTACAGGAAACCTCCGGAGGAGAACGCCCCGTGACCAGCAACGACGTACGCCTGTGGGGCGGCCGCTTCGCCGACGGGCCCTCGGAGGCCCTGGCGAAGCTCAGCGCATCGGTGCACTTCGACTGGCGCCTCGCGCCGTACGACATCGCCGGATCCCGGGCCCACGCCCGGGTCCTGCACGGCGCCGGCCTGCTGACGGCCGACGAGCTGGAGCGGATGCTCGCGGGCCTTGACCGGCTCGAAGCAGACGTGACGGCCGGGACGTTCGTGGGCACCATCGCCGACGAGGACGTCCACAGCGCCCTGGAGCGGGGGCTCATCGAGCGTATCGGCCCCGACCTCGGCGGCAAGCTCCGCGCCGGCCGGTCCCGCAACGACCAGGTCGCCACGCTCTTCCGGATGTACCTGCGCGACCACGCCCGCATCATCGGCGGCCTCATCGCCGAGCTGCAGCAGGCCCTCGTCGGCCTCGCCGAGGCGCACCCGGACGTCGCCATGCCCGGCCGTACGCACCTCCAGCACGCCCAGCCGGTGCTCTTCGCGCACCACGTCCTCGCCCACGTACAGGCGCTGTCCCGCGACGCGGAGCGCCTGCGGCAGTGGGACACCCGCACCGCCGTCTCGCCCTACGGCTCCGGCGCCCTGGCCGGGTCCTCCCTCGGCCTCGACCCGGAGGCGGTCGCCAAGGAACTCGGCTTCGAGCACGGCTCGGTCGCCAACTCCATCGACGGCACGGCCTCCCGGGACTTCGTCGCGGAGTTCGCCTTCATCACGGCGATGATCGGCATCGACCTCTCGAGGATCGCCGAGGAGATCATCATCTGGAACACGAAGGAGTTCTCCTTCGTGACCCTCCACGACGCCTTCTCCACCGGCTCGTCGATCATGCCGCAGAAGAAGAACCCCGACATCGCCGAGCTCGCGCGCGGCAAGTCCGGCCGCCTCATCGGCAACCTCACCGGGCTCCTCGCCACGCTCAAGGCCCTCCCCCTCGCGTACAACCGCGACCTTCAGGAGGACAAGGAGCCCGTCTTCGACTCCTGCGACACCCTCGAAGTCCTGCTCCCCGCCTTCACCGGCATGATGGCCACCCTCACCGTCAACCGGAGCCGGATGGAGGAGCTGGCCCCGGCCGGTTTCTCGCTCGCCACCGACATCGCCGAGTGGCTCGTCAAGCAGGGCGTCCCCTTCCGCGTGGCGCACGAGGTGGCGGGGGAGTGCGTCAAGGTCTGCGAGGCCGAGGGCATCGAGCTCGACCAGCTCACCGACGACCAGTTCGGCAAGATCTCCGCCCACCTCACCCCCGAGGTCCGTACGGTCCTCAACGTGCGGGGCGCCCTCGCCTCCCGCGACGGGCGCGGCGGCACCGCCCCTTCGGCGGTCGCCGTGCAGCTCGCCGAGATCAAGGACGACCTGGCCGTCCAGCTCGCCTGGGCCACGGAAAAGGCCTAGCGCCCGTCCGGCCCTAGCGCGGCGGGCCGCTGCTGGCCCGCGGTACGAGACGCGGCGGGACCAGCGAGGCCGTACCGGCGACGCTCCGTCCCGTTGCGATCTGCTGGAGCAGCAGCGCCACGCACTGCCGCCCGACCTCCTCGAAGTCCTGGTGGACCGTGGTCAGCGGGGGCAGGAAGTACGCGGACTCCGCGACGTCGTCGAAGCCGACGACGCCGACCTCGGCCGGGACCGGGCGGCCCGCCTCGTGCAGGGCGCGCAGGATTCCGAGGGCCATGTGGTCGTTGGCGGCGAAGACGGCGGTGACCTCGGGCCGCGCGGCCAGGGCCCGGCCCGCCTCGTAGCCGGAGGCGGCGGTCCAGTCGCCGAACAGCAGGGGCGGAACCGGGGCGCCCGCCTCCTCCAGCGTGGAGCGCCACGCGGAGGCGCGGCGGCGGGCGGAGTACGAGTCCTGCGGTCCGGCGACGTGCCAGACCGTACGGTGGCCGAGCGCGAGCAGATGGGTGGTGGCGGCGCGGGCGCCGGCCGCCTGGTTGATGTCCACCGAGGCGAACCGCTGTTCCGGGTCGCCGTCGGCGATGACGACGGGGACGCCCGGCGGCAGTTGGAGCCCCGGCCGGTCGAGGATCTGCGCCTCGACGATCACGATGCCGTCCACCGCCTGCCCGCTCAGCCGTGTGAAGGCCTGCTGGACGGCGCCCTCGGTCGGCTCCTCGGCGCCCGCGACGGTCACCGAGTAACCGGCGGCCTGCGCGGCCCGGGACACCGCCTCGACGGTCCGCGCGTTGCCGTGGGCGGCCAGGTCGAAGGTGATGACGCCGAGCATGTGGAACCGGCCGGTGGCCAGCGCCCGCGCGGCACTGTTGCGCTGGTAACCGAGCACCCGCATGGCGGACAGGACCCGCTCCCGGGTCTCCCCGTCCACATTCGTACTCTCGTTGGCGACCCGGGACACGGTCTGGGTGGACACACCCGCGAGGGCCGCCACATCCGCCTGTGACGGCGGCCGGGTCCGGGCGTCGGTCATGCGGCTGGGCCCCCTCGCTCGTGTTGGCGCCAACACTCTATCGGGGCATCCCTGGGTCCAGAAATGAGACATTGGTGTCTCATTTGAGTTAGAGTTGCCTCATGAGCTTCGATCGTGAGCAGGTGCTCCGGGACGCGGCGGCACTCCTCTCCCGGCGGGCCACCGCCTCCATGGACGAGATCGCCAGGGCGGCCGGCATCAGCCGCGCCACCCTCCACCGGCACTTCCCCGGCCGCGACTCCCTCGTCCGCGCCCTCGGCGCCCTGGGTATCCAGCAGGTCGAGGAGCGCCTCGACGCCGCCCGCATCGAGGACGGCGACCCCGTCGACGCCGTACGCCGGCTCATCGCCGAGGCGATCCCCGTCTCCGGCTTCCTCGGCTTCCTCTACGGCGAGAACCAGCTCTACGACCTCCCCGAGACCGAAGCCGGCTGGGCCCGCATCGACGCACGCGTCAGCGCACTCTTCCGACGCGGCCAGGAACAGGGCCTCTTCCGCTACGACCTCACCCCCGCCTGGCTCGGCGAGGCCCTCTACGCCCTCATCGCCGCGTCCGGCTGGTCCGTCCAGGAAGGGCGCCTCGCCCCCCGCGACTCCGAGCACATGGTCGCCGAGCTGCTGCTGGGCGGAATGCTGCGGAGGACGTCATGACGACGACCAGTCCTGCCCGCACCGCGCCGCCCGAGCAGGGCCACCTCGCCCGGTGGCTCGCGCTCGGCGTGCTCACGCTCGCGCTGCTGGTCGTCACCGTGGACGCCACCGTGCTCGGCCTGGCCATCCCCTTCCTCACGGCCGACCTGCACCCGTCCTCGACGCAGCTGCTGTGGATCGGCGATGCCTACTCCTTCGTCATCGCCGGCCTGCTCGTCTCCATGGGCGGCCTCGGCGACCGCATAGGCCGCAAGCGGCTGCTCCTCACCGGTGCCGCCGCCTTCGGCGCGCTCTCGCTGCTCGCCGCGTACGCCACGACCCCCGGGCTGCTCATCGCCGCCCGCGCACTGATGGGCGTCGCCGGGGCGACCCTCATGCCGTCCACCCTTGCCCTGATCCGCAACCTCTTCACCGACCCGCGCGAGCGCAGCTTCGCCATCGGCGTCTGGGGCGCGGTCTCCACGGCGGGCGCCGCCCTCGGTCCGGTCGTCGGCGGCATCCTGCTGGAGCACTTCTGGTGGGGCTCGGTCTTCCTGATCAACCTGCCGGTGATGGCCGTGCTGCTGGTGGTCGGCGTCAAGCTGCTGCCCGAGTCCCGCGACCCCGCGCCCGGACCCTGGGACCCGGTCAGCGTCCTGCTGTCCCTGGCCGGGATGGGCGGTGTCGTCTACGCCGTCAAGGACCTCGCCGCGTACGGTCCCTCGCCGGTGCCGCTGGCCGCCGGGGCGGCCGGGCTGGCGTGCCTGGCCGGCTTCGTACGCCGTCAACTGGTGCTGCCCGCGCCGCTGCTGGACATGCGGCTCTTTCGTAACCGGGGCTTCTCGGCCTCCGTACTGGCCGATCTGATGACCGTCTTCGGGCTCGCCGGGATGATCTTCTTCCTGTCCCAGTTCCTGCAGCTCGTCCAGGGCCGCTCACCCCTTCAGGCCGCCCTCGCCGAACTCCCCGCCACGCTCGGTGCCGTCGGCACCGGCCTCGTCGCCGGCGCCGCAGCCCGCCGCTTCTCCGTCCGCACCGTCGTCTCCGGCGGCCTCGCCGCCGTCGGCCTCGCCCTCGCCGCCCTGGCCACCCTCCGCCCCGACTCCGGCTACCTCCTGCTGGGCGTCGCCCTCCTCGCCATCGGCGCCGGCGCGGGCTTCTCCTTCACCGTCACCGCCGACGTCATCCTCTCCAGCGTCCCGCCACGCCAGGCCGGCGCGGCCTCGGCGGTCTCCGAAACCGCCTACGAGCTCGGCGCGGCACTGGGTATCGCCCTGCTGGGGTCCATCGTCACCGGCGCATCCGGCGACTTCACGGCCGGCCTGCGGGCCGCTTCCGCGGTGGGCGCGGCAGTGCTGCTGTGCGGTGCGGTGATGGCCTGGCGTTCGCTGCGGGGGCAGCGCCTGGCCGGAGGCGGATTCGGCCCGTCCGGCGTGTGAGGATCTGCGGGCGGAGGCGAACCCCGGCCGCTATGCGGCCTTCGCGTGGTCGGCGGCGGCAGCCGCCCGCTTGGCTTTGGCCTTGGTGGCGTAGATGTCGACGTACTCCTGGCCGGAGAGCCGCATGACGTCGCTCATGATCTCGTCGGTCACCGCGCGCAGCACGTACCGGTCGCGGTCCATGCCCTCGTAACGGGAGAACTCCAGCGGCTCGCCGAACCGCACGGTGAAGCGGTGCACGCGGGGCAGACCGGCACCGCCGGGCTGGATCTTGTCGGTGCCGACCATGGCGAAGGGCACGACGGGCGCGCCGGTCATGAGGGCGAGACGGGAGACGCCGGTGCGGCCGCGGTAGAGGCGGCCGTCGGGGGAGCGGGTGCCCTCGGGGTAGATGCCGAAGACCTTGCCCTCCTCGAGGAGGCGACGGCCGGTCATGAGGGCGGCGACGCCACCGTGGCCGCCGTCGCGGTCGACGGGGATCATGCCCATGGCGGTGAACCACGTCGCCATGAGGCGGCCCTTGAGGCCCGGTGTGGTGACGTACTCGTCCTTGCCGATGAAGAAGACCTGCCGTTTGACGACCAGCCCCAGGAACATCGAGTCGATGAAGGTGACGTGGTTACCGGCGAGGATGACCGGACCGTCGCCGGGGATGTGCTCCGCTCCCTCGACCTTGGGGCGGAACAGGACGCGCATCACGAGTCCGAGGAGCGCCTTGAGGATGATGCGGGACACGGGAGGCCCTCCGGTCGTGATCGGCGGAAATTCAGATATCGGCGGTACTTCTATGGACGATACTTCCGCCGACCCGTCGAACGCACGCCGGGTTCACACGACCGGTACGCATTGTTGACGTGCGTTTCCGCCTTGTTCCGACCGATGCCGCCTGTACGAAAGCAGTACGCGCCTACGATGCGCCCGTCGTTGCAAGTCAAGAGGGAGTGCTCATGACGCAGGATCAGCAGGGACGCCGGCAGGGACCCGGCCGCAGGACCCTCCTCGCGGGGACCGCCCTCGGGGCCGGCGCCACCGTGCTCGGCCTGCCGGGCGTGTCGAACGCCTCCGAAAGCGGCGCGGCGCCGGTACGCAAGCTTCCGGTACCCGCCGTGATAGGCCACCGGGGTGCGAGCGGCTACCGCCCGGAGCACACCTTCGGCTCGTACCAGCTCGCCCTGGACCTCGGCGCGGACGTCATCGAGCAGGACCTCGTCCCGACGAAGGACGGCCATCTGGTCTGCCGTCACGAGCCGGAGATCGGCGGCACCACGAACGTCGCCGACCACCCCGAGTTCGCCGGCCGCAAGACCACCAAGACCATCGACGGCATCGCCACCACCGGCTGGTTCACCCAGGACTTCACCCTCGCCGAACTCAAGACGCTGCGCGCGGTGGAGCGCCTGCCCTCCGTCCGCCAGCGCAACACCATCTACAACGGCCGCTGGGAGATCCCCACCTTCGAAGAGGTCCTGAAGTGGGCCGACGAGCAGGGCCGCAAGCGCGGTAAGGCCGTCTGGCTGCACAGCGAGACCAAGCACCCGACCTACTTCCGCTCCCTCGGCCTCGGCCTGGAGGAGCCGCTGGCCAAGCTGCTGCGCACGTACGGCCGCCACACGAAGGGCGCCCCGCAGTTCCTGGAGTCCTTCGAGTCCAGCAGCCTGCAGCGGCTCGGCCGGCTCGGCGTCGCCGCCCCCAAGATCTTCCTGCTGGACGTGGCGACCTCGCGCCCCTACGACTTCGTGGCGGCCGGCGACCCCCGCACCGTCGCCGACCTCGTCACCCCGGCGGGCCTGAAGTGGATCGCGAGCTTCGCCCAGGGGATCGGCCCGACGCTGCTGCTGATCATCCCGCGCGACGCCGACGGCAAGCTCACCACGCCCACCACCCTGGTCCCCGACGCCCACTCCGCCGGGCTGGTCCTGCACCCGTACACCATGCGCAACGAGAACCAGTTCCTGCCCACCGAGTACGTCACCGGCACCGACCCCAACGCCTACGGCGACCCCTTCGGCGCCTTCAAGGTCTATTTCGGGACGGGCATCGACGGCATCTTCTCCGACAACGCCGACACCGCCCTCCTCGCCCGCCAGGACTTCGTCAACGGCGCGTGACCCGATCAGCCGCGCACGGGTGGTTTCCCCGCCGCGGGGCAACCACCCGGCGCGGCCGCCGTGTCCCGTACGGCATGACGACGCGCGTACGAGACGACGAACTGACCCGGTTGCGCCCGCTGCTGGCCGCCGAGGCCGCGGCCGAGGCCGTCCCCGGCGGCATCGAGGCCGCCGACCTCGAACAGGCGGTGTGGGTGCGGCTCCTGGAGCTGTCCGAGCCCCCGGCCGACCCGGCGGTCTGGCTGCGCGCCGCCGTACGGGCCGAGGTGCGGCGGGCGGGTCGCCGGCTGCGCCGCGAGAGGCGCCTGGAGCCCGCGCACGCCGGGCCGACCGTCGAGCAGCAGGCGCTCGACGCGGAGCAGCGCCGTGCTCTGCGTGCCGCCGTCGCCCGGCTCCCCGGCCGCTGCCCGGAGCTGATGGCCGCTCTCATCTCCGGTGCCGATCCCACCTATCCGGAGATCGCCCGGGAGTTGGGTATCTCACAGGGCAGCCTCGGCCCGCTCCGTTCCCGGTGCATCGGTTGTCTGCGTACGATCCTCAACACCCGGGTTCGAACCGCTGTAGGCCCGGGTAAGGCACCGTAAACAGTCGGTGCCAACCGGAGGCGGCGCGCACCGGCGCCGGCTTCATCAGGGCAACGTACCGGGCGCAACCCTCACCCTCTCGCGTCCGGGCGGACTCGAAGGGGAGGCCTGCGCACATGGGCATGAGCGTGACCATCTCTACGGCGGCCGAAAGCGACGCCGAGAACATCCTCAAACTCCAGTACCTCGCCTATCAGAGCGAGGCCGCGCTGTACGGCGACTACAGCATCGAACCGCTCACCCAGACCCTCGACGCGCTGCGTGCGGAGCTCGCCGAGGGCACGGTCCTGGTGGCACGGCTGGGTGAGGAGGTCGTCGGCTCGGTACGCGGCGTCGTCGACCCCGACGGCACCGCGCGGATCGCCAAGCTGATCGTCCACCCCCGCATGCAGCGCCACGGCCTGGGCGGACGGCTGCTGCGGGCGATCGAACAGCGGCTGGCGGACGGCACCGAGGCCAAGCGCTATCGGCTCTTCACCGGCCACCGCAGCGAGATCAACCTGCGGCTCTACCGCAAGCTCGGCTACCAGCAGGTCGGCGCGGCCGAGGAGGTCACCCGCCGGCTGAGCCTGGTGTACATGGAGAAGTCGGCGAGCGCGGCGACCTACGCGGCCAGCGCGTAACGCCTCACGCGTCCTGCTGTGGCTGCGGTCCCGACCGGCGCAGCCACAGCAGACCGCTGACGGGGACGATCACCGGCAGGAAGAGATAGCCGATCCCGTAGTCCGACCACACCGTCTGGTCGGGGAAGGCCGATGAGTCGACCACCGTCATCGTGCCGACGACCAGGACGCCGATCAGCTCCACGGTGCAGCTCACCAGCGCCACCCGGCGGGCCGCCTCCCCGCCCCGCCACAGGGCGACGGTGATCACCGCGTAGATGATCCCGGCGACCAGCGACAGCGTGTACGCCAGCGGCGCCTCGTCGAACTGCATGCTGATCTGCACGATGGCACGCGACAGCGCGGCCACGGTGAACACCCCGTACAGGGACAGCAGCAGCCGGCCCGGACCCTGGCCGATCCCGGGTGCCTCCGGTGACTTCGACGTTTCCGGTGTTTCCGGTACCGCGTCGGCCTCAGGCACTGATGCCTCCCCAGATGTCGTACAGCCGCACTTCCAGTACGGCCAGGATGATCCCGCCCGCGGCCACGATGGCCGAGCCCCAGCGGGTGCGCTCGGTCAGCGACATGAATCCGGCGGCCGGGATCGTGCAGACGGCCCCGAGCAGATACGCGACGAAGATCACAGTCCCGTCGTGCGGCTTCTCACCGCGCGAGAGCTTGACCACACCGACCACGAGCTGGACCAGGACGAGCAGTGACACGATCGCCATGCCGATGAAGTGCCAGTCCTTCGTGGACTGGTCCCGGAAGGCGGCGAAACCGCACCAGGCGGCCAGCAGCAGTGCCGTGGCCGAGACGGCGATGGTGAGCGCGTCGAGCATGCGGCGACTCTAATACGGGCAGCAGGAGCGCCCGGAACGCGCGGGCAGTCGCGTCCGGAATGCGGACGGCGGGACCGGATATTGGGACGCTGGACGGATGTCTGCTTTACTGGTCCGCATGACCACGACGAACCGCTGCTGCCGCGCGACCGAGGCGATGACGCCCGGTGTTCGTCGTATGTCTCGAATGTGTGCACGCTGAGGGCCCACGCCTGAGCCTCGCGCCCCGAAGCGAGACCCAACCGCTCCTCCTTGCCACGGATCGCATCCCCATGAAAACGCAGCAGACCATTCGCCGCTGTCGGCTTGCGCACGACCCCCAGCCGCCCGGCAACACGCACTGCTGACCCGCTCATCGCGCCCCACCCGGGGCGGAGCCATGCCGTGATGCCCCCAGACCCCGTGTGCGGCCGAAGTCCGCCGCGCACTCGACAGTGACGGAATTTTCCCAGTGATCACCACAACGGGCCTGACCAAGGTCTACCGTTCGCGCGGCCGTGAAACAGCCGCCCTCGACGGCGTCGATCTGCACGTCCGCGAGGGTGAGGTGTACGGCGTCGTCGGACGCAGCGGCGCCGGCAAGAGCACGCTCATCCGCTGCGTCAACCTGCTGGAACGCCCCACCTCGGGCACGGTCCAGGTCGCCGGTGAGGACCTCACCAGCCTCCCGGGCTCGGCGCTGCGGGCGGCCCGCAGCCGCATCGGCATGGTCTTCCAGCACTTCAACCTGCTGTCCTCACGCACCGTGCAGGACAACGTCGAGCTGCCGCTCGAGATCCTCGGCGTCTCCGGCAAGGAGCGCTCCCGCAAGGCCCTGGAGCTGCTCGACCTCGTCGGCCTGAGCGACAAGGGCAAGGCCTACCCGGCGCAGCTGTCCGGCGGCCAGAAGCAGCGCGTCGGCATCGCCCGCGCCCTGGCCGGCGACCCCAAGGTGCTGCTGTCCGACGAGGCCACCTCCGCGCTCGACCCGGAGACCACCCGCTCGATCCTGCAGCTGTTGCGCGACCTCAACGAGCAGCTCGGCCTCACCGTTCTGCTCATCACCCACGAGATGGACGTGGTCAAGGCGATCTGCGACTCGGCCGCGCTGATGAAGGACGGCCGCATCGTGGAATCCGGCAAGGTCACCGACCTCCTCGCCACTCCCGGCTCCGAGCTGGCCCACGAGCTGTTCCCGGTCGGCGGGCAGCCCTCGGGCGAGGACAGCACCGTGGTCGACCTCACCTTCCACGGCGAGGCCGCCACCGAGCCGGTCATCTCCCAGCTGGCGCGTACGTACAACATCGACATCTCGGTGCTGGGTGCCGCGCTGGAGACCATCGCCGGCCGCCAGGTCGGCCGGATGCGCATCCAGCTGCCCGGCCGCTTCGAGGACAACGTGGTGCCCATCGGCTTCCTGCGCGAGAAGGGCCTGCAGGTCGACGTGGCACCGGTGGGCAAGCCGGCGGAGAACACCGACGACAGCCAGGTCAAGGAGGCCGTGAAGTGACCTGGTCCGAGATGCAGCCGCTGCTGAGCCAGGCGTGTTGGGACACCCTGACGATGGTCGGCTGGGCCGCGCTCATAGCCGTGATCGGCGGGCTGCCGCTGGGCGTGCTGCTGGTCCTCACCGACCGGGGCGGGCTGCTGCGGAACGCCGCCGCGAACAAGGCCGTCGGCGCGATCGTGAACGTCGGCCGCTCGCTGCCGTTCCTCATCCTCCTGATCGCCCTGCTGCCCTTCACCCGCTGGGTCATCGGCACCACCATCGGCGCCCAGGCGATGATCGTCCCGCTCGCGATCGGGGCCATCCCGTTCTACGCCCGGCTGGTGGAGACCTCGGTCCGCGAGGTCGACGGCGGCCTCGTCGAGGCCATCCAGGCCATGGGCGGCAGCACCTGGACCGTCGTACGCAAAGCCCTGCTGCCGGAGTCGCTGCCCTCGCTGATCTCCGGGCTGACCACGACCGTGATCGCGCTCATCGGCTACTCCGCGATGGCCGGAACGATCGGCGGCGGCGGCCTGGGTGACGTGGCCATCCGCTACGGCTACCAGCGCTTCGAGACCAACCTGATGCTCATCACCATCGCGGTGCTGGTCGCCCTGGTCACCATCGTCCAGCTCATCGGCGACCTGGCCGCCCGCGGCCTGTCGCACCGTGCCCGCACCGCGTAATCCGCGTAACCCGCACCCGTAACACCCATGAAGAAAGGCACTTTTCGTGCGTAACACCGTCAAGATCACGACTGCTGTCCTCGCCGCCGCCGGGCTCACCTTCGGCCTGGCCGCCTGCGGCTCGGACTCGGGCTCGGGCTCGGGCTCCAAGGCGAGCGCGAGCGATCCTCTCGTCGTCGCGGCCAGCCCCACCCCGCACGCCGAGATCCTGAACTTCGTCAAGAAGAACCTGGCGAAGAAGGCCGGCCTCAACCTCGAGGTCAAGGAGTTCAGCGACTACGTCACGCCGAACACCGCCACCGAGGACGGCTCCGTCGACGCCAACTACTTCCAGAACCAGCCCTACCTCGACGACTTCAACAGCAAGAAGGGCACCCACATCGTGCCCGTCGTCACCGTGCACCTGGAGCCGCTGGGCCTCTACTCCAGCAAGCTCAAGTCGACCGACGCCATCAAGAGCGGCGCCACCATCGCCATCGCCAACGACGCCGTCAACGAGGCCCGCGGCCTCAAGCTGCTCGCGGCCAACGGACTGATCACCCTCAAGTCCGGCGTCGGCAACGAGGCCACCCCCGCCGACATCACCAAGAACCCCAAGAACCTCACGTTCAAGGAACTGGAGGCGGCCCAGCTGCCGCGCTCCCTCGCCGACGTCGACGCCGCCGTGATCAACGGCAACTACGCCATCTCCGCCGGCCTCAAGCCCGCCCTGGTCCTGGAGTCCGCCAAGAACAACCCCTACGGCAACTTCCTCGCCGTGAAGAAGGGCAACGAGAAGGACCCCCGGGTGCTGAAGCTCAAGAAGCTGCTCACCTCGGCCGCGGTGAAGAAGTTCATCGAGGACAAGTACGACGGGTCGGTCATTCCGTCGTTCTGACGGCGACGCCCGGCCAGTCCAGCACCAGCTGCTGCGCACGCGGCAGTCGCGAGACGATCAGGTCGTACGAGTCCTCGACCATCTCGCGGACCAGGCGGTCGGGCAGCGAACCGTCAAGGGTGACGGTGTTCCAGTGCCGCTTGTTGAGGTGGTATCCCGGCACGATCGCGGGATGCTCCGCCCGCAGCCGCACCGCGAGGTCCGGGTCGCACTTGAGGCTGACCTTCAGCGGGAGGTCGTCCAGGGCGCTGATCGCGAAGATCTTGCCGCCGACCTTGAAGACGGACAGCCCGGGGCTGAAGGGGAACTCCTCCACAGCGCCGTTGAGGCCCAGACAGGCGGCCTTGAGTTCATTCGGGTCCACCCGGCCCATTGAACCCGAGAACGCCGGTCAGCCGAAGCGCACCCAGTACACGTCGGTCGTGTAGGGCAGGTCGATCCGGCCCTCACGCCGCGTCGCGTCGTGCGAGCCGAGGACCGAGAGGACCTCGGCTCGCACGCCTTCCTGCTCCGTCTGGCTCATCACGGCGACATGGCTGGACGACATCATCCGCTCCACCACGTCGGTGACCGTCGTGGGGTGCGGGTTCGGCCAGTGCCGCTCGCTTATCGAGCCCCAGCCGTCCCGCCCCGCGAAGGCCTTCCGCCAGCCGCCGTCCAGCGGGCTCGGCAGATCGCGGGGCGCGAGCCGGAAAATGATGTCCTGGAAGTCGCGGACCCAGGGCACAGAGGTGTCGTAGGTGTTCCACACCAGCGCCAGCGCGCCGCCGGGACGCAGCAGCCGCTCCACCTCGGCCAGCGCGCCCGCCTCCTGGAACCAGTGCCAGGACTGAGCGGCGACCACCGCGTCCGCCGAAGCGTCCGGCAGACCGGTGGCCTCGGCCGTGCCCGCGGTGGCATTGACGCCCGGCAGCAGCTCGGCGAGCCGCTCCCGCATCTCCGCCACCGGCTCGACCGCGACGACCTCGGCGCCGGTCAGCGCGAGCAGCCGGGTGAACTTACCCGTGCCCGCCCCGAGGTCGACCACCGTGCGCCCGGCCTCCAGGGGCAGGGCGTCAGCCAGCTCGGCGAGCGCCGCCATGGGGTACGAGGGGCGGGACCGCTCGTACACACCCGCGGCCCGCTGATATCCGACTCCTGCTGCGTGGTGCACCGTCACGCGCCCAGACGCTAGCAGGACCGTATGACAGGCGTGGTACCGGACCTGCGGAAAGAGCTGTGGAACAGCACGCCAACTGCGCGCGGCGAAGGAACGGTTGGCCGTACTCTTGAACGACGGCCACGGCGAGCCCTACGACCCTGCCCTGCATATGACCCGGCCGATGCTGCATGCTGTGCTCTTCACACCTGCCCTGGCTACGGAGCGGCGAATGACCACCTTTCCGGACATCTCCATCAGTACGGACCGGCTGGTGCTGCGTTCGTTCGAGGAGGCGGACATCCCCGCGCTCGCCGAGATGATGAACGACGAGCTCGTCACCGCCTGGACCTCCGTGCCGGAGCCCTACACCGAGGCCGTCGCCCGCGACTGGGCCACGGTGAGCTCGCACGCGGTGCGCACCGAGGGGCGCGGCATCGTCTTCGCCGTCACCGAGTTCCTGACCCAGCGGCTGGTCGGCATCTGCCACCTGGACAACACCGACTGGCGCATCCGCAGCAGCGAGGTCGGTTACATGATCGCCCCCTGGGCGCGGGGCGAGGGCTACGCCGCCGAAGCCGTGCTCGGCGCGGCCCAGTGGCTCTTCGACGACCAGAAGTTCGAGCGCCTCGAGCTGCGCACAGCCGCCGACAACACCGCCTCGCAGCAGGTCGCGCAGAAGATCGGCTGCATCAGCGAGGGCGTCCTGCGCAACGCCGGCATCGTCCGCAGCCGGCCCGAGGACGACCCCCACGGGCGGTGGGCGGAGATCCGCACCGACCTCATCGTATGGAGCCTGCTGCCCGAGGATCTGGACGGCCCCGACGACCGCTCCGAGGACGGCTCGGACTACCGGGCGTTCGCCGACTGGCACTGAACTCCTGGTGAACGCCCCGGGCCGGCACCCGCGGCGGTCCGGCCCCCGATACCGCCGGGGTAGTGTGCGGTGACAAACGCTTGCGACTCGCCCAGGAGGCAGACCAGATGGCCGACCGGGTCACGGTGATCGGGTGGGACGGTTCGCCGCCGACCGAGGCCGCACGCTCCGCCCTGGGCGCCGCCACCCTGGTGGCCGGGACCCGCCACCACCTCGCCCTGCCGTTCGTCCCGCCGGACGCCGAGCGGATCGTGCTCGGCAGAATCGACCTCGCCGCGGCCCGCATCGCCGGGCACCGGGGCACGGCGGTGGTCCTCGCCGACGGCGACCCGGGCTTCTTCGGCGTCGTACGGGCCCTGCGGGCACCGGAACACGGCCTGGAGGTCGAGGTCGTACCCGGCGTGTCCTCCGTCGCGCAGGCCTTCGCCCGGGCCGGAATGCCCTGGGACGACGCCCGCGTCGTGGTCGCCCAGGAACGCACCCTGCGCCGGGCCGTCAACGTCTGCCGTGCCTACCCCAAGGTCGCCGTCCTCACCGCGCCCGGCGCCGGCCCCGCCGAACTCGCCCTGCTGCTCGGGGGAGTGCACCGAACCTTCGTCATCTGCGAGGCCCTGGGCACCGAGCACGAGCAGGTCACCGTCCTCACCTCCGACAAGGTCGCCGACCACACCTGGCGCGACCCCAACGTGGTGCTCGTCGTGGGCGGCATCACCTCGGCCGCCCCCGCCGTCGCCGGACGCGGCGGCTGGATAGCGGGCCGCGACCCGGGCTTTCCGGGCCCGGTGCGGGGCTGGGCACTGGCCGCCGAGGAGTACGAGCCGGGGTTCCCGGCCGGTGGTGACCCGACGGCGCTGCGTGCCCTCCAGCTCGCCCACCTCGGCCCGCGCACCGGCGACCTGGTCTGGGACATCGGCGCCGGCAACGGCGCGGCCGCCGTGGAGGCCGCGCGCTTCGGAGCCGCGGTCATCGCGGTGGACCGGGAAGCGGACGCCTGCGCCGGGATCGAGGCCGCCGCAAGGAAGTTCGGCGTGCAGGTGCACGTCGTGCACGGCACCGCCCCCGAGGCGCTGGAGGACCTTCCGGAACCGGACGTCGTTCGGCTCGGCGCCGGCTGCGGGGCCGATGTGGTCGCCGCGTGCGTGGCCCGCCGCCCCGAGCGGATCGCGGCCAGCGCCATCAACCGCGACGCCGCCGAGGCCGTCAGCCAGGCCCTGGAGGACGGCGGTTACGCGGTCGAACGGGCACTGCTGCAGGCTGTCGAACTCGATTCCCGATGGGGTGAAACAGAGCGCGCCGTCGCCTTCGCGCTGTGCGGGCACCGACGGTGAAGGCCATGTCAACGGCCGCGTGAACAGCCGCGTGAACGACCGCGTGAAGCGCCGTGCGGGGCGGTGCGTTGCGTCCGCATTTCGGTACTGCCTTCTTCCGGGAAGTGACTCCCCTGTCACCGTAAAAGTCCAGGCCATTGCCCTGATCGACGCGATATTGCGAGGAGCGTCTCACTGAAGCCCCTCGGGCGTACCGGCGCGTGTGCGCACGGTAGGCTGGCGGATCGTTGTGCCGTCGTCGTGCGTTGACGGGGTGTCCGGGCAGCTGTCAGAGGGGGCAGCGCTTGTCACCCTTCGCCGATGGTGCCGCCGACAGCGCGCGCTCGTTGTAGCTGTGGGTGGGATGTGCGGTGCGGCGTTGGAAGGAGTAACCGATGGGCGAGGGGCACGCATGACTGACACCGGCCAGTTCCCGGGCGAGGGACTGCCGGGGAACGCAGGCGAAGAAGCGGTTCTGCACCCGCAGCACGCCGACCTCCCCGGTAACTCCGGTACTGCCGCGCAGCAGCCGATGGGCGTCCCGTCGTGGGACACCGATCCGCTGACCGCGCCGGTGCCGCCCGAATATGCCTATGTCGACCAGCCGACCGTCCCGATGGGCGCCGACGAGGACGACGATCTGCTGCTGATGCCCGGCCCGCAGGCCTCCTGGGGCGACCCGGTGCCGGTCCCGCCGCAGCCGTTGCTCACCCAGCAGGTGCCTTCCATGACGCCGGTGCCGATGGACGGATCCCTGCCGGGTGTCGGATCCCTGCCCGGCGTCGGGTCCGTGCCGGTCGAACTGCCCGTCGAGCCGGTGCCGCTGCAGGCGACGGTGCCCGCGGAGGCGTTCGCGGTCGAGCCGTTGGTGGTGGAGGCGGACGCGGCGGAGCCCCGTCCCTTCGAGCCGGTCGCCGTCGAGCCCGTTCCTGCCGGGCCGGCTTCTTTTCCCGCTCCTGGTCGGCCTGTTGAGCCCGTGTCGATAACGGCCCAGGCCCAGGCGCCGGCCGTGGCCCCCGCGCCGGAGGCCCACGAGGCGGACGGCCGTGACTCCGGGTCCCTCGACCACGGGGCCGTACGGGGACCGGAGCCGGTTCAGCCGACCCCGCCGCCGCTCCAGGCCCCAGCCCCGGCGCCGGCCACGACGTCCACCCCGACTCCCGCGCGGCGGCCGCTGCACATGGGCCCGCCGCTGCCCGACCCCGCCACGGGCGGTGTCGTACGTTCGCTGGCGGACCGCGGCCCCGCGTCGCAGACCCAGGTCCAGGCCGCTGTCCAGACCCCGACCCCGGCTCAGGCGCCGACCCCGGCTCAGGCGCCGGCTCCGGCTCCGGTGCCGACTCCCGTACGGCAGCCCGGGCCGCCCACCACGGGTCCCGAATACCTCGATGTGCCGCGTGACGACACCACGGCCATCTCCACCCAGGCGCTGGCCTCGACCCCGGTCCCGACCCCGGCGCCGGTCCAGGACTCCGTTCAGTCGGTCACGCCGGCCGCCGGTGTCGCGTGGCCCGCCCCGGCGCAGGATCCGGTCGTCCCGGCGCCGGTCTCTGTTCCTGTTCCGGTTGCTGTTCCCGTTCCCGTTCCCGTTCCCGTTCCGGACGAGGCTCCTTCCGTCGAGACGTCCACTCCGGACATCTCCATCCCGGCGCAGACGGCCCCGGAGCCCGAGCCGGAGCCCGTCGTCGACGACACCACACCGCTGCCCTTCGGGCTCGAACCGGCCGTCGAGGAGCAGGCGTTCACCCCCGAGCCCCAGCCGCTCGCCGAAGCGCCGGTGGCCGAGCCGCAGCCCGAGCCCGAGCCGCAGCCCGTTGTTCCGGACGAGCCGGTCGCCGTGACCGGGGCCGCTGACGCGCCCGTGGAGCCGGACCCCGAGCCCGAGTTCGCGCCTGAGCCCGCGCCTGAGCCCGAGGCCGCCGCTGAAGCGGTCGTTGAGCCCGCGGCGGACGCCCCGGAAGAGCTCGACGCGCCGGAGGAGGAAGCCGTCGCCGTCGTCGCCGGCCCCGCCGCCGAGGGCTACGACGTCGCCGTACGCGACGCCGTCCACCGCGTCATCCGCGAACGCCGCGACATCCGCAACGGCTTCCGCAACGACCCGATCCCGCACGAAGTGCTCATCCGGGTCCTGGAGGCGGCGCACACCGCGCCCAGCGTCGGCCACTCCCAGCCCTGGGACTTCGTGGTCATCCGCTCGGCCAAGACCCGCGAGCGCATGCACGAACTGGCCATGCACCAGCGGGAGGCGTACGCGAAGTCGCTCCCCAAGGGCCGCGCCAAGCAGTTCCGTGAACTGAAGATCGAGGCCATCCTCGACACCCCCGTCAACATCGTGGTCACCGCAGACCCCACCCGGGGCGGCCGCCACACCCTCGGCCGGTACACCCAGCCGCAGATGGCGCCCTATTCGTCGGCGCTGGCCGTGGAGAACCTGTGGCTGGCGGCGCGTGCCGAAGGCCTGGGCGTCGGCTGGGTGAGCTTCTTCGACGAGCGCGAGATGGTGCGCGAGCTGGGGCTGCCCGAGCACCTCGAGGTCGTCGCGTACCTGTGTGTCGGTTACGTCGACGAGTTTCCCGAGGACCCCGAGCTGGTGCAGGCCGGCTGGTCCAAGCGCCGGCCGCTGGCCTGGGTCGTCCACGAGGAGGAGTACGGCAACCGCGCCCTGCCCGGCGAGGCCCCGCACGACCTCCTTGAGGAGACCCTGCGCGGCATCCGGCCCCTGGACGCCAAGGCGCTCGGCGAGGCCTGGGAGCGGCAGAAGCGGATGACCAAGCCGGCCGGCGCGCTCGGCATGCTGGAGATCATCTCCGCGCAGCTCAGCGGCCTGTCCCGGCAGTGCCCGCCGCCGATCCCCGAGCCCGCGGCCGTCGCGATCTTCGCCGGCGACCACGGAGTGCACGCCCAGGGCGTCACCGCCTGGCCGCAGGAGGTCACCGCCCAGATGGTGGCCAACTTCCTCGGCGGCGGGGCGGTCTGCAACGCCTTCGCCAACCAGGTCGGCGCCGAGGTCTGCGTCATCGACGTCGGCGTCGCCTCCGAACTCCCCAGCACCCCCGGCCTCCTGCCGCGCAAGGTCCGGTACGGCACCGCCGACTTCACCCTCGGGCCCGCCATGTCCCGCGAGGAAGTGCTGCGCGCGATCGAGGTCGGCATCGAGACGGCCAGGGACCTCGTCGCCGCGGGCAACCGCGCCCTGCTCACCGGTGAGATGGGCGTCGCCAACACGACCGCCTCCGCGGCCCTGATCTCCGTCTACACCGGCGTCGACCCCGCCGAGGTCACCGGGCGCGGCACCGGCATCAACGACGAGATGCACGCCCGCAAGGTCGACGTCGTCCGCCGCGCCCTCGAGCTCCACCGGCCCGACCCCGCCGACCCGATCGAGGTCCTCGCCGCAATCGGCGGCCTGGAGCACGCCGCCATGGTCGGCCTCCTGCTGGGCGCCGCCTCGCTCCGTACGCCGGTGATCCTCGACGGCGTCAGCGCCGGCGCCGCCGCCCTGGTCGCCCGCGCCATCGCCCCCGAAGTCCTCGCCGCCTGCATCGCCGGCCACCGCAGCGCCGAGCCCGGCCACCGCGCCGCCCTCACCAAGCTCGGCCTCCGCCCCCTCGTCGACCTCGACCTGCGCCTCGGCGAGGGCACCGGCGCGCTCCTCGCACTGCCGCTCGTACAGAGCGCTGCGCGTGCCATGCACGAGGTCGCCACGTTCGACTCCGCCGGAGTCACGGAGAAGGCCTGACCCAACCTCCCGGGTTGGGGGTAGGCCGTCCTCCCCCAGCTAGACGCTGGGAGGTGCCCCCAAGGCGAGCGAAGCGAGGTGGGGGTCCCCCCGGCCGAAGGCTGGGGGAGGGCTGGCCCAACCCGGCCGCACCCGGCGACGGGCGCGCACCACGACGGTGGGTGTCCGGGGGTGCGTCGGCGGCCGACGGTCCGTGGCCGGGTTGTGCCAGCCCGTTCCTCCCCCAGACTTCGTCCGGGGGGACCCCCAGCGGAACGTTCTCCCACAACCCGGGGTCCGGGGTGGGGGCACCTCCCAGCCGCCAGGCTGGGGGAGAGCCCCGGTTTCGGGAAGGGGCGGGGTGGGGGATTCAACCCCCGGGCCACGATCCGCAGCCGCTCACGGCGCCTCAAGCACCCCATATCGTTGCTGTTAACCGCAAGACCCAAGGAGCCGCACCGCCATGACCCGTAACGACGACGCTCCCGCGTACCCCGTCGGACTGCGGCTGTCCGGGCGGCGCGTCGTCGTCCTGGGCGGCGGCCAGGTCGCCCAGCGCCGGCTGCCGCCCCTGGTCGCGGCCGGCGCCGACATCGTGCTGGTCTCCCCGTCCGCGACGCCCTCCGTGGAGGCGATGGCGGACGCCGGCGAGCTGCGCTGGGAACGCCGTGCGTACCGCGCGGGCGACCTCGCGGAGACCTGGTACGCACTGATCGCGACGGACGACCCGACCGCCAACGCGGAAGCCTCCGCCGAGGCCGAGGCCCACCGGGTGTGGTGCGTGCGCAGCGACGACGCCGAGGCGGCGACGGCCTGGACGCCGGCCACCGGGCGCAGCGAGGGCGTGACCGTCGCCGTGCTGACCGGACGCGACCCCCGCCGTTCCGCCGCCGTGCGGGACGCCGTGGTGGAGGGCCTGCGCGACGGCACCCTCGCGGCACCCCACCACCGCACCCGCACCGCCGGCGTGGCGCTGGTCGGGGGCGGCCCGGGCGACCCGGACCTGATCACGGTGCGCGGCCGCCGCCTTCTCGCCGAGGCCGACGTGGTGATCGCGGACCGCCTCGGCCCGCGCGACCTGCTGGACGAGCTGCCTCCGCATGTGCAGGTCATCGACGCCGCCAAGATCCCGTACGGCCGGGCGATGGCCCAGGAGGCGATCAACCAGGCGCTGATCGACCACGCCAAGGCCGGCAAGGCCGTCGTACGGCTCAAGGGCGGCGACCCGTTCGTCTTCGGCCGTGGCATGGAAGAGGCCGAGGCGCTCGCGGAAGCCGGGATTCCGTGCACCGTGGTGCCGGGCATCTCCAGCGCGATCAGCGTGCCGGGGGCGGCAGGCATCCCGGTGACCCATCGCGGGGTGGCACACGAGTTCACCGTCGTCAGCGGTCACGTGGCCCCGGACGACCCGCGTTCGCTGGTGGACTGGACGGCCCTGGCGAAGCTGCGCGGCACGCTGGTTTTGCTGATGGCCGTGGAGCGGATCGGCGCGATCGCCGCCACGCTGGTGGAGCACGGGCGGGCGGCGGACACGCCGGTCGCGGTCGTCCAGGAGGGCACGACGGCCGCCCAGCGCCGGGTGGACGGCACGCTGGGCACGGTGGCCCAGGTGGTGCGGGACGAGGGGATCCGGCCGCCCGCGGTGATCGTCATCGGTGAGGTCGTGTCGGTCGGCGCGAGTAACCGCCGGTAACTTCTCGCGTCCCCAGCGTTGGCACCGTACTTCGGACAAGGCAGTATCACCCTGTGGCTGAGCTCATCACGATCGACGACCCCGACGACCCGCGTCTGCACGACTACGTCTCGCTGACCGACGTGGAGCTGCGCCGACGGCGCGAGCCCGCCGAAGGCCTCTTCATCGCGGAGGGCGAGAAGGTGATCCGGCGCGCCCGGCACGCCGGGTACCGGATGCGCTCGATGCTGCTGTCGGCCAAGTGGGTCGACGTCATGCGCGACGTCATCGACGAGGTGCCCGCACCGGTCTACGCGGTCAGCCCGGAGCTGGCGGAGCGGGTCACCGGCTACCACGTGCACCGGGGCGCGCTGGCGTCGATGCAGCGGCGGCCGCTGCCGACGGCCGACGAACTGCTGGCCGGAACGCGGCGCGTGGTGATCATGGAAGCGGTCAACGACCACACCAACATCGGCGCCATCTTCCGCAGTGCCGCCGCCCTCGGCATGGACGCCGTCCTGCTCTCCCCGGACTGCGCCGACCCGCTCTACCGCCGCTCGGTGAAGGTGTCCATGGGTGCGGTCTTCTCCGTCCCCTACGCCCGGCTGGACACCTGGCCGCGCGGGCTGGAAGCCGTACGCGAAGCGGGATTCAAGCTGCTGGCCCTCACCCCGGACGACAAGGCCGCCGACATCGACGAGGCAGCCCCCCACCGCCTGGAACGGGTCGCCCTGATGCTCGGCGCGGAGGGCGACGGCCTCTCCACGCAGGCCCTGGTCGCCGCCGACGAATGGGTCCGCATCCCCATGGCGCACGGCGTGGACTCGCTCAACGTCGGTGCGGCCGCCGCCGTGGCCTTCTACGCGGTGGCGACGGGACGAGCCCGATGAGCTCGCGCTGCCGCCGGCACATCGCGGTTCAGGCCCGGAGCGCGACCTCACCCCGGACCTGAACCGCGCAGCGGCTCCTCAGGCCCCGGCCGGAAGCCCCACCAGCCCGGCGAGTGCCGCGCGATGACGGCCCGGCGTGCCCAGCGCGATCTCGTCGGCCTTGGCGCGCTTCAGGTACAGGTGGGCCGGGTGCTCCCACGTCATCCCGATGCCGCCGTGCAGCTGGATCGCCTCCTCCGCCGCGCGCACCGCGACCGGCGCGCAGTACGCCTGGGCCACGGCCACCGCGATCCCCGCGTCCTCGGCGTCCGTCGCGAGCGCGTCGGCGGCGTTACGGGCGGCGGCCCGCGCCGCGACGACCTCCAGCCACAGATCGGCCAGCCGGTGCTTCAGGGCCTGGAAGGAGCCGACCACGCGCCCGAACTGGTGCCGCTCGCCCAGATAGCGGACCGTCTCGTCCAGGCACCACTGGGCCATGCCCAGCTGCTCGGACGCCAGCAGCCCCGCGCCGGTGAGCAGCGCCCGGTCCAGGGCGGCCGCTGCCGTCCCCGGGCCGGCCAGCAGCCGTGCGGCGACCCCGTCGAGGTCGAGGTCGGCGATCGGCCGCGTCAGGTCCAGGGACACCGGCACGGCGATCCGTACGCCTGCTGCGTCGGCCGCGACCTCGTACAGCCCAGGACCCTGCGGCCCGACGGCCGGCACCACCAGCACGTCGGCGGCCGACGCGTCCGCCACGCTGGTCACCCGCCCGGTGAGCGTGCCGTTCCCGTCCGCTCGTACGCCCTCCGGGAAGGCCGCTCCGGGCGCCGTCGGCAGCGGCACGGCCAGCGCCCCGACGGCCTCGCCGGCCGCCAGCCTGCCCACGACCTCCTCGGCGGCATCCGTCCCCGCCCCGAGCAGCGCGGTCGTCGCCAGTACGGCGCTGCCGAGGAACGGTACGGGCGCCACCGCCGCGCCCAGCTCCTCCAGCACCACGGCGGCCTCCCGGGCCGACCCGCCCTGGCCGCCCGACTTCTCCGGCACCAGCAGCCCGGCGAGCCCCAGCTCCTGTGCCAGCGTCCGCCAGAGACCCAGGTCGTACGGCGTGTCGCTCTCGATGCGGGCCAGCACGGCGGACGGCGGGCAGCGGTCGGCCAACAGCCCCCGCACGGCGGCCCGCAGGTCGTCCTCGACCTCGCTGTACAGCAGATCACTCATCGGGGCAGGTCCTTCCAGGCGGCGTCCTTGTCCGTACGGGGCTCCGAGGGCAGGCCGAGCACCCGTTCGGCGATGATGTTGCGCAGGATCTCGGACGTACCGCCCTCGATCGAGTTGCCCTTGGCCCGCAGATAGCGGTAGCCGGCGTCCCGCCCGTAGAAGTCCACGATCTCCGGCCGGGTCATCGTCCAGTCCCCGTACCGCAGCCCCTCCTCGCCCAGCAGCTCCACTTCAAGCCCACTGACCTGCTGGTTCAGCCGCGCGAACGCAAGCTTGATCCCGGCCCCCTCCGGGCCGGGCGCACCGAGCGCGAGTTGCTGCCGCAGCCGCTCGCCGGTCAGCCGGGTCACCTCGGAGTCCACCCACAGCCGCAGCAGCCGGTCGTGGAGGTCCGGCGTCCGCAGCTCCGGCCGCTCACGCCAGGTCCTGGCCACAGTGCCGATCATCCCGCCCTCGCGGGGAAGCGCCGCGCCGCCGATCGCGACCCGCTCGTTGTTGAGCGTGGTCTGGGCGACCCGCCAGCCGTCCCCGATCTCGCCCAGGCGGAGCGAGTCGGGAATGCGCACGTCGGTGAGGAAGACCTCGTTGAACTCCGCCTCGCCGGTGATCTGCCGCAGAGGCCGGACTTCGACGCCCGGATCGTGCATGTCGCAGACAAAATAGGTGATGCCCCGGTGCTTCGGGACATCCGGATCCGTGCGCGCGATCAGAATCGCCCACCGCGCGTTGTGTGCGTTGGACGTCCAGACCTTCTGGCCCGTGACGACCCAGTCGTCACCGTCCCGTACGGCCCTCGTACGCAGCCCCGCCAGGTCCGAACCGGCCCCGGGCTCGCTGAACAGCTGGCACCACACCTCGTCGCCGGTCCACAACGGCCGCAGCAACCGCGCCTTCTGCTCCTCGGTCCCGAACCGCAGAATCGTCGGCGCCGCCATGCCCAGCCCGATCCCGATCCTCCGCGGCTCGTTGTCCGGCGCGCCGACCGCTGCGAGCTCGGCCTCCACGACCTCCTGCAAGGCCCTCGGCGCCCCGAGGCCGCCCAGCCCCTCCGGGTAGTGCACCCAGGCCAGCCCCGCGTCGAACCTGGCCCGCAGGAAGTCGCCCCTGTCGGTACTCCCCGGGTCGTACGTCGCGACCAGCGCCGCCACCCGCTCCCGCAGCCCTTCCGCCGTCACCATCCGCCGCACCCTCCTCGTTCCTAAGCAAGCGCTTAGTAACGTACCCGGCGAAAGGGCAGTACGCCACCCCGGGAAGTGGACGTCTGTACGCCGATGGCCGTTAGAGCGCCGGGCAGTCAGGAGCCTGCGGGGCCTGCCCCGCGCAGACCCGCGCGCCGCCGCCGGTCACCCCGAGGCCGCGCGTCGGGCCCTGGCAGCCCTGGGCGGCAGCGATGCCGAGGGCGACCAGCAGGGTGACGGTCACGAAGACGATGAGCCGCTGCCGCAGCAGCCGGCGGTCGGGCCCGGGACCGGCCGGCCGGGGCGTGCGCGCCGGAGTGCGCGGCACGGGCCTCGGCACCGGCCTGGGCGTGGGGCGAGGGGTCGGGCGGGGCGTGGGCCGCGCCGACGCAGGCGTACCGCCGGTTCCGCTCGTGCCGCCGGTGGCGCCCGTACTGCCGGTGCTGCCTGCCGAGCGCCGCTCCGTACGCTGCTCCACATACGCCTGCGCCCGCGCCCCGGTCGGCCGCTCGGGCCCCCGGGGAGCGCCTGTGCTCAGCCCCCGGGCCTCCCGCGCCGCGATCTCCGCCAGCCGCTCCGAGAGTTGGACCGTGCTGGGCCGGTCCCCGGGGTCCTTCCCGAGGCAGGCGTGGACGAGCGGCGCCAGCGAGTCCGGCACCCCGCCCAGATCCGGCTCCTCGTGCACGACCCGGTAGAGCATCACCTCGGAACTGCCCTGCCCGAAGGGCGAGTCCGCCGTCGCCGCGTACGCCAGCGTCGCGCCGAAGGCGAACACATCCGTCGCCGGGGTGACCGCCGCGCCCCGCACCTGCTCGGGCGCCAGAAAGCCCGGGGAACCGACCGCGGTCCCGACATGCGTCAGCGTGCTCGCGCCCGTCGACCAGGCGATGCCGAAGTCGATGATCCGGGGCCCCTTCGGGGACAGCAGGATGTTCGACGGCTTCAGATCCCGGTGTACGACGCCCGCCTCATGGACCGCCACCAGACCCTCCGCCAGCGCGGCGCCGATCGAGGCGACTTCGGCCGCGCTCAGGATCCCCTCCTGCGCGACCTTGTCGTGCAGCGAGGGCCCCGGGACGTACTGCGTCGCGAACCACGGCCGGTCCGCGTCCAGATCGGCCGCCACCAGCCGCGCCGTGCAGCCGCCGCGGATCCGCCGTGCCGCCGACACCTCACGGGCGAAGCGCGAGCGGAACTCCTGATCCTCCGCCAGCTCCGGCCGGATCACCTTCAGAGCCACCCGCTGGCCGCGCTTGTCCGCGCCGAGGTAGACCACGCCCATGCCGCCGGCGCCCAGCCGCCTGTGCAGCCGGAAGGAGCCGACGACACGCGGATCCTCGCGCCGGAGCCGCATCATCGTCATGTCCATCCCCGCTGCCTGCCTGGCCAGTTCTGACGCCCACAGCTTACGGACTGACCGCCCGGTGTGCTGATAGGCCGCGCATGCGCCGGACGGGGGATTGTCAGTGCCGGGTGAGATCCTGGAGATACGGGAAACGGTCCGCCGGACGCGACCCAGCGTCCCTCATCCCGCCATCAACGGTCCGTCGTACAAGGGGGATTGACGCCGTGAAAGGTGATCGTGTGGAGATAGTGGTGGACGCCGGGGACACCACCCGGACCTATGAGGTGATCGCCACCCGAGCCGGTCGCCGGGTCGAGACGGCGGTCCGGCGCGGGGTGGTGGAAGTGAGCGAGGTCACGCGCAGCGGCTCCGTCGTGCGCACCGCCCGCTTCATGGCCACCCGGGTGCTGGCCCTGGTCGAGCAGCCGGTGCCGAGGGACCAGGCCGATGAGAAAGGCGCGGCATGATCAGGGTCCACCCCTGACCCTCCCTGGGGGTCGGCGCCCGCCGTCTCCACCCAGGGGAGTATTCGGAACCTCCCGGAGTCATCCTCCGGGAGGCCAGTGAATCGATACGAGGGCATGACGACCGGCGTCGCCCGCGTCCCTAATGTTGAGGTCAAGCGGCGGGCGGAGCACTCGTCCCCCGAGGCCTAACGCCCGCCGCCCCACCACAGACCAACCCCAGGAGAGGGCCATGGCGAACTCGGTGAGCCATACGGTACGGCCGACTCGCGGCAGCAGGATCGCCGCCTTCGGCATTCGCCCGTCCGGCACCCGGCATCCGCTGGTGGCGGTGGCGATGGTGCTTCCGCTCGCCGTGCTCCTCGCCGTGGCCTTCGGGGGCTGGCAGGCAGTGGTCACTCAAGCGTCGTCCGTGGCCGGTCTTATGGGGCGCTGACAGATCGCCCCTTGCCCGGAAGAGCGGTCCGGGTGGGGACACCGGTGTCGAAACCCCGTGGGGACGGGGGTCCGGCGGACGGCTTGGTGCCCGGGCATCAGCGATGGTGCCCGGGCACCTCTTTTTTTGAGGCGAGTTCGCCTCCGCTGCGCTGAGCCGCTGTCGACAGTCGATCGTGCTCGGTCGCTCGTTCCTCGCGAACTGCGCGCGTTCTCCTTTTCGACAGCGACCGCTCCGCTTCGGCTCACTCGCCGACCCGGAACCGCAGATCCCTGGCCGAGCGTCGATCGTAGGGTGGGGGAGGAAATGGGGGAGGGGCGTGGCCGGAGCGCTGACATTGACTGACGCCTTGCGGGCTCGGGCGGTAGCTGCCACCGCGGGTGCGCAACGGGATACTGCGGTGCTCGCCGAGCGCAGCGACGGCACCGTTGTCCGCAGTGGGGGAGTCGTGCTCAAGGCGCATGCCGCTGACTCCGACCGTGAAGCGCTCGCGCGGCGGGTGGGGGTGGCGGCTCATCCGTCCCTGGCCGGGGTCCTGCTGCCGCCGTTGCCGTACGGCTCGGTGCTGCACGGCCGGGCCGTGACGGCGTGGCCGTACGGCGAGCCTGTGCGGCGGGACACCGATCCCGAGGCCGCGCCGTGGGAGGAGGCAGCCGTGCTGCTGGCCACGTTGCACTCGACGGCGCTCCCGCATCCCGTGCCGCCGATGCGCGGTCCGGCGAAGGCGGCGAGGGCCGTGGCGAGGATGCGGGCGGTGAAGCACGACGCGGTGGTGCTGGAGGCCTGGGCGGGGTTGCCGGAGTGGGCTCGCGACGAGGCCCCGCAGCCGTCGCACCGTCGGGCGTTGTGCCACGGGGACCTTCACTTGGGCCAACTCGTACGGCACCCGGCGCCCGACGGGGACTGGCGGCTGATCGATGTGGACGACCTCGGGGTGGGCGATCCCGCCTGGGACCTGGCCAGGCCGGCGATGTGGTTCGCGGCCGGTGTGCTGGCTCCGGGGGTCTGGGATCGGTTTCTGGGCGCGTACCGGGCCGCCGGGGGCCCGGCCGTGCCGGGGGAGGGCGACCCGTGGCCGTATCTCGACGTGCCGGCCCGGGCGTTGGCCGTGCAGACGGCGGCCCTGGCCGTCGCGAAGTCCGTGGCGGAGGGCCGCGTACTCGACGAAACGGAACAAGCCGTGCACGATGCCTGCCGTCGGATGGCGCGGATATCGTGAACCAAGCCCCGCCGGACGGACGTTCCGGCGGTGACCAGCAAGCGCGAGGAGTTGAGCCGACGATGCTCTGTCCCAAGTGTCATGGCCCGATGCAGACGTACAACCGCAACGGTGTCCAGATCGAGCAGTGCGGCAACTGCCGGGGAATCTTCCTGGACTACGGCGAGCTCGAGGCACTGACCCGTGTCGAGGCGCAGTACTCCGCCCCGCCGCAGGGCTATCCGGCGCAGGGCTACCCGGCGCCGGCCCCGCAGCCGTATCCCCAGCAGCACGCGCCCTCCTGGGGCGCCCCGCAGCACGGCGGCCACGGCGGCGGTCACTACGGCCACCACAAGCACCGCGGCCTGGGCCACATGCTCTTCTCGTCCTGACGTCGTCCTGAACGACGAATCCCCGGGTCAGCCAGAGCTGACCCGGGGATCGGTGGTGGACGATACTGGGATTGAACCAGTGACCTCTTCCGTGTCAGGGAAGCGCTCTCCCGCTGAGCTAATCGTCCTGGTGCTGCGGGGTGCCGCGTGCGCGATACTGGGATTGAACCAGTGACCTCTTCCGTGTCAGGGAAGCGCTCTCCCGCTGAGCTAATCGCGCGAGAGGACCCGCGAGGGTCCAGTGGACGATACTGGGATTGAACCAGTGACCTCTTCCGTGTCAGGGAAGCGCTCTCCCGCTGAGCTAATCGTCCGTAGAGGTGGAGACGGGATTTGAACCCGTGTAGACGGCTTTGCAGGCCGTTGCCTCGCCTCTCGGCCACTCCACCAACGCGGGGGCTCGGGAAGAATCCCCCACTCCGAGCGGACGACCAGGTTCGAACTGGCGACCTCAACCTTGGCAAGGTTGCGCTCTACCAACTGAGCTACGTCCGCAGGTGCCGGTGCTCCGGGGCGCTTCCGCGTCCCGGCGACGTGTTGAACTCTAGCGGATTCCCCCGCCGCCTCCAAAACGCGTTTCCGCAGCGTGCCGGGCAGGTGACCAGGCCATCTCCTCCACCGCCCCGGTTCTAGACTCGCAGAGGACCCTCCCGACCGACCCAGGAACCCCCGTGCCCGAGCTCGCCCCCATGGCCAGGTTCGGCGGCCTTGTCGCCTCCGACCTGCGCGATGTCACCACCGACCCCACCGCCCTCGACTCCTCGGGCTTCTGGGCGGTGGCCGCTGATTTCGAGGGGCAGATGGTCTGCGCGCGCTTCCGGGACGTACGTCCCGACCCGGCGCTCCCCGCCGGGAAGGGGAAGTGGCAGGGCCCCGCCCCCACCGACTGGGTCTCCTCGCTCGACCGGGACGCCTACACCGCCGGCGTACGCCGCATCCGCGAGTACATAGCGGCCGGTGAGGTCTACCAGGCCAACCTCTGCCGCGTGCTGTCGGCGCCCGTCGCACCCGACGCCGACGTGGACGCGCTGACCGCGCTGCTGGCGCGCGGCAACCCGGCCCCGTACGCAGGAACGATCCGGCTGCCCGCGTACGGCGTCGAGATAGCCACCGCCTCGCCCGAACTCTTCCTGCGCCGCCGGGACTCCACCGTCGAGTCGGGCCCGATCAAGGGCACCGGCCGCACCGAGGCGGATCTGCTGCCCAAGGACCACGCCGAGAACGTGATGATCGTCGACCTGGTCCGCAACGACCTCGGCCGGGTCTGCGCCACCGGCACCGTCACGGTCCCCGAGCTGTGCGTGGTCGAGAAGCACCCCGGCCTGGTGCACCTCGTCTCCACTGTGCGCGGCGAACTGCGCGACGGAGCAGGCTGGGCCGAGCTCTTCGCCGCGACCTTCCCGCCCGGCTCGGTCACCGGCGCCCCCAAGTCCAGCGCCCTGCGCATCATCGAAGAGCTCGAGACCGCCCCGCGCGGCCCCTACTGCGGCGGCATCGGCTGGGTCGACGCCGACCGCGGCACCGGCGAGCTGGCGGTCGGCATCCGTACGTTCTGGATCGACCGTACGGAATCCGCCGTCAGCGAGGGAGGCCCCCTGCTGCGCTTCGGCACCGGCGCCGGGATCACCTGGGGTTCGGACCCCGGGCGGGAGTGGGAAGAGACCGAGCTGAAGGCGTCCCGGCTGCTGGCGGTAGCGTCGGGGGAGTACGACACGACGAACGAGGAGACGCTGTGAGCAGCATCTGGGTCGACGGCGGCCTGCGGGACGAGGACGCGGCGACCGTGTCCGTCATGGACCACGGGCTGACCGTGGGCGACGGCGTCTTCGAGACGCTGAAGGCGGTCGACGGGGCGGCCTTCGCCATGGACCGGCACCTGCGCCGGCTGGCCCGCTCCGCGCGGGGCCTCGGCCTGCCAGAACCCGACCTCGACCAGGTCCGCCGGGCCTGCGAGGCGGTCCTCGCCGCCAACCCCATGCCGTACGGCCGGCTCCGCGTCACCTACACCGGCGGCACCTCCCCGCTGGGCTCCGAGCGTGGCGACACCGGCCCGACGCTGGTCGTGGCGCTCGGCACCGCCTCCGTACGGCCCGACACCACCGCCGTCGTCACCGTGCCCTGGACCCGTAACGAGAAGGGCGCCCTGGCCGGGCTCAAGACCACCTCGTACGGCGAGAACGTCGTCGCCCTGGCCCAGGCCCACCGCAACGGCGCCTCCGAGGCGCTCTTCGCCAACACCCAGGGCCGGCTCTGCGAGGGCACCGGATCCAACATCTTCGTCGTCATAGGCGGCAAGCTGCTCACCCCGCCGCTCGCCTCCGGCTGCCTGGCCGGCATCACCCGCGAGCTCGTCGCCGAGTGGAGCGGCGCCGAGGAGGCCGATCTTCCGTTCGACGCCCTCGACGAGGCGGACGAGCTGTTCCTGACCTCCACCCTGCGCGACGTGCAGGGCATCCACGCCATCGACGGCCGTCCGGTGCCCGGCGCCCCGGGCCCGGTCACCGCCAAGGCGATGCGGACCTTCGCCGAGCGCGCCGCCGCCCACCCGAACCCGTGACCACGACCCTGCGCCCCGCCGAGCCCGAGCAACGCTGGCGCGGCGGGGTCCGTGCCCGCCGCTACACGGTGTGCGTCAACAGCCGCCCGGTCGGCGAGATCACCGTCAGTACGGACTCCCGCTTCGGCGCCGACGTCGGCCGGATCGTCGCCCTCCGCATCGACCCCGCCGACCAGCGGCGCGGCCGCGGCACGGTCGCCGCCCTCGCCGCCGAGGAAGTCCTGCGCGGCTGGGGCTGCCGCCGCGCCGAGGTCAGCGTCCCCGCCGACGCGCCCGTCGCCCTCCGCCTCGCCACGACGCTCGGCTACACCGAGCGGAACCGCGGCATGGCCAAGACGCTGCCCCCGCTGCCGCCGGAGCTGCCTGAGGGCAGCTCCGTACGACCCATGAACGACGCGGATTACGCGGCCTGGCACGAGCGCGAGCGCGCCGAGTACATCCAGAGCTGGGTCGACCGGGGCATGGCCCCCGACCGCGCCGTCGCCGTGGCCGAGGCCGACTACCTCGCCACCCTCCCCGACGGCCCGGCCACCCCCCAGACCGCCCTCCGCGTCCTCTCCGACCACGGCACCGACGTCGGCCACCTCTGGCTCCGCCTCCGCGAACCCGCCTGGGTCTTCCTCGTCACCGTCGACCCCGCCCACCGCCGCCACGGCCACGGCCGCACCCTCATGCTCGCCGCCGAACGCGAATGCGTGGCCTCCGGCGTCCCCCACCTCGGCCTCAACGTCTTCACCGCCAACACCCCCGCCCTGCGGCTCTACGAATCCCTGGGCTACCGCTCGACGGATCACCACTTCTTCAAGCCGCTGCTCTGACGTTCGGGTTGGGGGGAGCAGGCCCGTGGTCAGCCTGCCAGCAGCCGGTCGGCGACGGCCTCGACGCGCTGCCGGAGGCCCTCCTGGCTCTTGCCGCCGTCGAGCCGCTCACCGTCGATGACGTACGTGGGGGTCCCGGTGACACCGATCGCGCGGCCCTCGGCCTGGTCGGCGTCGACGACGAGCAGATGCCGGCCGTCGACGAGCGCGGTGTCGACTTCCTCCGCGTCGAGCCCGACCTCCGCCGCGATCTCGACGAGCAGCTTCTCGCCGCGCGCGGCGAGCTCGCCGACCCGGGCGAGCACGGCTTCCGTGTACTCCCAGCCGCGCCCCTGCTCGAAGGCCTCCTCGGCGGCCTGAGCGGCAGCGTAGGCGTGCTTGTGCTTGTCCAGGGGGAAGTGGCGGAGCTGGATCACCAGCGCGTCACCGTACTTGGCCCGGAGGGCACGCAGATCGTCCAGGGCGGCGGCGCAGTCGGGGCACTGCAGCTCGCACCAGTACTCCAGGACGGCCGGGGAGGAAGCATTGCTCATGACGGACAGTCTCCCACTCGGGGAGGAGCCGCCCCCGAGATCACCCTGATCCCGGCGCCGGGGCGTGGTCGGCACGGGGCGCCGGGTGCACGATGGAGGCATGCTTACTTCGACCGTGTGCGTCGCGCTCTCGGCGGCAGGCCTGGCCATAGCCCTGCTCACCGCGTATCGCCGACGTTATCTGGCGGCGGTACGCACCGCCGCGCTGGCGCTGCTGCCGGTCGGGCTCTACATGACCGGTCTGGTCACCCTGGGCAGCAAGGTCGGGAGGGCCGTCGGCACCTGGGCGGCCGATCTGGTGTTCAAGCCCAGCGTGTGGGCGGGCTTCGGCGTGCTGGCGGTGTCGGCGGTGCTCTACGTGGGCGGACGGTTCGCCTCCGGCCGCCGCAGGGGCAAGGAAAAGGCCACACCGGCCGTGGAGGGCAAGGCGTCGGCCCCGGCGCTGCCCGCCAAGGGGAAGGAACCGTCGCTGTCGGACTTCAGCGAGGTCGAGGAGATCCTGAAGCGTCGCGGCATCTGAGTCCCGAGTGCGCATCCGCGTCCACATTCTGAGATTTTCCCGGGCTGAGTTTGAGATCACTCCTCAGTACGCGTGTGTTGGTCACGCCACCGCCCCGCCCTGCGACATCATCGCCCTGGCGACCTCAACTGCCATCCCCTGAGCGGTACTTGGCATGCTCAGGAGCGTACGGTTGTGCGAGTTCGTTCACCCCGTCGAGCGACCCACGACCTTTTAGGGCCATGGAAGCAGAAGCAGAAAACACTGAGCCGCGCGGCTGCCTGTTCGCCCTCTCCCAGCCGCCGCTGATGCTGTTCCTGACCGTGATCGGCGGACTGCTCGGCGCAGGGGCGCTGTACGACCTTCGGCCGTTCTTCTGAGGCTGAGGCTGAGGGCCGGAGCTGGTGCCGTGACCGGCGATGTTTGCCCGTCAAGGAGCGTCGTCCGGTGCGTGCGATCGCAAGGCGGCCGGATGTCCTTGATGGGGGTGCCCCCTGCTCGAGCGAAGCCGAGAGCTTGGGGGTGGGGGTACCTCCCGGCCGAAGGCTGGGGGGAGAGCTACCAGGGCTTTTGGCCAACGCCGCGAGCGTGCGTGCTGGGCGGTGCGACAGGGCAAAGCTTGCCGGGAGGGGCACTAGAGCGCCTCGGCCTCGCGGCGCCGCGCCCGGTACGCCGCGACATGCAGCCGGTTACCGCAGGTGCGGCTGTCGCAGTAGCGGCGGGAGCGGTTGCGGGACAGGTCGACGAAGGCACGCCGGCAGTCCGGCGCGTCGCAGCGGCGCAGCCGCTCGTGCTCCCCGGCGACGACCAGGAAGCCCAGGGCCATGCCGCAGTCGGCGGCGAGGTGGTCGGCGAGCGAGGCGCCGGGGGCGAAGTAGTGGACGTGCCAGTCGTAGCCGTCGTGGTCGGTGAGCCGGGGGGTGGTGCCGGCCTCGGCGACGAGTGAGTTGATCAGTGCGGCGGCTTCGGAGGTGCTGGCGGCGGCGAAGACCCGGGCGAACCGGTCCCGTACCTCGCGTACCGCTTTGAGGTCCGGCTCGTCGAGCGGTCCGACCTCGCTGACGTCGTTCCGCTCGACGTAGCTTCGCAGGGCGGCGACATCCGCCAGCCCTTCGCGGCCGTCGTACTCCGGTCCTGTGTTGATCAGATCCACGACGGAGTCGAGGGCGAACTTGGTGTCATGGTTGATGAGCACGGAATCGCTCCCTGGCCGGGTCAGGCGTTGCGTTCCGGCGACTCTAGCGCGAGAGCCGCTGCCCCGGAGCTGTGCTCCGGAACAGCGGCTCTCGCGGTTCCGCTCGGATCGTGTCCGCGCCGTACCCCCGAGAATCAGTACGGCCGCGGACGGCGTGGGGGCGTCAGCTCTCCGCGAGGATGTGGGAGAGCTCCGTGTCCAGGTCGAAGTGACGGTGCTCGGTGCCCGGTGGCACGGCGGCGTCGGTCCGCTTCAGGAACGACTCCAGGGCCCGCGCCGGGGCCTCCAGCAGGGCCTCCCCCTCCGGGGAGCTGAGGGCGATGCACACGACGCCCTGGCCGTGGCTGCGGGACGGCCAGACTCGGACGTCTCCGGTGCCGGTGGGCCGGTGCAGCCCTTCGGCGAGGAGGTCGCGGGCGAAAACCCATTCGACCGTTTCCTCGGCACCGGTGTGGAAGGTGGCGTGCACGGCATACGGATCGGCCGTGTCGTACCGCAGGCCCGCCGGGACGGGCAGTGACGATTCGCTCGACACAACGAGGCGCAGGTGCAGCTCGCAGCTGACCGTGGTGTTCATAAGCGCCAGGGCCTTTCGCTCAGTGTGCGCTCGGGGATTCGCACGTCGGCGAAATCGACATGCCACCAGCGGGGACGTTGTAAACCCCTCTGACTGGTTTGTGAGGCTTCTGGTACCTCGTCCGGCCGAGTTCCTTTATCGCCCAGAAGGCCATTCCGGTGATCGCGATCAGTCGGGTAAGTTGGGCGATATGACTGCGGAGGGTGACGAGGACGGGACGGCCGTCGACGAGGCCGCCGACGCCGACGCCACCCGGGGCCTGGGTTCGCGGGCGCCCCGCTTCATCAAGAGCTCCCGGGTGCTGCACCTGAGCTGGCAGGTGGCCGTCTTCCTGGTCGGCCTGGCCGTGGTGGCCGGCGGCGTGATCCTGCTTCCGCTGCCGGGTCCGGGCTGGGTGGTGATCTTCGGCGGGATGGCGATCTGGGCGACCGAGTTCGTCTGGGCCCAGCTCGTTCTGCGCTGGACCAAACGCAAGGTCACCGAGGCGGCCCACCGGGCGCTCGACCCGCGGGTGCGGCGCCGGAACATCATCCTGACGACGGTCGGCCTGGTGATCATCGGGGTGCTGGTGGGGATCTATCTGGCACGCTACGGATTCGTCATGCCGTGGCATGTGCACTGAGCCCGTGCGTGGTCCGGCCACCGGCTGAGGTGCGGTAAGGTTGTTCCCGCGCCGGGGCGATTAGCTCAGCGGGAGAGCACTTCGTTCACACCGAAGGGGTCACTGGTTCGATCCCAGTATCGCCCACCCCGGTCCGAGGGCCCGGAAGCCGAGAGGCTTCCGG
>NZ_JBHYXC010000041.1:0-64283 GCF_042751495.1 Streptomyces sp. NPDC059373 | reverse complement strand
GAGCATCCCCGTCGCCAAGACCATCAAGCAGAGCGACACCAGCACCAGCACGGTCATCAAGCCGACCGGCCCCCAGATGCAGTGCGGCAAGACCCAGCTGACCAGCTACAACAACGTCGTCTACGCCACGCCGACGACCAACGGCAAGCAGACGCAGCTCAAGGTGGACATCCAGGTCCCCAAGACCTCGGGCAAGAAGCCCCTGGTCATCTACATCACCGGCGGCGGCTTCATGCTGGCCGACCAGAGCGCCAACCTGGCCCAGCGCACCTACGTGGCCGAGCAGGGGTACGTCGTCGCCAGCATCTCCTACCGGACCATCGTCAACGGCGCCACCTACAAGGACGGCGTCTCCGACGTGAAGTCCGCGATCCGCTACCTGCGCGCGCATGCGGACACGTACGGCATCGACGGCAGCAAGGTGGCGGTCTGGGGCCAGTCCGCGGGCGGCTATCTCGCCGCCATGACCGGTGTCACCAACGGGCAGAAGCAGTTCGAGTCCGGCGACAACCTGACCCAGAGCAGCGACGTGCAGGCCGTGGTCGACGAATTCGGCCCGTCCAACCTCTCCACGCTCGGCGCCGACTACGACACCGCCGCCAAGAACGCGAACACGGCGGCCGGCAACTCCACGGCACAGTGGGTCTACGGAGTGGGCACCAAGAAGTCGGTCGCGCAGTACACCAAGCAGGTCGCCGCCGCCGACCCGGACACGTACGTCACCTCCTCCGCCCCGCCCTTCGCACTGTTCCACGGCAGCAAGGACCAGCTTGTCTCGCCGAGCCAGACCCTTGAACTCAGCGACAAGCTCAAGTCCAAGGGCGTCGACGCCACCCGCTACGTCGTCGAGGGCGCCAACCACGGCGACCTGACCTTCATGGGCGACAGCAAGTCCGTCAAGGACTGGTCGACGACGGCGGTGATGGGCAAGATCACCGGTTTCCTCGGCCGGCAGCTCGGAAGCTGACAGCCTTCACGGGCGCAGGGCGTCGATGATGAAGTCGGCGAAGCTCTCCGCGTACTCGTCGCTGCGCGTGGCGGAGAGCAACCGGCCGCCGAAGAGCCGCTCGGTCAGCTCCCGGCTCGCGAACATGGCCCCGCCGCCCGAGGTGATGATGTAGTAGATCATTTCGGGCGCGACCGGGCGGATCTCGCCGCGTTCCACCAGTTCGTCGCGCAGTGGGAGGAATCTGGCGATGACGGGGACGATGAACTTCTCGGTGATGTAGTCGAGCCGCTCGCTCGGCTGACTGCCCTCGATGTTTATCAGGCGCAGGAGTTCCGGGTGCTCGGCGGAGAACCGGACGAACGTCCGCACGAAGGCGTGCAGTCGCTCCATCGGTGGCACGGACTCGTCGTCCGCGGCGAGGATCGCTGCCACGATGCCGCCGAAACCATGATCGACGGCAGCACGCCAGATGCCCTCCTTCGAACCGAAGCGCTGGTGGAGCAAGTTGTGACTCACCCCGAGCTCACGACTGAGGGTGCGTACCGACACCCCGTTGAAGCCATGCGTGGCGAATGAGCGCAGGGCAGCCTGAAGGGCTTCTTCCGCCGGGGCAGGCTCCTCGTCCTTCCGCGGGCGCCCCCGCGGACGCGCATTCGTGACCATGCTCTTCATCGTACGGGCCTCAGGAGGGGGTCCTTCCGAAGTACATCAGCTCCCACAGGGCGGGGGCGGTGACGCTCTCGGGGTCGGCCTCGCGGGTGAGGCGCTCGACGGTCACCTCGCCGGTGAAGCGCAGGTAGGCGCCGTTGAATCCGGCCAGTTGGGCCAGGGCGCGCTTGGGACCCTTGAGGGATTCGATCATGCGGTCCTGCACGATCGTGTTCTCGCGGCGGAAGGTCACGCGGTAGCGCTCGCCTCCCCGAGCCGTGGCGTCGTAGTCGTACACGACCGTGTCGGCGACCGGCTTTCCGGTGACCGGGTCGAGTTGCTCGTCACTCTTGGTGAAGCGCACCAGAGAGCCCTCGTCGGCCACGATCTCGCCGTTCCTGGCGAGCATGAAGATGGGGACCTCGGCGAAGTCGAACTTCTTCTCCGCGGTGATGTGGGAGGCGATGACCGTGTAGTCGCCTGCCTCGGCACGCGCCCAGTACCAGTGGTGCATGAGACGGGCCATCTCCGCGTCGCCCCAGTTGTGGTCGTGGTAGCCGGTGCCGGTGTGGTGGCGCGTCGCGCCATCGATGGTGAGGGTGGCTTCGACCGCGCCCTGAGGGACGGACGGCAGCCAGGCGAAGTACTTCTGTTTGTCGTCACCGAACAGGATGTGCCCCGTGCCGGGCCGCCAGGACGGGACCTGCCCGGTGAGGGTCACATCGGCGACGACGCCGTCGAGGTCGACGTGGATGCGGTAGGTGTGCAGGTCGCCGGAGATGGTGTTGACGCCCACGCGGACATCGCACCGGTCGGTGGCGAACGCGTAGTCGTCGGTGTGTGCCGGAGAGCTGCGCTCGACGTGGGTGCCGTCCGGCCGGTCGAGCTCGAAGGTGACCACCGGCGCCGGCGGCTGGTTGACTCCCCTGCCGACCCGGAAGTTCTTCGCCATGAAGTTGATCACCAGCGTGGAGCCGTCGTCGAGCACGGCATCGAAGTACCACCACTCGAAGGTTCCAGGCCCTCCGGGATCAGTGCGGAACCCGTCCTCCCAGACCGCGATGTCGCCCTTGGCGATACCCAGACGCTTGTAGTCGGCGGCCTCGTCGGCCATACGGCATTCCTCGGGACGGGACATCGTCCTCGCCTCCCCATCAGCTGGAGCCTTGCGTGTAGTCCCCCCGGCGCATATTAGACGAGTGCCCATTAAAGGCAACCTGGGACGAGAGGTCCACGCCCAGAATATTGACAGGTGCCAATTTCAAATCTAGCGTCGGCACCAGGGACAGACGAGCCGTCGTGCGGCGAAGGCGAGGAGCGCAATGGAGCGCGTGTTGATCGTGAAGGCGAGTACCGGAGGCCTGGTAGCCGCGGACGGCGTGACGTGGAGGTCTCGTCATGAACAGCGCGGCTGACACCGATTCGGCACATGCGAACCTGCACAGCGAGCTCGGCTCCGTACGGGGCGAGCATCCGGGGCGTTCCCTCAATCCGGTCATCAAGGTGGAGGACCTGGCCTGGCTCGAGTTCGAGAAGCCGGACCTCGACCGGGCGGCCGTCTTCGCCCGGGACTTCGGCTTCGCCGTGGCCGCCCGCACGCAGGACGCCCTGTACTTGCGGGGCACGATGCCCGGAGCGCACTGCCTGGTGGTGCGCCGGGGATCCGTCGCCCGATTCCTCGGTCCCGTCTTCCGGGCCGCCGACGCCGGCGACCTGTCGCGACTGGCCCGAAGCACCGGCACCGACGTCCGCGAGCTGCAGGAACCGGGCGGAGGCCACGCGGTGGACCTCCGCGATCCCAGCGGCTTTCCGGTCCGCGTGGTGCACGGAACGCACGAAGGGGCCGAGCTGCCCGGCCGGCAGCCCATGCTGCTCAATACGGGAAACGAGCCGGGAAAGCGCGTCAACGTCGCTCAGCGGCCGCCGCGCGAGCCCGCCCGCGTCCAGCGGCTCGGACATGTCGTGCTCGAGACCACGGTCTTCCACCAGGCCCTCACCTGGTACCTGGACACGCTCGGCCTGATCGTCAGCGACTTCCTCTTCCTTGACGGGCAGCGCGACCGCGGCCCCACGATGGCCTTCATCCGGTGTGACCGGGGTTCGCATCCCGCCGACCATCACTCCATCGCCCTGCACCTGGGTCCGGGCACCGGCTACGTCCATTCCGCCTACCAGGTCTGCGACATGGACGCCCTGGCCGCCGGCGGTGAGTACCTTCGCGAGCGCGGATACCGCCGCGCCTGGGGCATCGGGCGGCACATCCTGGGAAGCCAGATCTTCGACTACTGGCGCGACCCGGACCGCCTGATGATGGAGCACTTCGCGGACGGTGACCTCTTCGACTGCACCGTCGAATCCGGTTGGGCGCCCATGTCCGCGAGCGGCCTCTACCAGTGGGGTCCCCCCATCACCCGTGACTTCCTCGGCACCAAGCCCTCACCGGCCCTGCTGCGCTCTGTCCTCAAAGCGCTGCGCGAGGACAACGAAATCGATCCCGCCCTGCTGCTGGGCATGATGAAAGCGATGAGCCATTGAGTACGAACATCCTGCGCACCGAGGAATCGTGGTGGGTCGAGCGGGACGGCCGCGCCGTCCCTGTCGCCACCGACGCCCGCACCACCGCGCAACTGCTGTCCGACAGGCCGGCCATCGACAAGACGGTGGAGAGCGCGGAAGAAGGCGTCCCGGTCGGTGACCTCACTCTGCTGTCTCCCGTGACCACCCCCTGCCGCGTCATCGCGCAGATGGTGAACTACCGCTCGCACGCGAAGGATTCGGGCTTCAACCCGGATTCGGTGCCTCCCACCTTCTTCCGCAAGGCATCCGCCTCCGTGAGCGGGCCGTACACCCCGATCGTCAAACCCGCCCACGTGCGGTTGCTCGACTACGAGATCGAGCTGGGGCTCGTGTTCGGTGCCCCGCTGCCCATCGGCGCCACCGTCACCGAGGCGGACCTGCCGAAGTACATCGCCGGCTTCGTCGTCACCAACGACGTCAGCGCCCGGGACGTACAGCTGGGCAAGGGACAGTTCTACGAGAGCAAGTCGTACCCCACCTTCACACCGGTCGGCCCGCGGCTGGTCCTGCCGTCCCCCGCGGAACTGGCACGGCTGACCGACCTGCGGCTGCGCCTGTCCGTCAACGGCGTCCTGCGCCAGGACCGCACCGTCGCCGACATGATCACGCGACCCGCCGAAGCGCTGACCATTCTGTCCCGCTTCCAGCCCATGCAGCCGGGCGACCTCCTGCTGACCGGAACCCCCGGCGGCTGCGCCCTCAAGGCCCCGCCGAAGATCGTCGAACGGATCGGGGCGCTGCTGCCCACGGAGTGGAAGTGGAAGACCTTCTTCGCACGTCAGGCCAAGAATCCCGGCTACCTCCAGCACGGCGACGTCGTCACCGCGCACATCGCCACCGCCGACGCCGCCCTTGACCTGGGCGGTCAGCGCACTCCGGTCGAGGCCCGCTGACCCTCTCCCACGGACGTGGGCGCGATTACGGAGTCCACGTAGCCAAAATCGCCTTTTCGGTGCTAGCGTAGCCGTTATGACCTCCAGCACCGCACCCACGATTCCGAGTCACATGCGCGCGGCCCAGGCCGGCCGGTTCGGCGCAGCTCGGGACGTCTTCGAGGTGGTCGACGACGCCTTGATTCCCACGCCGGGCGAGGGCGAAGTCCTGGTCCGGCAACGGGCCACCTCGGTCAACCCGATCGACTGCCGCAGGCGAGGCGGCTACGGCCAGAAGCTGATGAAGCTGCGCGGCCTCACCGGTTTTCCTCTCACCCTGGGGAACGACGTTTCCGGGGACGTCGTGGCGGTCGGCCCCGGTGTCTCCGCCCTGAAAACCGGAGACGCCGTTTTCGGCGCCAAGAGGCCCTCGCCGCAGGGCACGTACGCCGAATACTGCGTGGCCAAGGCCGACGATGTCGTGGCCAAGCCCGAAGGGTTGTCCTACCGCGAGGCCGCCGCGCTCCCCTACGCCTTCCTGTCGGCATGGGCCGCGTTGAAGGATGCGGGGCTGCGGCCCGAAACCGCTGCCGGGAAGCACGTGTTCCTGCAAGGCGGCTCGGGCGGCACGGGCGTGGTCACCCTGCAGGTCTGCAGGGCACTGGGCGCCCACGTGGCCACCACGGCCGGGCCGACGGGCATCGAACTCTGCGAGAGCCTTGGCGCGGATCAGGTGATCAACTACCGGACGCAGGACTTCACAGAGCATCTGCGCGACTTCGATTTCGCCATCTGCCTGGCCGACGACGCCGAGGAGCGGAAGATGCTCTCCATCCTTCGCCGCGGGCCGGGAGCCGGATACGGCACGCTCGTACATCCTCTGATGCGGCTGGTCGACGAGAAGGGCTTGCTCCTCGGTGGCGTTCAAGCCGTCGCGACCCTCCTCGGCCGACGGCTGGTCCAAGCTCTCCACCGTCGACGTTACGGCTGGAGCCTGTTCGGTCCCGACCGTGCCGCGCTGGAGCTGCTGGCCCGCCTGGCCGCCGAGGGCAAGGTGCGGGCCGTCATCGACCGGACGTATCCGCTGGCTGACGTTGCTGCGGCTCAGGAGTACGTCGAGCGCGGACGTTCGAAGGGGAAAGTCGTTGTCGACATCGCATGAGCACGTACTGATCGCAGGAGCGGGCGTCGGCGGCCTGACCGCCGCCGTGGCCCTCCAGCGACGCGGAATCCCTTGGACGATCATCGAGGCAGCGCCCCGACCCACGGCGATCAACACGAGCATCCTGCTGCAGCACAACACCGTGCGGGTGCTCAACGAGCTGAACACCGGCCGCCAGGTGTCGGACAAGGGGCGGCGGATCGCACACACCTCGATCATGTCGGTCACCGGCAGGGTCCTGACCGAGGTAAACGCCCTGGACGTCGAGGGGACCGTCGGCTCCCCCGCGCTCGGAATCCACCGCGCCGACCTGCACGAGGCCCTGCTCTCCCAGCTTCCCGACGGATGCCTGCTCACGGGGGATCCCGTGATCGGATTCGAGACGTGCACCGGCGGAGTGGCGGTGTATCTGGCCTCGGGCAAGCGTCTGCAGGGGCGCGGACTGGTGGCCGCGGACGGCATCGACTCCCTGATCCGCGCCCGCCTGCACGGCGACCGACCTGCCGTCCACTCGGGCACGAACTGCCTGCGAGGGGTCACCGAGACGTCGACGGACCGGCCTGACGAGGTGCGCGAATGGTGGGGCTACCGCCTGCAGTTCGGGATCATTCCCCTGCCTGACGGACGCAGCTCCTGGTTTGCCCTGATCCCCACGCCGCCTCGTCCTGTGCGGGATCCGGTGGACCGGCTCACGTTCTATCAACGGCTCTACCGCGAATTCCCCACTCAGGTGAGGGATTTGCTGGCCGCCACAGAGCCGGGGAACACCATCGAGGTCGAGTTGCGCCACCGGCCGTGGCGCGGCGGTTCGGGTGCCGTGACCCTCCTGGGGGATGCCGCACATCCGATGCTGCCCAACCTCGGGCAGGGAGCCGGCCAGGCCATCGAGGATGCCGCGGTACTGGCACGCCGCTTGGACGGGGCCGCATCGGTTGCCGATGCCTTCCGGGCCTTCGAACAGGAGCGTCGCGCACGGGTCCGGTGGATCCAGCGCCAGGCGGTCCGCATGAATCAGCTCGCTTCCGTGCCCTCAGGGCCGCTCGGCACCGTACGGGACGCCGTGCTGCGCTGCCTGCCTGCCCGACTCGAGCGCACCACGGTGATGCGCATGTTCGACGGAGCCCACGCATGACGACTTCCGACGCCTACATCGACGAGGATTCCCGCTTCACCTGGGTCAACGGGGTGCGGGTGCACTTCAAGCGAGAAGGCAGCGGTCCCCCGCTTCTGCTGCTGCACGGCAGCGGGTCCTCGCTTCAGGCCTTCGACTCCGTCGCCGACGACCTCAAGACCGCCTGCGAAGTCATCCGGCTCGATCTGCCGGGCTTCGGTCTGACCGGTCCGCGCCCGGACCGCGATTACCGCGTCGAAGCCTATGTGGACTTCGTGGCGGAGTTCCTCTCCGGCCTGGGCCTCGACAAGGTGAGCGTGGCCGGCAACTCGCTGGGCGGGAACATCGCCTGGAACCTGGCGGTCGAGTACCCGCAGCGGGTACGGAAGCTGATCTTGATGAACGCCACGGGATACCCCGAGAAGTCCTTGCCGAAGGCGTTGCGGATGGCCCGCAATCCGCTGCTGCGTCCGCTGCTTCGCCGGTGGGCACCGAGCGGGGCGGCCGAGCAGAGTCTGCGTTCCTCGGTCGGTCCCCGTATGCAGGTGGACCAGGCGCTGGTCGACCGGGTCACGGCGATGATGAACCGGCCGGGCAACCGGTCCGCCTTCATCGACTTCGCCAACACCGACCAGCCCGACCGCTCCGGCCGGATTACGGAGATCGCCGTCCCGACGCTGGTCCTGCGCGGCGATCTGATCGACGGCCAGCACTTCTGCCGGGACATCCCCGGTACCCGCGACGTGGTCCTCGTCGGTATCGGGCACTTCATGCCCGAAGAGGCCCCCACCGAAGTCTGCGAAGCCATTCGGTCGCATCTCGGGCTTCCCGCCTCTCGGGAGTCCTCAGCCCCTCGGAAATGAGTGCCACCATGCCCACGTACTACCGTGCCCGGGGCGAGAACCTCCCTCTGAACCCGGACACCCGCAGCCGGCTGCGGGGGAACTTCATCGAACTGTCCGACGGCATCACGCACTACGAACTCACCGGACCCGAAGACGGTGAACCGGTCTTCCTCCTGGGAGGACTGACCGTCCCGCTGTTCTACTGGGACGGTGTCGTGGCCCAACTCCACGGCCATGGCCTGCGCACCCTGACCTACAGCGCATACGGCCGCGGTTATTCGGACCGCGTGGCCGGCCCGTACGACAGTGAACTGTTCGTGCGCCAGGCACACGAACTGGTCGAGGCCCTCGACATCCCGCAGCCCTGGCACACCGTGGGATCCTCGATGGGAGCGCTGACCGCCCTGGGCCTGCTGCTGCGCAGCCATCACCGGACGAAGTCCCTGACCCTGTTGGGCCCGGCGGGATTCACCGAGACCGACGCCCCGCCCGTACGGCTGGCCACGATGCCCACCATCGGCCCGTTCCTCGGCAAACACCTGGGCCAACTCCTGCTGCGCTCGCACCTGTCCCACAACGTCCGGACCCCCGATCAGGTCAGAGCGCTCACCGACATGGTCTGCGACACGTACCGCTGCGAGGGCTCGATGTACGCCCTACTGGCCACTCTGCGCGACTACCACTTCCATCGCCAGCAGGACGTCTACCGGCAGGCGGGCCGCCTCGGCACGCCCACCCTGCTCCTTTGGGGTGAGGAGGACCAGGTCACTCCGATCAGCAAGCTTCCCGAGGTCAAAGCCCTGTTGACCCCCGAGCGGTGCCACGTCCTCCCCGCATGCGGGCACATGGTGCCCTTCGAGTATCCGGAGAAGACGGCGGATGAGATGGCCGACTTCTTCGGCGGCCTCCGACGGGCGTAGGGGAGGAAGGGAACCGGCATGGAGAACACAACGCTGTGCACACTGATGCAGCAGACCATCTCCGAGCATGGGAACGAGGTGGCGCTGCGGGACGCCGACGATGAAGTGGTTGTGACCTGGCGCGAATACGGGGAACGCGTCGAAAGCGTTGCGCGCGGACTGGCCGCCCGTGGCGTCGAGCGCGGTGACACGGTCGCGTTGATGCTCACCAACCGGCCCGAGTTTCACATCGTCGACGCAGCCGTCATGCACCTGGGTGCCATCCCCTACTCGATCTACAACACCAGCAGCGCGGAGCAGATCTCCTACCTGTTCGCCAATGCCGGCAACAGCCTGGTGGTGTGCGAGGAGCAGTTCCTGACAACCCTTCGGGCGGCCGCCGAGAACTCGTCCGTCGAAACGATCGTGTGCATCGACGCCGCCGACCGTCACGACGACCTCGTCCTGCCGCTGGCCGAGCTCGAGGCCTCAGGCACGGCCGAATTCGACTTCGATGCCGCATGGCGCAGTGTGTCCCCCGAAGACGTACTCACTCTGATCTACACGTCGGGCACCACCGGACCGCCCAAGGGTGTTGAACTGACACACGCCAACCTCACCTATGTGCTGACCGAGACAACCCGGGTGCTGGGCGATTCCTCCGGCGGCCGTGTCATCTCGTACCTGCCGGACGCGCACGTCGTCAATCGCTTCATCGCCCACTACGCACCGATGGCGTACCACTCCACCACGGTCACTCTCAACCAGCCCAAGCGTCTCCTCGAGGTCCTGCTCCACGTGCGTCCGACCCAGTTCGTCGCCGTACCGATGGTCTGGTACCGCATCATGGGGTCGATCCACGTCGGTCTTGAGCAGCAGCGAGGTGCCAAGGGTGCTCTCGCCCGCTGGGCCCTGCGGACCGGCCGGGCCAGGGCGCAGGCGTCCTCCCTGGGGAGCAGGCGCCCGCTCCGGCTCCGGCTTCTGGAGCGGGTCGCGGAGCGCCTCGTTCTGACCAGGATTCGCCGGCAGATCGGCCTGGACCAGGCCCGCAGCACCGTCACCGGTGCGGCCCCGCTGGATCAGGACGCGATGCTCTTCCTTCTCGCACTGGGCCTGCCGGTGAGCGAGGCCTGGGGCATGTCCGAGACCACCGGTGTCACGACGCTCAACACCGCGTCCAGGCCGCGCCTCGGCACCGTCGGCACTCCCCTGCCGGGTACGGAAATCCGTACGGCTGACGATGGCGAACTCCTGGTCCGCAGCGCCGCGCTCATGAAGGGCTACCGGGGCGACCCCGCCAGGACTTCCGAGACCATCGACGACGACGGCTGGATCCACACCGGAGACGTCGGCCGCATCGATGCCGACGGTTACGTGAGCATCGTCGACCGCAAGAAAGATCTTCTGATCAACGCCTCGGGCAAGAACATGTCGCCCGCCAACATCGAGAACACGCTCAAGACCGCCTGCCCCCTCATCTCCGCCGCCATCGCGATCGGGGACCGCCGTCCCTACATCAGTGCGCTCATCACACTCGACGCCGACGCTGTCCATGCCTTCGCCGTTCAGCATGGCCTGACCGATACGTCCCTTGCCGCGCTCGCAGCGTCCCCGGTCCTCAAAGCCGCCGTGCAGCTGGGCCTTGACGCCGCCAACGCTCGCCTGTCCCGTGTCGAGCACATCCGCTCATGGACGATCCTGCCCCACACCTGGGAAGCCGGTGGCGACGAGCTGACCCCCACCCTGAAGCTCAAGCGCCGCTCCATCAACGCCAAATACGCCGACGAGATCGAGAGGCTCTACACGGCAGGCGACTAGCGATATCGCGCATGCGCAGTACTCCTTCGTACGGCCGGCGGTGAGAGGACACGGGCGAGGAGTGGCGAGGAGAGGGCTCTGGCGGCTGGGGGCAGTCACAACGCTTGTGCGCACACCCCCGGTTCTATTCGGTGAACTCCCAGCGGAATGCGTACCGGTCGAGCGCGGTCGCCACCCGCAGCCGCAGTTCGGGGTCACCGAGGGGCGGCAGGGACACGAGGGGGCGGCCGTCGGTCAGTTGACGGACAGTCATATCCGAGGCCAGCTCAAGCCCTGCGTCCGCCAGTTCGGCCGCGACGGCGCGTCGGATGGCGTCCAGCCGGAGCGGGATCTTGGCGGGCTTGCCCACATCGGTCACCGGTAGGGCTCCCTCGTACACGACGATGTCCTTGGGTGCGGCGGCGCGCTCCGGAACCCGGTCCGCCGCGAAGTCGAGCAGTTCCTTGGGCGTGACGTCGGATCCGGCCGCGAGGGTCACGTACACGACGGGGACCTCTCCGGAGTGCGGGTCGGGGCGGCCGACCGCGCTCGCGGCGGTGACGGCGGGGTGGGCGAGGAGGGCGTCCTCGATGACGACGGGGTCGATGTTGTGGCCGCCTCGGATGATGAGGTCCTTGGCGCGGCCGGTGAGGTGGACGAAGCCGTCCGCGTCGACCCGGGCGAGGTCACCGGTGTTGAGCCAGCCGTCGCGGACTGTGCCGAGGCTGTCGAGGACCGGTCCGTCGGGGCCGTACCCGGTGACGTAGCCGGGGAAGACGGTCGGCCCCGCGATGGCCAGCGTCCCGCTTTCTCCGGGGGGCAGGTCGTGCCACTCACCCTCGGCGTCGATCCGGACGGTCTTCACCCGCTGGTACGGCAGGCGCTGCCCGACGGAGCCCGTGCGATTCTCCTCGCCGAGGAAACTGCGGGCGCTCGCGCAGGTGGCCTCGGTGAGCCCGTAGCCCTCGCAGAGGCTGACTCCGGTGTGGTCCTCGAACGCTTCACGTACGGCGAGCGGGAGGGCCGAGGCGCCGACCGCGGCGATGCGCAGCGCGGAGATGTCGGCGTCCACCGGCATCTGGGACAGGATGGAGTAGACGGTCGGCACGGCGGACAGCACAGCGATCCGGTAGTGCTCGAAGATCTTCCAGATGACGCCGTACAGAGCCGGTTCGCGATAGCCCAGCGGACCGGCCCACACCACGTGCTGGCCGCGCAGCATTGGGCCGAGAATCGTCACGATGAGCGCGTTCACGTGGAAGAGGGGAAGCGCGCCGAACACCACCGACTCCTCGTCGAGGAGGGTGTTGGCCGCGACCATCCAGGCGTCGGTGACCTCGTTGGTGTGCGTGTGCGCGGCGAGTTTGGGTGTGCCGGTCGTCCCGCCGGTGTGGAAGTACGCCGCCAGGTCGCCGGCCTGCGGTGCGGTGCCGTCGAACCGGTCGGCTCGGTGCGCGGCGGCGGCCTCACTGAGGTAGGCGACCGTGATGCCCTCGATCGGTTCCAGGGCCGGTGCCGGGTCGGCGGCCGCCGTGGGGCGCAGGGCGAACAGCGCTGTCAGGTCGAGCGACCGCGCCACCGCACGCGCCGTACGCCAGGCCTCGGCGTCGAGTTCGGGGCCGGCGGCGACCAGCACCCGGGCGCCGCCGAGGCGCAGCAGCCGTTCGACGTGCTCGGCGCCGAGCCCCGGGTTGACCGGGGCGGCGACACCGGCGGTCTGCGCCGCGAGTACGGCTGCGGGCAGCAGACCGGTGTTGGGCGAGAGCAGCCCGACCGGGGTGCCGCGGCCCACTCCGTACTCGTGGAAGAGATTGGCGAAGCGGTGCACCTGGTCGCGCAGCTCGGCAAAGGTGATCGTGGCGGCCCGCAGCCACCGCTCCGCGCTGGGCAGCACGGTGAGCGCCGGCCGGTCGGGCCACTGCCGCGCGGCCCGCAGGAGGGTGTCGTACGTGGTCGCGGGCAGCCCTCGCCACACCAGCGGCATGGACTCGATCACGGCAAGGTCGCCGGGCTTGTCGTACGGCGGCCAGAGCGAGGTGACGTGGTCAGGGTTCACAGGACAACGGCCTTCCTTGCGTGCGGGTTTCTGTGACGACGCAGGTCGCCTGCTCAGGCGAACACATCGCCCTTCTCGGCCTTCTCGACCAGCGAGGCCGGGGGTACGAAGCGGTCGCCGTAGCGGTCCGCGAGTTCACGCGCTCGGGCGACGAAGCCGGCGGGGCCGCCCTCGTACTGGTTGATGTACTGGATGACGCCGCCGGTCCAGCCGGGGAATCCGATACCGAAGATCGACCCGATGTTGGCCTCGGGGACGGATCGGAGCACGCCTTCGTCGAAGCAGCGGACCGTGTCGACGGCCTCGGCGAAGAGCATCCGCTCCTTCATGTCCTCGAAGGGGATTTCGTGGCCCGGCTTGGTGAAGTGCTCGGTCAGGCCGGGCCACAGGCCGGTCCGTTTGCCGTCCTGGTAGGTGTAGAACCCGGCGCCGGTGGAGCGGCCCTTGCGGTCGAAGTCGTCGATCATCCGGTCGATGACCGCCTCGGAGCCGTGCGTCGGCCAGGTACCTCCTTCGGCTTCGGTGGCGGCGGCCGTTTCCTGGCGGATCTTGCGCGGCAGGGTCAGGGTCAGCTCGTCCATCAGCTGGAGGGCCGGGGCCGGATAGCCCGCCTGGAGTGCGGCCTGTTCGATCGAGGCGGGGTGCAGGCCCTCGCCGACCATGGCCACGGCCTCGTCCAGGAACTTGCCGATCACCCGGCTGGTGAAGAAGCCGCGGCTGTCGTTGACGACGATCGGCGTCTTGTTGATCTGGCGGGCGACGTCGAGGGCCCGGGCGAGCGTGGCATCGGAGGTCTTCTCGCCGACGACGATCTCCAGCAGGGGCATCTTGTCGACCGGGGAGAAGAAGTGCAGGCCGATGAAGTTCTCCTGGTCCTTCACCCCCTCGGACAGCTGGGTGATGGGCAGCGTGGAGGTGTTGGAGCCGAGCAGGGCACCGGGCTCGACGAGGTCCTCGATCTCCTGGAAGACCTTCTTCTTCAACTCGGGGCTCTCGAAGACCGCTTCGATGACCAGATCGCACCCGCGCAGGTCCGTGGCCGTGGCCGTCGGCGTGATGCGCGCGAGCACCTCGTCGGCCTGCTCGCGGGTCGTCCTCCCACGGCTGACGGCCTTGTCGAACAGGCCGGCCGAGTAGGCCCTGCCCTTTTCGGCGGCTTCGAGGGAGACGTCCTTCAGGACCACCTCCATGCCGCCGCGAGCGCAGACGTACGCGATGCCCGCGCCCATCATTCCGGCGCCGAGCACGCCGACCTTCGTCGCCCGCCAGGTGTCGTGACCTGCGGGCCGGCTGCCGCCGTTGTTGATGTGCTGGAGGTCGAAGAAGAAGGCCTGCGTCATGTTCTTCGATATCCGGCCGGTGACCAGCTGGACGAAGTAGCGGCTCTCGATGAGGAAGGCGGTCTCCAGGTCGACCTGGGCGCCCTCGACGGCCGCCGCCATGATGCTGCGCGGCGCAGGGTAGTCGGCGCCGCGCAGCTGCTTGCGCAAGTTGGCCGGGAAGGCCGGGAGGTTGGCGGCGAACTTCGGGTTCGAGGGGGTGCCGCCGGGGATCCGGTAGCCCTTGGTGTCCCAGGGCTGTACGGCGTCGGGGTGCTCGGCGATCCAGGCCTTGGCGCGGTCGAGGAGCTCCTCGGGGGTGTCGACGACCTCGTCCAGCAGCCCGAGGTCCAGGGCCTTGCGCACCTTGTGCCGCTGCCCTTGCAGCAGCACGTTGAGCAGGGCGTCGGTGATGCCCAGCAGCCGTACGGTGCGTACGACACCGCCCGCGCCGGGCAGCAGGCCGAGGGTGACCTCGGGCATGCCGATCTGCGAGCCCTTGGCGTCCAGGGCGATGCGGTGGTGGCAGGACAGGGCGATCTCCAGTCCGCCGCCCAGCGCGGCGCCGTTGATGGCCGCGACGACGGGCCTGCCGAGGGTTTCCAGCCTGCGCAACAGGGCCTTGATACGGGTGACGAAGGCAAGCGACTCGGCGGCGTCCTCGGGACCCGCCTTGATGAGTTCGGTCAGGTCGCCGCCGGCGAAGAAGGTCTTCTTCGCGGAGGTGATCACCACACCGGACAGGGAGTCCTTCTCGGCCTCGAGGCGGTCGACGACCGCGGCGAGGGCGTCGATGAACGCCCGGTTCATGGTGTTGGCCGACTGCTCGGGGGCGTCCATGGTGAGGACGACGATTCCGTCCGCGTCCTGTTCCCAGCGGAGCTGGTTCTGCTCGGTCATTGCTGCTGTCTCTCGTCTCGTTGGTCGTGGTCGTATCGCGGGGTCGGCGGTCGTAACGCGGAGTCAGAGGCGCTCGATGACGGTGGCGATGCCCATGCCGCCGCCGACGCACAGGGTGCACAGTCCGTAGCGCTGACCGCGTCGCTCCAGCTCGTCGATCACGGTGCCGACGAGCATGGCGCCGGTCGCGCCCAGCGGATGGCCCAGCGCGATCGCTCCGCCGTTGACGTTGATCCTGTCCAGGGAGACGTCCATGTCCTTGGCGAAGCGCAGGACCACGGCGGCGAAGGCCTCGTTGACCTCGATCAGGTCGATGTCGTCGATGGTCATACCCGCCTTGGCCAGCGCCTTGCGAGTGGCGGGCACGGGACCGGTGAGCATGATCGTCGGATCGGAGCCGGACAGAGCGGTCGCCACGATGCGCGCCCGGGGGGTGAGTCCGGCCGCACGGCCGGCCTGCTCGCTGCCGATGAGCAGGAGCGCGGCGCCGTCGACGATGCCGGAGGAGTTGCCGGCGTGGTGCACGTGGTCGATCTTCTCCACCTGGTGGTACTTCTGCAGCGCCACCGCGTCGAAGCCGCCCGCCTCGCCCATCGCCGCGAACGAGGGCGTGAGCGTGGCGAGCCCCTCCAGCGTGGTGTCGGGGCGCAGGAACTCGTCGCGGTCCAGGACCGTCAGGCCGCTCACATCCCGCACCGGCACGACCGAGCCCTTGAAGCGCCCCTCCGCCTGCGCCGCCGCTGCGCGCTGCTGGGACCGCAGTGCGAAACGGTCGACGTCCTCGCGGGAAAAGCCCTCGATGGTCGCGATCAGGTCGGCACTGACGCCCTGGGGCACGAAGTAGGTGTCGTACGAGGTCGCCGGGTCCAGCGGCCAGGCTCCGCCGTCGGAGCCCAGGGGCACCCGGGACATGGACTCGACGCCGCCGGCGAGCACCAGGTCCTCGGAACCCGAGCGCACCTTCTGCGCGGCGAGGTTCACGGCCTCCAGGCCGGAGGCGCAGAACCGGTTGACCTGCAGGCCCGCGGTGGTGTCGGGCAGCCCTGCCACCAGGGCGGCCGTCTTGGCGATGTCGCAGCCCTGGTCACCCACGGGGCTCACGACGCCGAGGACGACGTCCTCGATCAGCTCCGGGTCCAGGGCAGGGTTGCGCCGCCGTATCTCGTCGATCAGGCCTACGACCAGGGATATGGGTTTGATTCCGTGCAGCGAGCCGGTCTTCTTGCCCCGGCCACGGGGCGTCCGGATCGCGTCGTAAACGAAGGCTTCAGTGGTCAAGGAAGACGTTCCTCTCTTCACGGGCCGACAGGCACACGGCCACCGGCCCGCCCCTTCCGTCAGGCCGGAACGACCTCACGGTCTTCAACCTGAAGGATTTAATTGACGACTGTCAAGGGGTTGGGGGCAAGTTATTGACACACTGGCAATAAGTTCATCAGAGTGCTCTGTCTACACTGACCCCCAGCACACCGGAGCCCGCCCTGTTGACACCCAAGGCAGTAAGGACTGACATGAGCGCCGAGCCACGGCTGCGACAGAGGCTCGAGCCGGACCAGCGCAAGGCGCAGATCCTGGCGGTGGCCCGCCGGCTGTTCGGCGAGCACTCCTACGACGCGGTCTCCACCACGGACATCGCACGGGAGGCCCAGGTCGCGCGCGGGCTGATCAACCACTACTTCGAGAGCAAGCGGGGGCTCTACCTCGCCGTCGTCCGCCAGCTGGTGACCGCACCGTCGCCGGTTGCCGACAACCTGCCCAACTCCACGGTCGAGCGGCGCATCACGGTCATCATCGACCGCTGGCTCGACGTGGTCGAACGCAACGCTCCCATGTGGCGACTCATGTTCATCGGCAGCGAAGCCGTCGGCAGCGACCCCGAGATCGACCGGATCCTCTTCGAAGGCGACGAGATCGCCACGGACTGGGTGCTCCAGGCCGCCCGGCTCGCCGATGTCAGTGACGATCGGGAGGAGCTCAGGGCGGTGGTCCGGTCGTTCGGCAGCATGGTCCGGGCGGCCTCCAGGGAGTGGCTCGTGCGAGGCACGCTGAGCCGCGGCGACCTGCACGTACTCCTGACCGACACCCTGCTGCACCTGCTCCACGTCACCTTCCCGGCGCTGCGCACCTCCCGCGAGGGGCAGTGAACGCCGCCGCCTGACGGATCACGCACCACCTCCCCGGGCCGGCCCTGGACAGCACTATTGACACTCTGCCAATAGCTTCGCCATGCTGATCCGCACAAGCCCCGCGGAGGAGTGCAATGGAGTACACCCAGATCGCATACGAGGTGCACGAGCGCATCGCGACGGTGACGCTCAACCGGCCCCGGGCCCGCAACGGCTACACGATCCGCATGGCCGACGAGGCCGCCCACGCGCTACGGTCCGCAATGGCCGACGACGAAGTGCGCGTCATCGTGCTCACCGGCGCTGGCGACGACTTCTGCGTCGGGGCGGACCTCAGCGGCGGCGATCTCGGCGTCACGGAGAGCGGGGACCCGTCGTCCACACCGACGTGGATCGAGCCCGCCACCCGGGTCACCCGGCTGCTCTACCGCTGCGAGAAGCCGGTCATCGCAGCGATTCGCGGTGCGGCGGTCGGCGTCGGCTCGACGATGATCCTGCCGGCCGACTACCGGATCGCCGCGGCCGACAGCAGGTTCGGCTTCGTCTTCTCCCGCCGCGGCATCTATCCCGAGGGCGGATCCACCTGGTTCCTGCCCCGGCTCGTCGGCTTGGGCCGTGCACTGGACTGGATGATCAGCGGCCGGCTCATCTCTGCCGGCGAAGCCCTCGAAGCGGGGCTCGTGACCGCCGTGCACCAGTCTGCGGACGTTCTCGACCAGGCCTACGTGCTGGCGCGCGACCTTGTCGCGAAGACCGCACCGGTGTCGACCGCCGTCATTCGGCAGGCCCTCTACCGGATGAGCGCCCTCGACTCGCCCGAGCCGGCTTTCGCCCTGGACTCACAGCTCATCGCCAGCTGCGCGCACAGCGCCGATGCCGTGGAGGGCGTCATGTCCTTCCTGGAGCGCCGCCCGCCCGCATTCAAGGGCCACGTCAGCGAGGACCAGCCGGATTTCCTGCCCTGGCGCACCGGCACCCGTACCGAATCCCCGGAGGAAGCATGACGGCCGTACGTGCCCGTTGGAGCGACGACGAACTCGAAGCGGTGCGGGACCTGGCGCGCACCTATTTCGAGAAGGAGGTCGTGCCCAATGAGGAGAAGCACGCCACCCAGGGGTATCCGGACAAGGCGCTCTACGCCCGCGCGGGACGGTTGGGGCTGCTCGGCATGTCCATCCCCGAGGAGTACGGCGGCGGCGGTGGCTCCTTCGCGCATCTGGCCGTACTGATCCAGCAGCAACTCCGCAGCGGCGCCGGAAGCTTGGGCTTCGCCGTGAGCGAGGGCATCGTCGCGCACTATCTGCTCGCCTACGCCACCGAGGAACAGAAGCAGCGCTGGCTGCCGAAGATGTGCAGCGGCGAGTGGGTCGGATCGATCGCCATGACCGAACCCGGCACCGGCTCGGACCTGCAGGCGATCGCCACCCGCGCGGAACGAGTGGGTGGCGAGTATGTCGTCAGCGGCGCCAAGACCTTCATCTCCAACGGCCGCCTGTGCGACCTGTTGATCATCGCCGCCAAGACCGACCCCTCACAAGGCGCTGCCGGCGTATCCCTGCTGGTCGCCGAAGTCGGCGACGACACCCCCGGTTTCACCCGCGGACGGCTGCTGAAGAAGATCGGCCAGAAGGGCCAGGACACCACCGAGCTGTTCTTCGACGAGCTGCGCATTCCCGCCACCCACGTGCTCGGCGGCCAAGAAGGCCTGGGCTTCTATCAGTTGATGGAGCAGCTGCCACAGGAGCGCCTGATCACCGCGGTCATCGCGCAGGCGCTCACCGAGGCCGCCGTGGCCGTCACGATCGACTACACCAAGGAACGCCAGGCCTTCGGCCGCCCCCTGTTCAGCCTGCAGAACACGCGCTTCGAGCTCGCCGAATGCGCCACCATCGCGCGCATCAACGGCGTGTTCCTCGACGACTGCATCGAGCGGCACCTGCGCGGCGAGCTCGACGCCACCACCGCCTCGATGGCCAAGTACTGGATCACCGACCGCACCGGCGAGGTCGTCGACCGTTGCCAGCAGCTCTTCGGCGGCTACGGCTACTGCCTGGAGTACCCCATCGCCGGCATGTACGCGGACAACCGGGTCCTGCGCATCCTGGCCGGGGCCAACGAGGTCATGAAGGAACTCATCGCGCGATCACTGTGACGAGCCACTGTCTACTGTATACACTCGCCCCAGGATCTGTACGGTGACGGCGCGGGATCGTCCCACCTCGGAGGCGACATGGAAGACTTGGCCACTGACGTAGTCCTGGCGATGGCGGACCAGGCACCCGACGGCATAGTGATCATCGATCGTGAAGGACTGATCCGCTACTGGAACCGCGGAGCGGAGCGGATCTTCGGGTACTCGGCGGCCGAGGTCGCGGGGCGCAATCTGGATGTGATCGTCCCCCAGAAGCACAGGCAGCGTCACTGGGACGGCTTCGTGGCGGCCATGGCAGCCGGGTCCTCCAAGTACGGAGATGACGACCTCCTGGCCGTTCCCGCCCTGACCGCGGACGGCGGGACCGTGTCGATCGAGTTCAGCGTGGTGCTGCTGACCGGTCCTGACGGCAGCGCGGGCCACGTCGGGGCAGTCATCCGGGACGTCACCGCACGCCGAGCCCAGGAGAAGCAGATACGCCAACGGCTGCTGGAAGCCACACCAGCCACACCGGCCACGCCGAGCCGCGCAACGTCCTGACATCGCCACCGACCGGCTGAACCCCTTCGGCTCACCACGACGCCGCATGTGCGGCCTCACCTGGCCGGCTCCACCTCCTCCACCGCCACGATGGGCGCGGAGGTGTGACGTACGCGGAGTGTGAAGCCCGGCAGCGCGATGAGGAAGGCGGCCGCGGCCAGTGCGGCCGCGGCTGCGAGGCCGATCTGCGCCGCGGCGGCGAAGTCGCCGTGCGAGGCGGCGAGTTCGCTGAAGTACAGGGAGCTGGACAGGGCGACACCGAGCGAAGTGCCGATCTTCATGCCGGTCTGATAGACGCCGGCCGCGGTGCTGCCTTCCTTGCGGGGTACGCGGTGCAGGGCGAGCGTCTGGTTGGCGGCGATGACGCAGCCGGCGCCGCAGCCGGCCACCAGCAGCGGCACGGCCAGGGCCAGTCCCATGGTGACGCCGGAGGAGGTGCCCACCACCAGGGCCGTGGCGGCGAGCCCGAGGGCGGTGGCAGCGGTGCCGCCGATCACCAGCCGATGGCCGACGCGGTGCACGACACGGCCGCTGATGATCCCGCAGACCGCCGACCCGACGGTGAAGACCACGGTGCACAGTGATGCCTGAAGCGCCGTGTAGTGGAGGCCGCTCTGGAGGAACAGGGTAAGGACGATGAAGATGCCCGTGAACCCGCCGTACAGGGACGCGGCGACCAGCGAGCCGACCCAGTAGTTGCGCACGCGGAACAGACTCAGATCGACCAGCGGCTGCCGGCCGCGGCTCGGGAGACCGCGCTCCCGCAGGACGAAGACGACCAGCAGTGCGATGCCGGCCGACAGCAGCAACCACTGGCCGTCCCCCCAGCCGCCGCTCTGCAGCAGGGGCAGCATGACCGCCGTGACGGCGAGTCCGAGCACGAGGATGCCGACCAGGTCGAGGCTGCTGCGCCGCTCGCTGCGCCGCCCCTCCGGCAGTATGCGCATGCCGAGGAAGAGGGCGAGCACGTCCAGCGGTATGAACAGGTAGAAGATCCACCGCCAGCCGTCGGCCGTGCCGAACGACTGGAGGATGAGGCCGCCGAACAGTGGGCCGATGGCCGTGGACAGGGCCACCGTCGCGCCGTAGTAGCCGAACGCCCGGCCTCGTTCGCGCGGCGGGTACATCTGGTGCATCAGTCCGACGACCTGGGGGGCGACCAGGCCGGCCGAGATCCCCCTGGCGAGCCGGGCCGCGACCAGCCACGTTGCGTCGGGTGCGGCCCCGCACAGCACGCCCGTGGCGATGAACAGCACCATTCCGGTGAGGAATACCTTCCTGCGGCCGAACTCGTCCCCGAGTCGCCCGCTCGGGACCAGCACCAGGCCGAAGGTCAGCGTGTATCCGGCGATGGACCAGGTCGCGTCGGCGGACGTCAGGCTCAGTTGGTGGCCCATGGAGGGCAGCGCCACGGTCACGATACTCACGTCGAGCAGCGTCAGGAACGCGGCGGCGATGCAGATGGCCAGGGCCTGCGCGCGTCGCCTGGTGGTCAGTTGGAGCGGGTCGGGTGTTCCCGGTTCCCCGGGCGTCTGTGGTGCTCGGAGGGGTTCAGGTGGGTTCGTGAAGCTGAGGCTGTCAGGCGTCTTTGCCATGGTGCACCTCTGTTTCCCATCGGCCATCTGCGCGAAGAGTCGGATGCCGTGGGGGGCGCGGGGAGGGGGCGCCCCGCCGGGGACTGCGGCTCACACCGTTGAGCTGCACATCCGCTTGGGGTGGTGGTGGCCGGGACCGTCCTGAGCGCCGGTCCCGGCCACAGAGGCTGCGGTCAGCCCACGTCGGCGACCAGGCCGGCCTTCTCCACCCCGAAGACGGCGACCGTTTCGTCGTTCTCGGGGCGCTCACCGCTGACGCCCACCGAGCCGAGCAGTTCGCCGTCCTGGTCCCGGACGAGCACGCCGCCCCGGGAGGAGGCGACCCGTCCCTCGGAGATCGCGGCCAGCGCTGCGAAGAAGGCGGGGTCGCGGGTGGCGTGCCGCGCCCCGGCGGCACCCCCCGAGCCGGTGCCGAGGCAGCCCCATGCCTTGGCGTGGGCGATCTGTGGGCGGAGGATGCCCGCGCCGTCCTCGCGCTTGACGACCTGCGGATGGCCACCCGGGTCGAGCACGGTGATCGTCAGGGGTCGCAGTCCCAGTTCGCGCGCGTGGCTCAGCGCGGCGTCCACGATCTCGGACGCCTGAGCCAGGGTCAGTCCACTCATTTTTGTCGCTCCTCTGTTATCTCGGTAGTGGGTGAGGAAGGGGGTGGAGCGCGCCACCGGCGGACACCGCGACCGGGTTCCCCCGCTCACCCGGCCGGGGCGGCGAGCCGGGCCGCGGAGAGCACGGTGGTCAGCCGGATCAGTTCGTCGATCACGCCCGTCGCGTTCTCGTCGAGACCGGAGGCGGGCTCGAACACCCCGTCGGAGTTCACCGTCTGGCGGATGAACGGGATGTTCACGGAGTGCGCGAGCGGCACCATGCCGAGCGCGGAGACCACGGGCAGCAGCGCCTGTACGGCTCTGGCGCCCGCGGCGACCCCGCCGTAGCCGACGAAGGCGACCGGCTTGCCGGCCCACTCCTTGGCCAGGTAGTCCAGGGCATTCTTGGTGGCCGCGTTGTAGCTGTGGTTGTACTCCGGGACCACGAACACGTACGCGTCGGCGGAGCGCACGGTCGCGCTCCAGCGCCGGGTGTGCTCGTGGTCGTACTGGCCGCGCTGCGGGGGGCGTGGTTCGTCCAGCAGTGGCAGGCCGACCTCGGCGAGGTCGACGAGGCGTACGTCGAAGCCCGCGTGCTGGACCGCCAGGTCGTGGATCCAGGTGGCGACGGCGAGGCCGCGCCGGCCGGGGCGGGTGCTGCCGACGATGATCTGCAGCTGTGGTGCGGACATGACCGACCTCCGGTTGCTCAGTCGTCGAGGACGACTTTGTTCTCGACGACTCCGAGCCCCTCGATCTCGCCGCGGACCACATCCCCCGGCCGCACGTTGCCGTGGCCGGGCGGCGTCCCGGTCGAGAGCACGTCACCGGGCGCCAGGGTGAGCGCGGCGGTGAGCCAGGCCAGCTGCTCGGGAATGGAATGGAACATCTCGGCGGTGCTGCCGTCCTGCCGCAGCTCACCGTTGACCCAGGAGCGGATGCGCAGTCGGTGCGGGTCGGGGATCTCGTCGGCGGTGACGAACCAGGGGCCGGTGATCCCGTAGGTGTCGAAGCCCTTGCCGCGGTCCATGCGGTTGTTGTCCAGCTCGGAGACGTCCCGCGAGCCGGTGTCGCAGAAGCCGACGTAGCCGGCCACCGCCTGTAGGGCGGTGTCGGGGGTGAGGAAGCGGGACCGGGTGCCGATGACGACGGCCAGCTCCATCTCCGGGTCGACCTGCCGGCTGATGGCCGGATGCCGGAGCTCGTCGTACGGTCCCGCCAGGGAGCCGGCGGCCTTCAGGCATCCCTGGAGCCCTCGCCGCGGCTGCTGCGGCGCGGAAGCGGGCCGCTGGCGGGGGTAGTTGGCCAGCATGCACCAGATGGTCTGCGGCCGCCCGACCGGCGGGCCGAGCCGTCCGGGATCGTCGGACCAGAGGCAGTCCTCGTGCAGTTCGCCGGTGTCGGCGTGCTCGACGGCCCAGTCGAACACCCGCCGTACGGCGTCGAGTTGGGGATCCGCCTGCAGGAGTGCGGGCAGGTCACCGGGAACGGCGAGCCGGGCCCGGGCCAGGGCGTCGTCCCGGTGGACGCCGCCGGTCTCGAGGCGGCGTACGAACGCGGCCTGGATGTCGATGAGGTGGTGCGGAACGACTTCGGGGAAGCAGAGCCGGTCGCCGAAGGGGGTCCGCCGAGAGGCGATTTTCACGGGGAGTTGGGTGCTTTCCGTGAGGGTGCGTGCGGATGAATCGGCCGACGGGAGCTCGGGAGGGCCGCGCCGTCCCGAGCCGCCGCCTGCCGGAGGGCCGGCCGGCTGCGAGCCGGGGTGAGTCCGCGCCGGTACGCAGCCGGGGTCAGGCGGTGTCGGCGTCCTTGGCGTTCTCGAACCTGATCCCACCGTCGGTGGTGACGAGGTCGAACTGGTCGGAGGGCACGGCCGGCAGCTCGATCGGGGGCAGGCCGACGGTGTACAGGACCAACTCGTCGGTCGCGACGAAGCGCGCCTTCTCCCCGGGGTCGGCCTCCACCGCGCCGAGCCTGCCGATCTCGGTGTCCTCGACCGTTCCGGCCCCCGAGAGGACCACGGTCAGCCGGCGCGCTTCCTCCCTGGTGGAGATCCATTCGGCCCCGGCTTCGATCTTGATGAACTCGATCCAGAACTGCCGCTCGGTGTACGCGCCGATGCGCTTGCGCTCAACTCCGGGCCACCCGGGCACGGGCAGATAGCTGAAGTGTGTCGGGTTGCTGATGACCACGCCGTTGTAGCGCGGCCGCGGGAACTTGACCTCCCGGCGCGCCCGCCGCTCGGCCTGTGCCTCCTTGTTGTCCGGGCCACGGCCACGGCCGGCTCCCATGCCGAGCCCTGAGGCGCCGGCGAACTGCAAGACGAGCTGCAGCTGCTTGGGGTCACCGATCGGGTCGTCCTGCGGCCCGTAGGTCTGGCCCTCGGGGAAGTAACCGACCTCGCCCTCGCGCAGGATGCCCTGCTCGCCGAGGTTCATGTCACCCACCAGCGGCAGACGGATCTGCTCGAAGGTGTGGCAGTGCCGGGGCATCAGGAAGTCGGCCTCCTGGCGCCCCAGGATGTAGCGGTAGTTCTCGAGCGGCTTGTTCCTGTCGCCCATGAGCAGGTAGTTGAACGACACCGTTCCCCTGGGGTGGTCCATGCGGAACGCGTTCTCGTCGTATGGGGCGATCTTCATCGCTGTCCTCCGTTGTCCGGTGCTTGCCCCTGCGTCGCCGACGCATCCAGGTCGGTCTTCGCGCGGCGGGGCGTACTGACTGTCACGACCGGCCGGGGCTGCGCTCCCGCGGGTCCTGCTGCGGCACGCCCTTCCCGATGGCATCCGGTCGTCGCTGTAACCACCAAACCTTCTTGGTAGGCTTGTGTCAAGGTAGGCAATGAGGTTCTCACGAACCTCAAGGAACCGAGTCCCGAGGAGTACGGCCATGACCGAGGTGGATCTGAAGGGGACCGTCACCCTGGTGACCGGTGCATCCAGCGGGATAGGCGCCGCCGTGGCGCAGGTCCTTGCGGCACGGGGATCGGCCGTCGCGCTGGTGGCCCGGCGCGAGGACCGGCTCACGGCGCTGGCCGAGCAGCTGACGGCGGCGGGCGGGAGGGCGCTGCCGGTGCCGGCCGACGTGGCCGACGCGGATCAGGCCCGCGCGGCGGTGGAACAGGCCGTCGACACCTGGGGACGACTGGACATCCTCGTGAACAACGCAGGCGTGGCCCAGCACGCCCCGATGGTGGACGCGTCGGTCGCGGACTGGGAGCACATGGTGCGGGTGAACCTGCTCGGCACCCTGTACTGCGCGCACGCCGCCCTGCCGCACCTGATCCGCGCGGCCGAGAGCGACCCCCGGCACGTCGCCGACCTGGTCAACGTCAGCTCGCTGTCGGGGCGCATCGCCCTCAAGAACTCCGGCGTGTACAGCGCGACCAAGCACGCACTCAACGCCTACAGCGAGTCGCTGCGCCAGGAGGTGGCCGGCCGGCGCGTTCGCGTCTCACTCCTCGAACCCGCAGCCGTGACGACCGAACTGTTCCCACGGCAGATCCGGGAGGCGATGACCGCTGGGACGCGCCCCTACGAACGCCTCAGCGCTATGGACGTCGCCGACGCCGTCGAGTACGTCGTGACACGCCCCGCCCATGCGGCGGTGAGCGAGTTGCTCATCCGTCCCAGCGAGTCGGAGCGTTGAACAAGATTAAACCTACTAGGTAGATTATCGTCCTCTTGGACGGGTCATATGGACCCAGGAGACCCTTGGGAGTGACATGTCCGTGCCTCACACCCCCGCGAAGCTCTACCGCGGCCGGGTGGCCGACCAGATCGTCGAGGACCTGCGCGAACAGATCCTCAGCGGCGGGCTCCCCGACGGCTCCCGGCTGCCCTCCGAGCGTGAACTCGCCGCGCACTACGACGTCAGCGGCCCCACCATCCGCGAGGCGATCCGCGTCCTGACCGCGATGGGCCTGGTCAACACCAGAAACGGCAGCAGAGCGACGGTCACCGCACAGGGAGACACCCTGCTCGCCCTGTCCATCGCCTCCGTCGTCCAGGTCGAGAAGGTCGGCGCCCGGGAGGTGCTGGGCCTGCTGGGAGCGCTCACCGCATACGCCGCCGAACTCGCCGCCGAGCACGCCTCCGACGAGGAGATCACCCGCCTGCGGGACGCGTCCGGGCGGACCGCCGGCACCGACAACACCGAGAGCGTGGAGCAGTCCGCAGCCGCGCTCCGGGACTTCTTCGTCACCCTCTCCGAGATCTCCCACAACCCGCTGCTCGCCGCGCTCTGCCGGTTCATCGCCGAGCTCCAGATCGGGCTCGCCGTCAAGCTGTCCCGCGGCGAGACCGGGAGCTGGGGGCAGATCGCAGGCGCCCTCCAGCCGGACCGGGTACGGATCGTGGACACCATCGCCACCCGCGATCCGGCCGCCGCGGCCACCGTGGTCCGCGACTACCACCGGCGCGTCGTCGAGCGGATCACGTCCGTCCGCAAGGGCGAGGAGCCCACCGCATCCGAGGCCGGGATGACCGAGGCGCTGACCGCGTGGCTGCGGGCGAACGCCGGGCTGGGAGGTCAGACGCCCCTCAACGGCGGACGCGGGGCATTCCCAGCCCGATCCAGGAGATGATCTCGCGCTGGATCTCGTTGTTGCCGCCGCCGAACGTGAAGATGACGGCGCTGCGGTAGCCCCGCTCCAGCTCGCCATGGAGCACGGTGCCGGCGGAGCCCTCCTTGAGGGGGGCGGCGGCGCCGACGATCTCCATGAGCCAGGCGAAGGCGTCGCGGCGGGCTTCGGAGCCGTAGACCTTGACGGCGGAGGCGTCGTGCGGGGTCAGTAGGCCTCGCTGGAGGGCGTCGACCATCTGCCAGTTGAGGAGTTTCATGGCGTCCAGCCGGGCATGGGTGCGGGCGAGCCGCGCCCGGACCCAGGCGAGGTCGATGACGCGGCGGCCGTCGGCGAGCTTGGTGGCGGCGGCCCAGCGGCGTACGTCGTGATAGGCGCGGATCGCCATCGTGCCGTGCGCGGCGAGGGTGACGCGTTCGTGGTTGAGCTGAGTGGTGATCAGCCGCCAGCCGTGGTTCTCCTCGCCGACCCGCCGGGTGACCGGGACGCGTACGTCCTCGTAGTAGCTGGCGGTCGTGTCGTGCGAGGCGAGGGTGTTGATGACGGTGCACGAGTAGCCGGGGTCGGTGGTCGGCACCAGCAGGATGCTGATGCCCTTGTGCGGCGGAGCGTCGGGATCCGTCCGCACGGCGAGCCAGACCCAGTCGGCGGTGTCGCCGTTCGTGGTCCAGATCTTCTGGCCGTTGACGATGTACGAGTCCCCGTCCCGCACCGCCCGGGTCTTCAGCGCGGCGAGGTCGGTCCCCGCGTCGGGCTCGGAGTAGCCGATGGCGAAGTCGAGTTCGCCCGAGAGGATCCGGGGCAGGAAGTACGCCTTCTGCTCCTCCGTCCCGAACTGCATGATCGTCGGCCCGACGGTGTTGAGCGCCATCAGCGGAAGCGGCACCCCGGCCTGGGCCGCCTCATCGAAGAAGATGAACTGCTCCATCGGGGTCAGGCCCTGCCCGCCGTACTCCTCGGGCCAGCCCGCGCCGAGCCGCCCGTCGGCGCCGAGCCGCCGGACGGTGTCCCGATAGAAGCGCTTCTGGGCCGCGGGATCGGAATGGCGGGCGTAGGCGTTCTCGGGAACGAGGGCGGCGAAGTAGGAACGCAGTTCGGTGCGCAGTCGCTGCTGCTCAGGCGTGTAGTCCAGGTGCACGGCCCCTCCAGAGGTCCGTCCGGGTCTGCGCCGCACAGACTAGAACGCGTTACAGAAATCCGGAAGACCCACGCACCCCCCGACTCTGCCCGCCGTACCGAGCCACCGCCTGCACCTTCCCCGGTGGTTGGCCGGGGTTGGTCATGCGGTGTGCGCCGGGGGAGCGGAAGAGGGACGGCGGGAGGGCCGGGGCCGGAGCCACCCGTCCGCCCGGCAGGCAACAGCGACGGGCAGGGCCCGGGCCGGAGTCGCACCCACCCACCCAACACCCACCCGCCCACTCACCCACCCACCCGCCGGGCAACAGCGGCGGGGAGGTCCGGGGTCGCAGGGGTGGGGGTTCTGGACGCTCCGCATATTTGTGTGCGGCATGCCGGGCAAGGCAACGGAGGACCCGTCACGCACGTAAATATGTCGGTCCAGGACCCCCAGCCCCGGAGGCCCCGGACCGGCACCACGCACCGCACCGACCCGACCCGAGCCGACCCGAGCTAGCCGCCCAGCGCCGCCGCAACGACCGCTTTGGCTTCCTCCTGGACCAGCGCCAGATGGTCTGCGCCCCGGAACGACTCGGCGTAGATCTTGTAAACGTCCTCCGTCCCCGACGGCCGTGCCGCGAACCAGGCGTTCTCCGTCTGCACCTTCAGGCCGCCGATCGACGCACCGTTGCCGGGCGCCTCGGTCAGCACGCCGGTGACCCGCTCCCCCGCCAGCTCACCGGCAGCGACCTGGTCCGGAGTGAGCTTGGCGAGCACCGCCTTCTGCTCCCGCGTGGCGGGCGCGTCGATCCGGGCGTAGGCAGGCTCGCCGAACTTGGCGGTGAGAGCGGCGTAGTGCTCGGAGGGCGAGCTGTCGGTCACCGCGATGATCTCGGAGGCGAGCAGCGCAAGCACAATGCCGTCCTTGTCGGTCGTCCACACCGACCCGTCCCGGCGCAGGAAGGACGCCCCGGCCGATTCCTCCCCCCCGAAGCCGAGCGAACCGTCCAGCAGCCCGTCCACGAACCACTTGAAGCCCACCGGCACCTCCACCAGCTTCCGCCCCAGCTCCCCCGCCACCCGGTCGATCATGCTCGACGACACCAGCGTCTTGCCGACCCCGGCATCCGACGGCCAGCCCTCGCGGTTGGCGTAGAGGTACGAAATGGCGACTGCCAGATAGTGGTTGGGGTTCATCAGCCCCGCGTCGGGCGTGACGATGCCGTGCCGGTCGGCGTCGGCGTCGTTGCCCGTCGCGATCTGGTACGCGTCGCGCTGCGCGATCAGCGAGGCCATCGCGTACGGCGACGAGCAGTCCATCCGGATCTTCCCGTCCCAGTCCAGCGTCATGAACCGCCACGTCGGGTCGGCCAGCGGGTTGACCACCGTCAGGTCCAGCCGGTGCTGCTCCGCGATGCGCCCCCAGTACGCCACCGACGCGCCGCCCAGCGGGTCGGCCCCGATCCGTACGCCCGCCGAGCGGACGGCGTCCAGGTCGAGGACGGCGGGCAGGTCCTCCACGTACCGGCCGGTGAAGTCGTAGCGGCCGGTGGTCTCCGCGGACAGCGCCCGGGTGTACGGGATCCGGCGCACGCCGGCGAGGCCGGCGGCGATCAGCTCGTTGGCCCGGTCCTGAATCCAGCCGGTGGCGTCGGAGGCGGCCGGGCCGCCGTTGGGCGGGTTGTACTTGAAGCCGCCGTCGGCCGGCGGATTGTGGGAGGGCGTGACGACCACGCCGTCCGCGAGGCCGCCGGCGTGGCTGCGGCCGCGGTTGTGGGTGAGGATGGCGTGCGAGACGGCCGGGGTGGGCGTGTAGCCGTCCGCGCTGTCGATCAGCAGGGTCACCCCGTTGCCCGCGAAGACCTCCAGCGCCGTCGCGCGGGCGGGCTCGGAGAGCGCGTGGGTGTCGGCGCCCAGGAAGAGCGGCCCGTCCGTGCCCTGGGCGGCGCGGTAGTCGCAGATCGCCTGGCTCGTCGCGCTGATGTGGTCCTCGTTGAAGGCCGTGGCGAGCGAGCTGCCCCGGTGCCCGGACGTGCCGAAGGCCACCCGCTGGCCCGGCTCCGCGGGATCCGGGTGCAGGGTGTAATACGCGGTCACCAGCCGGGCGACGTCGATCAGATCCTCCGGCCGCGCCGGCTGTCCCGCCCGTTCGTGCACCATGTCCGACTCCTCCGTGTCCGTATGAGCAGGGCCATCACGCATTCTCGGCCATGCTCACATCCTCACCCACACACGCATCGCGCAGGGGCCCCCGTTGGCCCAGGCGAAGTAGGGAAATGCAGACAGTTCGACCGGCTCTCCGACCGAGCGGAGCGGCCGCACGCCCTCGGCCCGTTCGAGGCAGTACACCAGTGGCCCGAGTTCCGGACCGGCGCGGCCGCGAACAGTCGTGCCGGCCTTCAGCGCTCAGCAAGCGGTGCCCTCAGCCGTGGACCGGGGCTGCCGAGTCGCGTACGACCACGTGCGTGCCGAGCTTCACCCGCTGGCCGCCGGCGTACTCCTCGCGGCGCAGGGCCAGGCGCACGGCCGTACGGCCCAACTCCTCGTGCGGGATGTGGACGGTGGTGAGGGCCGGGACGAGGTCCATCGACAGGGGGATGTCGTCGTAGCCGACGACCGACACGTCCTGCGGCACCCGCAGCCCCGACTCGCGCAGCGCCTGGAGGACACCGGCCGCCACCATGTCGGTCATGGCGAAGATCGCCGTGAAGTCCACGCCGCGTGCTATCAGTTCCAGGGTGGCCCGGCGGCCGACCTCGCGGTTGAAGTCGCCGGGGACGATCAGCTCGGGATCGACGGGAACGCCCCGGCTGCGGAGCGCACGCTCGTACCCGGCCACGCGCTCGTTCGAGGTGGACAGCCCTTCGAGGGTGCCGAGCAGGACGATCCGCTCGTGGCCCGCCGACAGCAGATAGCTGGTCATGGCGAAGGCGCCGCCCTCGTTGTCGTACTCCACGACCGTCTCCGGCACGTCCTCGCCGAGCGACGGACGGCCGCACAGCACCAGGCGGGAGCCCGCGGCGTCCAGGGAGCGGGCCAGGCGCACCATGCGCTCGGTGTAGTCCGGGGCGGATCGGGCTCCGCCGACCAGGATCACCGCCTCGGCGCGCTGCTGGCGCATGAGGTTGATCACCGCCAGTTCGCGGTCCGGGTCGCCGTGCGTGGCGCAGACCAGGCAGACCCGCCCTTCCGCGGACGCCTGCTGCTCGACTCCCCGCGCGATGTGGGCGAAGAACGGTCCTGTGACGTCGTCCAGGACGAAGGCGACCGTGTTGGACGTCTCGGCCACCAGGGCGCGGGCGTAGGCGTTGACCACGTAGTCCAGCTCGTGCATCGCGCGCTGGACGCGTTTACGGGTGGCGGGAGCGACGGGGTAGGTGCCGCCCATGACCCGGGAGACCGTGGCGGGGGAAACGCCGGCGCGGGCCGCCACTTCCTTGATGGTGCCGCGCTTGATCCTGCCGCCACGGCCACCGCCACCGTTTCCGCTTTCGGATGCGGAAGCAGATGCGGATGCGGATGCGGAGGGCCCGGGATCAGCCGCACCGGTCGCGTCGCCGTGGCGGGGGGCGCGCTTGGGCATGCGGCTCTCTCCTGTGTGCGGTCCGTCCTGGTGCGGCGGCCGCGCGCCGTCGTCGGCGCTCGGGTCCCGCTCGGGGGCCATGCTATGTGGACGGACCGGCGGCCTCGGGCGGTGAGGCATGGTCAGGCGACCCGGGTCAGGTCGGCGCGGGTGACCTGATGGGCCAGCGGAAGGCCGCCGCACAGGCGTTCCAGCTCCTCCACGGCGGTGCGGCCGAGCCGTTCCAGCTCGTTGCCGAGGGATCCCGCGATGTGCGGGGTGAGGAAGACGTTGGGCAGCCGGTACAACGGGGAGGACGGCGGCAGCGGTTCGGGCTCGGTCACGTCAAGGATCGCGCTGATCCGGCCGCTGACCAGTTCGTCGGTGAGCGCCTGCTGGTCGATCAGGCCGCCCCGCGAGGTGTTGATGAGCACGCCCCCGTCGGGGATGAGCGCGAGGCGGCGGCGGTCCAGCATGTGACGGGTGGCGGGCAGGTCGGGGGCGTGCAGGCTGACGATGCCGCAGCTGCTGAGCAGGTCGTCGAGGGGAAGCGGCTCCGCGCCCAGCCGGGCCGCGGCCTCGCCGTCCGCCCAGGGATCGAACAGGACGGGTGAGAGGTCCAGGGGCTGCAGCAGCTCCAGGACCCGTCGGCCGACCCGGGAGGCGCCGATGATGCCCACCCGGCGGCCGAGGTTGCCGATACCGGCGACGTCGGCGGGGACCGGGTGACGGTGGCCGGCCCGGTAGCGCTCGCGCCAGCCGAAGGCGTCCTTTCCGGCCAGCAGGATGGCGGCCAGGGTGTATTCGGCGACCGGCACCGCGTTGGCCTCGGCGGCGGAGGAGACCAGCAGGCCGCGCTGCCAGCAGTCGTCCGTGACCAGCCCGCGGACGCTGCCTGCCGCGTGGATCACGGCCCGCAGCCGGGGTGCGGCGGCCAGGAGGCCCGAGTCCAGGGGCGGGCATCCCCACCCCGTGACGAGGACCTCGGTGTCGGCCAGCACCGCCGCCAGGGCCGGATCGCCGAAGTCCTGGACGACCAGCGCCGGGTCGACGTCCACCACGGCCCGCAGGCGGCTCAGCACGTGGGGCGGGAAGAGCCCGGGCAAATGCCGGGGGTCCATGGCGAAGAGCGCGGTGGGTCGGTCGGCCATCGGATGGCGCTCCTGGGGAGTTCGGGGTTCGGGCAGGGTCGACTACCTGTATTCGGAAAACGATTTCTAACGTAGCGAGCACCCCCGCCCCGGTCAATGGATCTGCCTGAGGACACGAACGAGCCCAAGAGCTGTCGCCTCCACCTGCAGTGATGGAGCGTCGGACAGCGCCACCGCACCACCTCGGGGAAAAACGGGCGCAACAACCCCGGCGCAACCCCTTGTCGAACGGCGAGAGTTGGACGTACGTTCCACCGCAAACGATTTCTACGCCCCAAGGATGAGGCACGCCATGGACAGAAACGCCCCGGGACGTCTGCGCAGAACCGTCGCCGTCGCCACTGCCGTCTCGGCGCTGACCGCGGTCGCGGCCTGCGGAGGCGGCAGCGGGAACGGCGACTCCGCCGCCAAGCCCACCGGCAAGGTCACCCTCACGTTCTGGGGTCAGGAGAACGGCATGCCCCAGGCGGTCGCCGCCTGGAACAAGACCCATCCCGACATCCAGGTGAAGTTCACCAAAGTCACCCTCGGCGACACCGGCTACCAGAAGATCACCGCCGCCGTGAAGGCCGGCAACGGCCCCTGCACCGCCGAGCTCAACGCCCAGCAGGTCGTCACCTACGCCGCCCAGGGCATGGTGCAGGACGTCACCCAGTACGTCGGCACCTACAAGGACAAGTTCACCGAGGCCGCGTGGAAGGCGGCCAGTCCCGGCGGCCGCACCTACGCGGTCCCGGAGAGCGCCTCGCCGAACTTCTTCGCGTACCGCACCGACCTGTTCAAGAAGTACGGGCTGACCGTCCCGACGACCTGGGACGAGTTCATCGCCGCCGGCCAGAAGCTGGTGAAGGCCAATCCCAAGCTGAAGCTGATGAACTACGCGCCCGAGGACCCCAGCGGCTTCGTCGGCCTCAACTGGGAGGCGGGCGCGACCTGGTACAAGCAGGAGAGCAACGGCTGGAAGATCGACTTCCTGTCGCCGGAGTCGCTCAAGGCGGCCGGCGTCCTGCAGAAGATGGTGGACAGCAAGATGCTCTCCTCGGTCTCCTACACCGACCCCGGCATCTGGAAGACCTGGGACGACGGCGGCACTCTCTCCATGACCACCTCGACCTGGCAACTGCCCATCTACTCCAAGGTCTTCCCCAAGTCCGACGGCAACTGGGCCATCATCCCCGTCCCCCAGTACGCGGCCGGCCAGGCCTCCACCGACAGCGGCTACAACACCGTCGGCGTAATGAAGGGCTGCAAGTACCCCCAGCAGGCAGCCGAGTTCGGAGGCTGGATGGGCACCAGCCCGACCGCGCTGAAGCTGCTCGCCGACCCCGTGAACGGCGCGGGCTGGTTCCCCGCCCTCAGGGACGTGTCGCCGTACCTCACGGGCATCACCCCCAAGAAGATGATCCCGGACAGCACCGCCGCCACCCAGGTCGTGACCAAGGCCGCCGCCGAGGTCAACACCACCTGGGAGTTCGGCCCGGACTACGCGACGATGTACACGAAGATGGCGAGCTACTGGCCGCAGGTACTGGCCGGGAAGATGAGCGCCGTCGACCTGCTGAAGACCATGCAGGCGTTCGTCCTGAAGGACCTCAAGAGCCAGGGCATCTCCGCGTCCGCGGGCTGATCCGCCGCACCTTCCGTACCCCGATCAGACCACCCAACGGAGATCTCCATGAGCACCGAGGTGGAACCTCAGCTCGCCCGCACCGGCCCGCCCGAGGCCGACGGCGCCGCGCGCCGCTCCGGCCGGCGTCGCGGCCGGCAGGCCCGTACCGGCGCGGCCAAGGGCTTCGCCTTCACCATCCCCTACGTGGTGGGCTTCCTGGCCGTCTACGTCGCGCCGGTCGGCTACGCCCTCTACCAGAGCGTCCACCAGGAGAAGCGGTCGGCGCTCGGCTTCGGCGCCCCCACCACCGTCTTCGCCGGCCTGGCCAACTACCGTGACGCCTTCGCGGACGGCGTCTTCTGGCGCAGCATGCTGCGGGTGGCCCTCTTCGGGGCCGTGGAGATCCCGGTCATGCTCGGCCTGGCCCTGCTGATGGCGCTACTGCTGGACGGAATCGCGGCCCGGGGAGTCAGGTTCTTCCGGCTGGCCTACCTGACGCCGTACGTCGTCCCGGGGGTGGTGTCGGCGCTGCTGTGGCTGTACCTGTACAGCCCGACCATCAGCCCGATCAGCAGCGCCGTCGGGCGGCTCGGCGGGAGCCTGGACTTCTTCACCCCGGTCAACACGTATCTCTCCCTGGGCAATGTGCTGGTCTGGGAGCAGATCGGGTTCAACATGATCCTCATCTCCGCCTCCCTGCAGGCCATTCCCAAGGAGCTGTACGAGGCCGCCAGGCTGGACGGCGCCACCGAACAGCGCATCGCCTGGTCGGTGAAGATCCCGTCGATCCGCCCGGTGCTGGTGCTGACCGGCATGTTCTCGATCATCGCCGCGCTGCAGCTGTTCACCGAACCGCTGATCATCCGTCAGGAAGCTCCGGGGCCGATCGGCGTCAACTTCACGCCCATGCAGACCATTTACGTCACGGCCTTCTCGACCAGCAACTACCACTACGCCGCCGCGCTCTCGACCGTACTGGCCGTGGTCACCGGCATCCTCGCGTTCATCTTCTACCGCGTCACGAACAGGCGGACGGCATCATGACTCTCCAGGCCGGCACGGTACGGGTCTCGCGCAGGTCGGTCGTCCTGACCATGGCGCTGATGACCGTCTTCCTGCTCTACTCGCTGCTTCCCGTGTGGTGGCTGCTCGTCTCCAGCACCAAGAACCTCAGCGACCTCTACAACACCTTCGGACTCAGCTTCGCCCGCTGGAACCTCCCGGAGAACCTCAACAAGACGCTCAGCTACCACGACCACGTCTTCCTGCGCTGGGTCTGGAACTCGGTCCTCTACTCGGGGCTCGGCGCGGCCGGCGCCACCCTGGTGTCCGTCGCGGCCGGCTACGGCCTCGCGAAGTTCCGCTTCGCCGGCCGCGGGGCGCTCTTCGCGGTGACCATCGGCTCCTCGCTGCTGCCCGGGGCGCTGCTGGCGCTTCCGCTGTACCTGCTGTTCAGCCGGATCGGTCTGGTCGGCTCCATCTGGTCGCTGCTGATCCCGTACTTCGTCAATCCGTTCTGCGTCTATCTGGGACGGGTGTACGCGGAGAGCTCGATCCCCGACGAGCTGCTGGAGGCCGCGCGCATCGACGGCGCGGGCGAGCTGCGGATCTTCACGTCCATCTCGCTGCGGCTGATGACCACCGGTGCCGTCACGATCTTCATGCTGGACTTCATCGCCATCTGGAACAACTTCTTCCTGCCGCTGTTCATGCTCAACGGCGAGCGGTCCTTCCCGGTGATCCTCGGCCTCTACGACTGGAACCGTCAGGTGCTCCAGTCGCAGGACATGACCAACCTCGTCATCACCGGCTCGCTGCTTTCGGTCATCCCGCTCGCGCTCTTCATGATCTCCCTGCAGCGATACTGGCGCAGTGGCGTCCTCATGGGCAGCCTCCGCTGACGCCCTCTGCGGGTCGGTGGTGATTTCGCACCAGGACAGAACACCTACGACGGCAGGGCCACGCCGAGGGAGTCGGCACCCATCGGCTTCGGCGCGCCCTTCTCGTAGAACACGTCGAGGTCGGTGACGGTGAAGCCGGCGCTGGTCAGCAGGTCGACGATCGGCCGGGTGAGGTGGCAGCCGTCGAAGAGCCGCTGCTCCAAGGGATCGAGTCGCCGTTGCCAGCGGCGTACGCCCTCGTCCGCTTCCGGGGCCAGTCCGTGCTCGAGGAAGTGCAGGGTCCCTCCGGGCTTGAGGACGCGCCGCACCTCGCGCAGGGCGGCCCCGGCATCGGGGATGGTGCACAGCGTCCAGGTGGACAGGGCGGCGTCAAAGGTGTCGTCCTCGAACGGCAGCGACTGGCCGTCCGGCGCGGCGCGCCGCACCGGGATGTTCGACGCCCTGATCCGTTCCTCGGCGAGTTTCCATCCGAGATCGGAAGGGTCGACCGCGGCCACGCCGGTGACGGCCGCCGGGTAGAAGGGCACATTGTGCCCGGAACCGAATCCGATCTCGATGATCTCGCCTTCCAGGCCCTCGCAGACTCGGCGTCGTAGCGGTTCGGCTGTCTTCATCCCGCAGGCGACGTCGACGATCCGGGGCACGATTCGTTCGGCATAGAAACCCATCGTGACCTCCGTGTTTCATCTCCAGCATGGCACTGGAGCGGCCGGAAGGCGCGGGGCCGGCGGGCGGGCTACCGGGCCAGTCGTCCGAGCAGCGACGAGGCCGCGGCGATGGCGAGGGCGGCGGCGAGCACCAGGACGCCGAAGTCCAGCGCGAGGTGGTCCGAGGTGCCCAGCAGCAGGCCGCGCAGGGCGTCGACCTGGTAGCTGAGCGGGTTGACGGTGCTGATGGCCTTGAGCCAGCCCGGCATCAGCGCGACCGGGTAGAGGGCGTTGGAGGCGAAGAACAGCGGCATGGTGATGGCCTGGCCGATGCCCATCAGCCGGTCGCGGGTGAGCACGATCCCGGCGATGGTCACGGACAGGCAGGAGAAGAACGCCGAGCCGAGGACCACCGCCGCGGCGACCCCGAGCAGCCGGAGCGGGTTCCAGGTCAGGGCGACCCCGAGCAGTGCGGCGATGACGATCACCACCACGGCCTGGATGACCGCCTTCACGCCCGAGGCGAAGGCCTTCCCCATGACCAGCGCGGCCCGGGGTGTCGGGGTGACCAACAGCTTGGTGAGGACGCCGGAGTCCCGCTCCCAGATGATCTGGATGCCGTAGAAGATCGCGATGAACATGGCAGACTGGGCGATGATCCCCGGCGCCAGGTAGTCCAGATACGGGATGTTGCCGGTCGGGATGGCCCGGATCCGGGTGAAGGTCTCCCCGAAGATCAGCAGCCACAGCGCCGGCTGGATGGCCCGGGTGTACAGCTCGCTGCGGTCGTGGCGCAGCTTCTGCAGCTCCACCACGCACATCGCGGCCACCCGGGCGGGCACGATCCGCCACCCCTTGCGGGCGTTCGGCGGCGTGAGCAGCAGCCGCAGCCCGTCGGCCTCAGCCGACACGGGAGGCGGTACGGCGGGTACGGCGGACATCGCGGAACCTCTCTGTCTGGTCGTCGGGGCCACCGGCCATTCCGTCACCGGAGAAGTGCCGGAAGACGTCCTCCAGCGTCGGTGGCGCCGGCTCGGGCTCACCGGACACGGAGGCGGAGGCGGATTCCCGGCGCTCGGCGTCCACTTCGGCCTTGAGCTGCTCCGGTGTGCCGAGCCCGCGGATCCTGCCCCTGTGCATCAGGGCGACGCGATCGCAGTACTGGTCGGCCTCGTCCATGTAGTGCGTGGTCACCAGCACCGTCATGCCGGTGGCGGCGCGTATCTCGCCTATCCGCTCCCACACGCTGGTCCGCGCGATCGGGTCGAGGCCGATGGTCGGCTCGTCCAGTACGAGCAGCCGCGGCGCGCTCACGAGCGCCTGTGCCAGCTCCAGCCGCCGCACCATCCCCCCGGAGTACGTCCCGGCCAGCCGGTCGGCCGCGTCACCGAGCCCGACCGCGTCCAGGGCCGCGGCAACCCGCGCGGTACGTTCGCGCCGGGACACGTCGAAGACCCGGGCGAACAGCGCCACGTTCTCCCGGCCCGTCAGTCCCGCGTCGGCGGACAGCGCCTGGGGTACGTAGCCGAGCAGGCGCCGTACCGCCATCTTCTGCCGGGCGACGTCCTGCCCGAACACCCGCACCATGCCGGACGGCACCGGGAGCAGCGTCGTCATGGCACGGATCGCCGTGGTCTTCCCCGCCCCGTTCGGGCCCAGCAGTCCGAACACCTCACCGGAGCCGACGGACAGGTCCAGCCCGTCCACCGCCCGTGTGTCACCGAACGCGTACTCAAGGCCCGTGCACACCACGGCCTCTTCGGCACTGTTCATGCGCCGCCTCCTGGTCCTGTCTCGTCCTGCAGGCCCTCAGCGAGCCTGCGCAGCGCAGGAAGCGCCGCGGCCAGTGCCGTACGGTCCTGCTCACCGAGCAGCTCGACCTGCTCCCTGAGCAGTGCGCTGCGGCGTTCCTCCCAGTCCTTGAGCCGCCGCACCGCCTCGGGGGTGGGGTGCAGCAGCGCGGCGCGGCGGTCGTCGGCAGCGGACTCCCGGCGCAGCAATCCCGCCGTCACCAGCTGGTTGACCAGCGTCGATACGGTGTTGCCCGCCAGATAGAGCTCCTTGGCCGCCGCGGAGACGCCGATCCCCGGTCGGTCCCGAACCAGCCTCAGCAGCTCGACCTGCGCACCGCGCAACCGCGGACCGGACAGCCCGCCGCGCAGCCTGCGGCGCACCAGTCGCTGAATACCGGCCAGCACCTCGCCGAGGTCATCGGGGAAGTCGGGATCGGTCATGCCCCGACTTTACCTCTGAGTCAGAGGTAACTGCCAGAGGGCGTCCTCGGGCCCGCGGCAACGAAGCCCGTCAGTCCCGCCGGGCGAGCACCCGGTAGGCGTTGGCCAGCCTCCACCGGCCTGCCATCGGCTTCACCAGCAGCCGGTCCAGGAGGGTGCCGGCGATGAGCGCGGGGACGCCGGCCAGCAGGACGGCGGGGCGCAGTACGCGGCGGAGCCGGTTGGGCGGCTCGGCCAGCCAGGGGGCGTCGTCGGGCGGGGCGATCGCGTTGAGGAGCAGCCATACGGCGGCGAGCAGGTCGACGGGGTCGTGCGGTTCGGCGTGCTGCTCGGCGACGACGGTGAAGCCGAGGTTCGCCAGCTCCCGACGGAGGTTGGCCACCGGAACGAAGTGGAGGTGCTGGGGCTGGAGCCAGGGCAGCCACCAGCGGCCGAGCAGACGGGCGTAGCGGCTCTCGGGGTCGGGCACCTCGATCAGCAGGTGGCCGCCGGGGCGGATCGCCTGCCATGCCGCGCGCAGTTCGCTGCGGGGCTCGGTGCTGTGTTCCAGGTAGTGGAACATGCTGACCACGTCGTAGCCCTCGGCCATGTCCTGCGCGAGCTCGACGAAGCTGCCGCGGTATCCCCGCTCCACCCGGCCTTCCCGCTCGGCCAGTTCGACGCCCTCGGTGATGTCGAGGCCGTCGAAGGTGGTGCCGGGGAAGACGGTGCGGGCTGCCTCGCAGAAGTGGCCGTGGCCGGTACCGACATCGAGCCAGTTCTTCGGGGCGTCCGCATGCGATGTCATGGAGGCGGCGCGCTGCCGGTACATCTCCTGCCGGCCGGCGAAGAGCCCGCCGAGGCTCTTCTCCCCCAGCCCGTCGTAGAAGTCCCGGTAGTAGAACTCCAGGCCCTCCGGGCTCAGCCTGGGGTTCTGGAAGGTGTGGCCGCAGTCCTCGCACCGGTCGAGGAGGAAGCGGCCGGGCTTGTGCTGGAAGCGGTCGACCGTACGCAGCCGCTCCTCCAGGCGGTCCGAGCCGCACCACGTGCAGTCGTTCCGGCGCGGCTCGAAGAACCGCTCGGTGCCCTGGGCCAGGTCGGCCTGATAGCGCGGACGCAGCGCGGCGACGGCTTCGGCGCGGCCGGGTTTCGCGGGCTGCTGCTCGGGGCTTTCGGTGGAACCGCTCATTGCTTCTCCTTGATGGCCAGCTGTTCGAGGTGGGCGGCGGCCGCCACGGCGCCGCCCGCCGCGCGGAAGGACGCCCCGACACGGGCGGCCGCGGCCCGGTAGTCCGGCTCATGCAGTACGGCGTCGAGCGCTTCCCCGAGCTTGGGCGCGGTGACCCTGCCGAACCTGACCCGGATTCCCGCCCCGGCGACCACCACCTGCCCGGCCACCACGGGCTGGTCGTCGCGGATCGGGGCCACGACGAGGGGGACGCCGTGCCAGAGGGCCTCGCACACGGTGTTGTGCCCGGCGTGGCAGACGACCGCGCCCACCCGCTCCAGCAGGGGCAGTTGGGGGACGTGCGGGAGGACCAGCACGTCCTTGTCGTGGTCATCGCCGGCGGCGCGCGGGCCGAGCGAACCCGCCGGGTCGGCGATCACCATCTGGAGCCGGTCGGCGCGGCTGCGCCCGGCCTCGCGGCACTCGCGCAGGAAACGGGCCCCGGCGTCGGCGTTGGCGGTGCCGAGGCTGACCAGGACGGCGGGGCGCTGCGGGTCGAGCCAGTCCCAGGGGAAGTCCGGCGCGGAGGGGCGGGCGGCGATCGACGGGCCGACGTAGCGGATCCGGTCGCCCGCCCGCGAGGGCCGCCCGGCGAGCTCCTCCGTCGTGAAGGCGAGAACCAGGTGCGGGGAGAACCGGGGGTCCGCCGTGCCGGCCGGGTCACCGATACGGTTCCGCAATTCGGCCATGAGCCCGTCGACCCAGGCGTCGACCATCGGCATGCCGGCGAGCGCACCGGTGAACTCGGCCGACGTGGTGGCCGAGGTGGCCCACCGTATGCCCAGCCGCTCGGCGGTCAGGCCCCCGGCGACGGCCTGCTGGTCGGCGACGATCACATCCGGGCGGAACTCCTCGGCGGCAGCCCGTACGCCCGGGGCCATCTGCTCGGCGAGCGGTGCGAGAAAGCCCTCGTAGAGCAGCTTGAGGGCGCCCGCGCCCCGCAGCTCGGGCGGGCGGACGGCGCCGTCCTCGCCCGGCCTTGGTCCGGCGCAGCGGAAGACCACCGCCGCGTCCCCGGCGAGCGGCGTGACGACCTCGGGCATCCCCGCCCAGGCCACCTGGTGGCCGCGGGTGGCGAGTTGGGCCGCGACGCCGACGGCCGGATTGATGTGCCCGACGAGCGGGGGCACCACGAACAGGAAGCGGCTCACCGGGCGTCGGCCTCCGCGAGTTCGGTGTGCTGCCGGACGCAGGACAGGACGACGTCGAGGATCAGCGCGGGAACCTCGACCAGGATGGAGTGCTCGTGGCCCGGAACGACGACCGTCCGGCAGTGCGGCAGCAGCGACTCCAGCCAGACCGCCTGGGCGGCGAGGTCCGAGTCGCCGCCGTAGACGGCGGTCACCGGGAAGCGCAGCTCGCGGATCCGGTCCTCGCTCATCACCCGGCTGGCCGGGATGTCCTGGGTGATGGTGGTCGTACGCACCAGCCGCGCCGCCGACTTGGCGAGCCGGGCGGTGTGCGCGCCGCGGTGCGTGCTGATCCAGGCCAGCGCGTCCGCCTCGTGCTTGTCCAGTTCGGCGGCGGTGCGCCCGAGGATCCGGCCGAGCTTGGCCGCCCAGGACACGGTGGGGGGCTCCGATTCGAGCAGGGTGAGCCCGGCCACGCGCTCCGGGTGGCGGTCGGCGTATCCGAAGGCGATGGTCCCGCCGAAGGAGTTGCCGACCAGGTGGACCGGGCCGGTGATCTCCAGGCCGGCGAGCAGCCCTTCGAGATCGGAGACGAAGGTGTCGAGGTGGTAACCGGTCGCCGGGCGCTCGCTGCGCCCGTGGCCCCGCAGGTCGTACATGACCACGTCGATGCCGGCGGCGGCGAGGCCGTGGGCCACAGTGAAGTAGTAGCTGGCCAGACTGTCGGTGAGGAGGCCGTGCAGGAGTACGGCGGTGGCGGTGGCCGGGCGGCCGTCCGCGGGGGCGAGCCGCTGCGTGTGAAGCCGGATGGCGTCCGTCTGGATCATCGCCATGGGTCAGCTCCCCTCAGCGGTCCTGAGGCACCCGGCGACGTACTCGACGAGGCGGCCCACGCTGAGGTCGATGATCTCGTCGAGGTCGAGACCGGCTACGAACTCGGCGAAGTTGACCTGCCGGCCCCACCGCGCCTCCAGGCTGCCCGCCAGGGTGACCAGGTCGATGCTCTCCAGCTCCAGGTCCTCGGTGAAGCGGGTCTCCAGGGTGATCTCGGTGTCGTCCAGGCCGTATTCGTCGAGCATCGCCCGGAGCATCCCGGCGATCTCCGCCAAAACGGTCTGCTCACTGATGGTCACCGTCACTGATCGGTCTCCTCGTCCTTGTCCTTGTCCATGTCCTTGCCCATGCCGTTGCCCATGTCCATGTCCATGTCCTTGTGCGCCGGGCCGGTCGTCCAGGCCACGGCGTAGTCACGTTCCGGCAGCCCGGGCGGGTTGGCCGTACGCGTGCTGCGCACCGGGTAGCGGCGTGCGGTACGGCCGGGGGCGGCCGCCACCTCGACCACCAGCGCGCCCGGTTCCGCGTCGACCACGGCGAAGTCCCGTGGGCGGCCGAGGAATCCGGTGCCCTCGGCCTTCGCCACGGCTTCCTTCGCGGCCCAGAAGGTGGTGGCCCACAGTGCCTCGGGCTCGCCGGTGGCGGCGCACACCTCGGCGAGGAGCCGCCGTTCCGCCGTCCCGAAGGCGACCGCGAGGGTCCCCTCGTCGCGGTCGATGATCTCCTCGATGTCGATGCCGGGGCTGCCGCCCTCGGTACGGGCCGTCACCAACGCGACGGCGGCCTCCGCCCGGTGGGCCAGCGAGAGGTCCAGGTCCGGCAGGGTGCGGCCGTACAGCCCGGCGGCGTACGGGCGGCCGTGTTCGTCGGCCGGCACCTGGATCTCGGCGGGGAACACCGGGCCCTCGCCGCGCTCCCAGAGCCACTGCCGTACGGCGTCCTTGGCGGCGATCCGGCCGAGCAGCCACTGTCTGCGGCCCCGGGGCGGACGGCTCTCGTACTCGGCTCGCTCGGCGCCGGCCAGATGGTTGCGCATGATGAGGTCGCGGGAGGCCAGGTCCGGCCACCGTTCGTGGAGCAGGACCCAGCCGCCGGGCTGCGGCCGGGAGAGGGTGTTGCGCTGCGGGAAGCGCTCGACCGGCTTGGTCTCGGGGTGGTTGTCGAAGCGCCGGTCCTGCCAGCCGCCGATCTCCGCCCACACCTCGCCGTCCGCGACGAGCTGTACGTCGGCTTCGAGCACGGCGTCGGTCAGCGACACGATCCTGACCAGACACTCCAGGTCGGTGCCGGGGGGCGGGTGCGGCCCGAAGAAGCGCATCTGCCGCATGCCGACGGGAAAGACCACGGTCCGTTCGGTGCGGGTGGCCATGATCCAGTAGCCGAGCAGCTGGCCGACGTTGTCCAGCAACGCTCCGGGGGCGGCCGGTGTGGTGATCGTGCCGCGGATGTGCGTCTCACCGATCGCGGTGATCTCACTGATGCCCTGGAACGCCGGGCCGTGGAACATCCAGCGCTCGCTGTAGAGCTCGGCCGCGGTGTGGCCGGGCGTGCGCTCGGTGGCGGGGTCCGTACGCCAGGGTGCGGGGCGCACGGCCGGGAAACGGGCGGCGAGTTCCACCGTGGCGCGGGCGGCTCGGCCGAAGGTGACGGCGAACCGGTCCGGGTGGTCGGCGGACGGCACCGCGGTGACCGGCACCTCGACCGCGGGGGCGGCGGTCACCCACTGGTCGAACCGGGCCCCGTGCACCGCGACGGCCCGCGTTCCGGGTGCGGCCTGCTCCGCCGCGTCCATGAGGTGCCCCACGATGGTCGTGGCCGGCACCACCGGCCACCGGTCCACCTCATCGGGCCAGCCGGGCCGCTGCGGGAAGAAGCAGTGGTCGAGCAGATACGGCATGGCGTCGGTGGAGACGCGCAGGGTGCCGCGGTGGTCGCCCTGTGGACGTGCCGGTACGGGAGTTGGGCGCGCCGGTGGGGTCGGGGTCGCGGACCGGCCGCCGCTGCCTGCCGCGATGAGCTGCGCGGCGGTACCGGCCGTCTCCCGTAGCAGCGCGTCGAGTTCGGCGGCCACCGGGAAGCGCGTGGCCATGGCTTCGAGGGCCGATCCCGCCGATTCCGCCGATCCCGGCTCGGCCGGCGCCAGGTTGCGGGGGGCCAGTTCGCGGCGCAGGCCGGCCAGGTCCCGTACGTCCAGGGAGACCAGTGCGCCGCCGAGGTCGAGCCGCACCGGCGGATGGGCGCCGGCCGTGGCTGTGGCCGTGCCGGCCGTGGCCCTGGCGGCCGTCGGGCGGGGCAGCGTCGGGTCCACCTCGGCACCGTCGGCCCACAGGGCGGTGGCGACCCGGCGCAGCTGGGCGATGCCGTCGTGGTGCGGGGAGTTGGCGGCCACGGCGAGGTGCTCCCTGTCGTGCAGGGTGTCGCCGATGAGGGAGGCCAACTGTCCGGTGCCGACCTGGACGAACGCCCGGAAGCCCGCCTCGTACATGGCCTCCGTCAGCAGCCGGAACCGCACCGGCTCCAGCAGGTGCCGGACGAACAGCTCCCGCACCCCGTCCTGGTCCGCCGGGAACGGGGCAGCGGTGGTCCCCGACCAGACGGGGACGCTGGGTGACTGCAGCTCGAACCGGTCGGCGGCGGCTCGGATCGGGCCCAGGTAGGGGGCCAGCATCGGGGTGTGGAAACCGGATTGGAACGGCAGAACCTGCCCGATCACGCCCTCGGCGCGCAGGGACCGTACGAACTCCTCGACCAGCGCCTGCGGTCCGCACACCATCGACTGGTTCGGCGCGTTGTCGTGGGAGAGGACGACCCGGTCGTCCGTACGCTCCTCCAGCGCGGCCTGCACCCGCTCGGCGGAGGCGCCGAGCACGGCGAAGGCCAGGCCGGGGACGCGTAGCGCGTCCGGGTCGAAGGAGTCGAGGAAGTCGTCGGTGTCGGCTGCGGAGTAGAGGCCGCCCGCCGCCATCGCGGTCCACTCGCCGAGGCTGTGCCCGGCCACCGCGTCCGGCGCGATCCCCATGCGCCGCAGCGCGGCGTCCAGGAGCCGGCCGATGCCGAAGACGCTGACACCGTGCCGGCCGACGTCGCCGACCCGCGCCGTCTCACCGGTGGGCCGGGCCAGCCCGAAGTACTCGGCGATCCCGTCGGTCCGGGGCTCGAACTCGCCCTCCAGGCCCGGGAAGACGAAGGCCACCTTCCCCGGGGAGACCCCGCCCAGTAGGGGGGTGGGCGCGAACCAGATGTCGTTCCGGCCGCGCCACGGACGGCCCTTGGCCACCATGCGCCGGGCCAGCGCCAGTCGCTTCGCCGTCGGGTCGACGATGCCGAGCCGGGTGCGGCCGGTGCCGTTGGTGCCGCCGGTCGCCCTGGCCAGCACCTCGGAGTCGTCCGCCGCGAGCAGTTCGGCGAGCCGCTCCGGGGTGTCGGCGGCCAGGGCCAGGACGCGTTCCGGCTCGGTCACCGTGGCTCTGCGCACGGCCGGAACCGCCGACGGCGCCTGCTCCAGCACCACATGGGCGTTGATGCCGCCGAAACCGAAGGCGTTCACCGCCGCCCGGCGCACCGGCCCGTCCCAGGGCGCCGCCTGGTCGATCGTACGGAACCGGGTCGCCGCCAGCGCCGGGTGCGGGTCGTCGCAGTGGAGGGTGGGCAGCAGTATGCCGTGGTGGACCGCCAGGGCGGCCTTGACCAGCCCGGCCACGCCCGCGGTCGGCATGGTGTGGCCGATCATGGATTTGACGGACCCGACGACGGCGTCACCGGCGGAACCGAACACCTCGGCCAGGGTAGCCAGTTCGGCCGTGTCACCGGCGGGGGTGGCGGTGCCGTGGGCCTCCAGCAGCCCGATCGACCCGGGTTCACGCGGGTCGAGGCCGGCCGCCTGCCACGCCTGTCGTACGGCGCGGGTCTGGCCCCCGGGGTCCGGGCTGGCCAGGGCGGCGGTGCGGCCGTCGCTGGCCACGCCGGTGCCACGGATGACGGCGTAGATCCGGTCCTCGTCGCGCTCGGCGTCGGCCAGCCGTTTGAGCGCCACGACGCCGGTGCCCTCGCCGATCAGGATGCCGTCCGCGTGCCGGTGGAAGGGCCGGATGCGCTGGCTCGGGGACAGCGCGCCGAGCTGCGAGAAGACGCTCCACAGGGTGATGTCGTGGCAGTGGTGCACCCCGCCCGCGAGCATCAGGTCGCAGCGGCCCGAGGCCAGTTCCGCGACCGCCTGGTCGACGGCGACGAGTGACGACGCGCAGGCGGCGTCCACGGTGTAGGCGGGGCCGCGCAGGTCGAGCCGGTTGGCCACCCGTGAGGCGGCGAGGTTGGGCACCAGCCCGATGGCCGTCTCGGGGCGGTCGGGGCCGAGCCGGTCGGTGAAGGCGGCCCGGACTCGGTCCAGTTGGTCGGCGCCGAGGTCGGGCAGCAGTTCGCCCAGGGTGCGGACGAGTTGGTGGGCGGTACGGACCCGCTGGTCGAGCCGTACGAGCCCGGGGGTGAGGTAGCCGCCCCGGCCCAGGACGACGCCGACCCGGTGCCGGTCGGGCAGCCGTTCCTCGCCGCCCGCGTCGGCGATGGCGGCGGCGGCCACCTTGAGGGCGATCAGCTGGTCGGGCTCGGTGCCGGACACCGAGGAGGGCATGATTCCGTACCGGGTGACGTCCACCTCGGCGAGCTCGTCGACGAATCCGCCCCGCCGGCAGTACACCCGGTCGGGGGCGGCCGGACCGCCGGCGCCGTCCGGCCGGGGGTGGTAGTAGTCGGCGTCCCACCGCCCCGCCGGGACGTCGGTGACGGCGTCCGTACCGGCCGTCAGGTTCCGCCAGTAGGCCTCCAGTCCGGGAGCGCCGGGCAGCAGCACGGCCATCCCGACGATGGCGACCGGAGACTGCTGTCCGCCGGTAGCGGTCACGGGCGCGGTCACCAGCCCGAGGCCGTGTAGACAACGGCGCCTGCCGACTCGTCGCCGTACGCGAGTTCGCGCAGCAGGGCGAGGGTGCCCTCCTCGGGGTCGATGAGCTTGATGCCGCGCCGGGCGTACTCGCGGCCGAGCTCCGGGGTGACCATGCCGCCGCCATACGTCCCGGTCGGCGCCCAGGGGCCCCAGTGCACGGTGAGGGCCCGGCGGCCGGTGCGGGCCTGCCAGCGCGCGCCGAGGACTTCGAGCGCGTCGTTGGCCGAGGCGTAGTCGGACTGGCCGCGGTTGCCGAGCACGGCGGAGATGCTGCCGAAGAGGACGGCGAAGCCGGGGCCACCGGGCAGTTCCAGCTCTTCCAGGGCGTCCAGCAGGGCGCTCGCGCCGTCCGCCTTCGTACCGAAGACCCGCTGGAAGGACTCGGTCGACTTCTCCTGGATCAGGCGGTCCTCGATGACGCCCGCCGCGTAGACGACGCCGTCCAGCCGCCCGTGCTCGGCGTGGATCTCCTTCACCGCCTGGAGCACCGCGTCGGGCTCGCGGAAGTCGACCGAGCGGTAGCGCACCTGGCTGCCGAGACCGGTCAACCGCTCGATGGTGGTGGCCACTTCGCGCTGCGCCAGGATCAGGGCCGTCTCCCGCTGGATCTCTGCGGGCGTGCGGCCGCCGCGGGCGGCGAGCGCGGCGCGCAGGGCCGTCTCGTCCTGCGCCGCGGCGGTGGCCGGGTCCTCCGGTCCGTCGGCCTCGGGGGTTCGGCCGAGCAGTTCGATGCGGCAGCGGGCGGCCGAGGCGAGCGCGCCGGCGAACCGCGCGGTGATGCCCCGCGCCCCGCCGACCAGGACGACCACGGAGTCCCGGTCGAGGCCGATGGCGGCGGCCTCCGCCGCACCGTCGCCCGCCGGCCCCGCACCCGAGGCGGCGAGGCCCCCGAGCGCCGCCTCCACCAGGTCCAGCCCCTGCCGGCCGGCCGCGGTACGCAGCACCACGGGGGCGGCGTCCGGGGCGAGCAGCTCACCGACCAGTGCCTCGGCGACGGCGTCCGCGTCACCGGCCTCCGCTACGGCGAAGTCCACGACCCGCGCCACGGTCTCCGGGTACTCCCTGGCCACCGTACGGAACAGCCCATGCAGCCCCGCCGGGCGGGCGTCGAGCGGGTCGCTGCGCCGTGCCGCCAGCAGCCAGCGCGGGGCGCGGCCCAGGGCGGCCTGGAGCACGGGAAAGGCAGCCGGCAGCACGCGGTCGCCGGAACCGGCCAGCGGATCGAGCAGGATCACCCCGTCCACCGGGCCGTCCCCCTCGGCCAGCCGGTGCCCTGCGCCCAGGGCCACGGTCTCGGCGCCGTGTCCGGCGAGCCGGGCCGACAGGGCTGCGACGGCGCCGTCCGCGTCTCCGAGGAGGGCGATGCGCTTGCCCGCCAGCACGGCCGACGGGTCGGCGGTGTCCGGCTCGCCGAGCGGTACCGGCCGCAGCTGAAGCCGTTTCGGGGCCACACCGGTCACGACGACCGGCTGCTGCCGGACGGTCGCTGTCGCCGCCGGGTCGGCCGGGACGGCCTGGGCGACCGGTGCCTCGGTGGGCGCGATCCGTCCGGTCAGCCAGGCGGTGACGGCCGCGGCCGTTCGGGCCTTGGCGAGCTCCTCCAGCTCCTCGTCGGCCAGGGCCGCCGCGCCACCGGCAATGCCCAGTCGTTGCGCCAACTCACCGGCGATCTCGGCCCGCTTGATCGAGTCGATACTCAGATCCGCCTCGAGATCGAGATCCGGCTCGATCATGTCGACCGGATAGCCCGTACGTTCACTGATGATCTGCGACACCATCAACAGCACGTCGTCCCCGGTGACCGCCGCCGGCGCGGCGACCGGCGCAGCGACCGGCAGAGCAACAGGCGCGGCGACCGGCAGGGGCGCCGCGGGAACCTGCGCGATGGCGGCTACGTCTGTCGGCACCGGTGCGGGCAGCGCCTGCGGCGAGACCGGGGCCACCGCGCCGCCGAAGTAGCTGAGGAGCACGTCGCGTTGGGCGGCGACCATCTCGCGGCTGGTTCTCAGGAACTCCGAGATCAAGGCGTCCTGGTTGTTGACGGTACCGGTCACAGTCGCCTCCACAACACGTCGGGCCGGTGCCAGCGCACCGGGAAGTAGTTCACCGGCAGCGGTTCTGACCAGTTGGCCGTCGACCGTCCAGCCGGCCCGCTTGGGCGGTGCGGTGCGGCCGACGTCCACGGCGTCGCGGCCACGGAACAGCCAGCCGGTGCGCACCGGCAGCCCGGCGACGGCCAGTTGGGCGAGGGTGTCGAGGAAGGCGGGCACCCCGGCGCCGTCCCGGCGGCGGCCCTCGAAGGCGACCGCGCGGTGCGGGCGGTCGCCGAGGATCGCCTCGGTCAGCCGGGTGAGCACCGTGCCGGGGCCGACCTCGACGAAGACCCGGGCGCCCGCCGCGTACATGGCCTCGATCTGCTCCATGAACCGGACGGGTGCGCCGATCTGGGCGGCGAGCTCCGTGCGCAGCCCGTCCGGTTCGGGGGCGTACGGGGCGGCGGTGCGGTTGGCCCAGACGGGGAACTCGGGTGTGCGGACGGGGCGTTCGGCCAGGGCCTTGGCGAACCGGACGCCCGCGTCGGCGACCAGGGGGCTGTGGAAGGCGCAGGCCACCGGGATCCGTTTGGCGCCGTACCCGGATTCCCGCAGCATGCGTACGGCGGATTCCACCGCCTCCAGGGGCCCGGAGACGACGGTCTGCTTGGGCGAGTTGCGGTTGGCGACGACGACCTGGCCGTCGAGTCCGGCGTCCCGCAGGGCGCGTTCGACGTCCTCGGCTGCGGCCGCGACGGCGGCCATGGTGCCCGGGTCCGTACCGGCCGTGGCGGCGGCCTCCAGGATCGCGGCCGCGCGCTCGGTGCTGAGTTCCAGCAGGGTGCGGGGGTCGACGGCGCCGGCGGCGCAGAGCGCGACGAGTTCTCCGTAGCTGTGTCCGGCGGCCATGTCGGGGCGTATGCCCGCGGCGGTGAGCAGGGTGTGCGCGGCCATGCCGACGATGCCGAGGGCGGGCTGGGCCACCCGGGTGTCGGTGATCCGGGCCTGCTGTTCGGCCTTGCCGTCGGTGTCGAAGGCGGTCGGCGGGTAGAGGGTGTCCGCGTGGTCGCCGCCGAGTTCGAGATAGCGGTGCAGGGTGGGGAAGGCGACGAAGAGGTCCGCGAACATGCCGGGGCGTTGGCTGCCCTGGCCGGGGAAGAGGAAGGCGACCTGGCCCGCACGTGACGTCTCGTCAGAATCGTCGGCGAGGTGGATGCCTGCGGTGGGATCGTGCTCGCCCGCCAGCACCCGGCGCAGCTGTCCGGTCAGGGAGCCCAGGTCCTCGGCGACGACCGCTGCCCGCACGGGCTCGTGGCTGGTGCCGGAGCGGCGTGCGGCGGCCAGCGCCAGGTCGCGCAGTCGCCAGGGGCGCCCGGCGGCGTCATTGGCCGCGGCCAGCTTGAGCGTCTCCTCGACCTCGCGCACCGCTGCCGCGCGGTTGGCGCCGCGGAAGGTGAACAGTTCGGCGGGCCAGGCGTCCAGGCCCTGGGCCGGCGGGGCGCCGCCGTCGTGGGCGGCCACCACCAGGTGGAAGTTGGTGCCGCCGAAGCCGAAGGCGCTGAGTCCGGCGATCCGTTCGGCGGGCGGCGCCGCCCAGGGGCGGGCCTCGGAGTGGAAGGCGAAGGGGCTGCTGTCCGCCTTCCAGGCGGAGTTCGGCAGTTTGAGGTGGAGGGTCGGCGGCTTGACCCCGGTGTACAGCGCCAGCACCGTCTTGACCAGGCCGGCCAGGCCCGCTGCGCACTTGGTGTGCCCGATCTGGGACTTGACGGAGCCGAGTGCGCAGCCGCCGGGTTCGGCTCCGGCGGCGGTGAACGTCTCGCTGAGGATGGTCAGTTCGGTGCGGTCGCCGACGACCGTGCCGGTGCCGTGTGCCTCGACCAAGCCGACGTCGGCGGGTGAGACGCGGGCGTTGCGGTAGGCGCGCTCCAGGGCGGACCGCTGGCCCTCGGGGCGCGGCGCGGTCAGGCCGAGGGACCGCCCGTCGCTGGAGCTGCCCACGCCCTTGATGACGCCGTAGATGCGGTCGCCGTCCCGTTCGGCGTCGGCGAGCCGCTTGAGCACCACGCAGGCGACGCCCTCACCGAGCGCGATGCCGTCCGCCGACCCGTCGAAGGCGCGCGACCGGCCGGTCGGGGAGAGGGCGTGGACCGAGGAGAAGAGCACGTAGTCGTTGATCCCGTTGTGCAGGTCGGCGCCGCCGCACAGGACGAGGTCGCTGGTGCCGGTCACCAGTTCCTTGCAGGCCACGTCGACCGCGGCCAGCGACGAGGCGCAGGCGGCGTCCACGGTGTAGTTGGCGCCGCCGAGGTCGAGCCGGTTGGCGATCCGGCCGGAGATGACGTTGGAGAGCATGCCGGGGAAGGAGTCCTCGGTGAGCGCGGGCAGCTGCTGCGCCAGGCCCTCCGGAACGGTCCCGAAGTAGGACGGCAGCACGGCGCGCAGCGTCTGGGCGTTGGACAGGTCGCTGCCCGCCTCGGCGCCGAAGACGACGGACGTACGGGAGCGGTCGAAGCTCTTCCCGCCCCTGCCGCTACCGCCCTTGCCGCCACCGCCCGGGCCGCTACCGCCGTGGCCCCCGTACCCGGCGTCCTCGAGGGCGCGGCGGGCGGCTTCCAGGGCGAGCAGTTGCACCGGTTCGATGCTGCCGAGTGAGGCGGGCGGGATGCCGTAGCTCAGCGGGTCGAAGGGGATTTCGGGCAGGAATCCGCCCCACTTGGAGACCGAGGCGCTGTTCGCCGCGTCCGGGGTGTAGTGGACGGCGGGATCCCATCGCGCTGCGGGGACCTCCGTGACGGCGTCGACGCCGCCCAGCACATTGGCCCAGAAGGAGGCGAGGTCGGGCGCCTGCGGGAACATGCAGGCCATGCCGACCACCGCCACGTCCAGCGGCTCGGGGGCCGGCGGCTCGGCGGACCGTGCGGCCGGGCCGGCTCCCAGCCGCTCGCGGAGTTCGGCCGAGCGGGCGGCGAGGAAGTCCGCGGCGGCGGGGGCGACGCAGTGGTGCAGGGCGGCGATGGTCGTGGTGGCCGAGCGCAGCACCACGACCTCACCAGCCATGAACATGCCAACCTCGAACTGCCGTTCCTCCCCAACCGGCTGCAGCTCACCGCCGGCTCCGCGCTCGACGCCCTTGCTGGCGATCCGCAGCCGGCCGACGTTGAGCCGCTCCAGTTCCTCCCAGAGCCGCCGGTCCGGCACTCCCTCGGCCCGGAGCCGTTCCTTGGTGGCCCGGTAGCTTTCGGTGAAGGGGCTGGGCACGCACCGGGTGGCGTGGCCGGGGGCGGTCTCCAGCAGCGCGGTGCGCCGCGCGGCCAGCACCTGCCTCTGGAAGAGCGGCCGTACGGCGCCGCGTTCCACCGCCTCCTCGGTGAAGAGGTAGGCGGTGCCCATCAGGACGCCGACGGCGCAGCCGCGCCGGGTCAGCGGTGCGGCGAGCGCGGCGACCATCGCGGCGGACCGTTCGTCATGGACGCCGCCGGCGAAGAAGATCTCGATCCGGCCCGCCGTGTCGTCGTCCTTGCCGCCCTCCGCGCTCTCCAAGAAGTCCTCGATCACCGCGAGTTGGGCCTCCCAGAGCGGGAAGCTGCCACGCGGGCCGACATGTCCGCCGCACTCGGAGCCCTCGAAGACGAACCGCCGGGCACCGGCCTGAAGGAACTGGCGGAGCAGCCCGGGCGAGGGGACGTGCAGGAAGGTGCTGATCCCGTCCCGCTCCAGCGCCTCGGCCTGCGACGGCCGTCCGCCCGCGATGATCGCGTGGGTGGGGCGGAGTTCCCGTACGGCTTCGAGCTGGTCGTTCCTGATCTCCTCGGGCGCGAAGCCGAGCACCCCGACACCCCACGGCCGCCCGGCCAGCGCGGCCCCGGTCTCCTCCAGTACGGCCCGCGCCTGTTCCCGCCCGGCCAGCGCCAGGGCGATGAACGGCAGCGCGCCCTCCTCGGCCACCGCGGCGGCGAACCCCGCCTGGTCGCTGACCCTGGTCATCGGCCCCTGCGCGACCGGCAGCCGGGTGCCCAGGGCGCGGCTCAGCGCCGATCCGGGCAGCAGCGCCGAGGCGGCGGAGTCGTCCCGGACCGCCTCCCGGACGGCGTCGGTCACGCCTCGCACGACCCCGCCGACGTCGTGCAGGCGCTCGGCGAACCGGGCGGCGAGGAAGCCGTCCTGGCCCACCGGCAGCAGCCGGGCGCGCAGGTCACGTACGCCCAGCAGCGCGGCGACGGCGTCCGGCGACGGGTCCGGCGGCAGCGCGGCGCCGGGTCCGGGGCCGCGGCGGTGCAGCACGCGGTGGCCGCCGATGACGACGGTCTCCGAGCCGTCCATGGAGCGGATCGCGGCGGCGGCCTCCTCCGGGAGCCCGGATTCGGCGAGCAGCGCCAGTTGGGTGTCCAGGACGACCCCGGCCGCCCCGCCGGCGATGGCGGCGGCCGCCGTATGCGGCCCGATGCCACCGCAGGCCCAGACCGGGACGGATACGCCGGGGTCGGCAAGCAACTGCTGGAGGAGGACGAAGGTGCCGAGTTCACCGACCCGGCCCCCGCTCTCGCTGCCCCGGGCGACGATGCCGTGCGCCCCGTCCCGTATGGCGGCCAGCGCCTCGTCCAGGTCGGTCGCCTCGGCCAGCACCCGGTAGCGGTCGGCGACTTCGCCGACCTGCCAGGGCGCGTCCGCTCCGAGCACCACGGTGTGCGGGCCGCTCCCGGCGTCGGCGGGCGTGCCCGCGTCGAGGTCGGCCGGCGCGAGCCGGCAGCCCGCGGTCACCCGTACTCCGTAGGGCGCGTCCGCGACCCAGCGCCGCATGTGCTCCAGCGCCTCCCGGGCCTGCCCGTCCCCGGTGCCCAGGTCGAGCACTCCGAACCCTCCGGCACGGCTTACCGCCGAGGCGAGCCGGGCGTCCGGTTCATTGAAGGGGCTGATGCCGATGACCAATTCGCGTAAGTCCGCAGCGGACGTCATGTACTCTCCGAGAGAATCAATGGCGCAGAAGGCAGAAATTCGGGCACGCCACAGCGATGTAACGCTCCGGATTCCCGATCGAACCGATTTCCGAAAGAGCGGCGTTCACGAAAGTAGCGACGCAGTTACCCACCGGTCAACCAGGCCCCGGCCTGGTTGAATACAGAACGAACGCCGGCAGGGCAGTATCACCCGGTCCGGACGGCGCTTCGGGCGGACCGAAAACAACCAACAATACTGATCACGGCGCACCACGACGACAAAACAGACCGCACCTTGGTAGATCGCCCGCAGAGTTCATCCGGTGATCACGGTCGTGACACGCGAAAGCCCGTCGTCGGAGCGCATGTTAAATGTAGATGTCTGCCGCACGTTAATGCGGGACAGAAGTGACGGGCGCCCGGAATGGTGATTATTCCCCTATCCAGGATTTCGGCGCAGATATCTCCCGGATCCACTCCCCGATCCACTTCTCCGGGTCCGTCCGGCGCCCGGGCCGCCCCACGCCCACAGCCGGGACGCCCCGTGTGGGTCGTCCACGAGCCTCCGGCGGCATACGCTCGGCTATGACAGGTACGGGACGGCAGCCGCCACCTCGGACGGAGGTCCTCATGAAGATGTTGATCAATGTGCCGGAAACCGTGGTCGCCGACGCTCTGCGGGGTATGGCGGTCGCCCATCCGGAGCTGACGGTGGACGTCGAGAACCGGGTGATCGTACGGAGGGACGCGCCGGTTCCGGGGAAGGTCGGGCTCGTGTCGGGCGGCGGGTCGGGGCATGAGCCGTTGCACGGCGGTTTCGTCGGGCGCGGGATGCTCGACGCGGCGTGCCCCGGCGAGGTTTTCACCTCTCCTGTGCCGGATCAGATGGTGCGGGCGGCGGCAGCCGTGGACAGCGGCGCGGGCGTGCTGTTCATCGTGAAGAACTACACCGGCGACGTCCTCAACTTCGACATGGCCGCCGAGCTGGCCGAGGACGAGGGCATCCAGGTCGCGAAGGTCCTGGTCAATGACGACGTCGCGGTGACCGACAGCCTCTACACGGCCGGCCGGCGCGGCACCGGGGGCACGCTGTTCGTGGAGAAGCTCGCAGGTGCCGCCGCCGAGGAGGGCGCGCCGCTGGAGCGGGTGCAGTCGATCGCGCGGCACGTCAACGAGTCGTCGCGCAGCTTCGGCGTGGCGCTGAGCGCCAGCAGTACGCCGGCCAAGGGAAGCCCGACCTTCGATCTGCCGGCCGGGGAGCTGGAGCTGGGGATCGGCATCCACGGCGAGCCGGGCCGGGAGCGGCGGGCGATGATGACGGCCGGCGAGATCGCCGAGGTCGCGGTCGACGCCGTCCTGGAGGATCTGCGGCCGCAGCTTCCCGTACTGGCGCTGGTCAACGGCATGGGGGCGACCCCGCTGCTGGAGCTGTACGGCTTCGCGGCCGAGGTGCACCGGGTGCTCGCGCAGCGCGATGTCGCCGTGGCCCGCACGCTGGTCGGCAACTACGTCACCTCGCTCGACATGGCCGGCGCGTCGGTGACGCTGTGCCAGGTCGACGAGGAACTGCTGCGGCTGTGGGACGCACCGGTCGTCACGGCCGGACTGCGCTGGGGCGCCTGACCCGGACTGACCGGAGCGTAACCGGAGAGGAAACAATCCATGAGCGAAGAACCGTCACCGGGCCCCGTGATCGACGCGGCCTTCTTCCGCCGCTGGCTCACGGCCGCTGCCGCCGTCATCGACCGCGAGGCGGACCAGTTGACCGAACTCGACTCCCCCATCGGTGACGCCGACCACGGTGCCAACATGCGTCGCGGCTTCACCGCCGCCCGCGGCGCCATCGAGAAGGAGCCGCCGGAGACTCCCGGTGACGTGCTCGTCCAGACCGGGCGGCAGCTCATCAGCACCGTCGGCGGCGCTTCCGGCCCGCTGTACGGAACGCTGCTGCGCAGGGCCGGCAAGGCGCTCGGCGACTCCGCCCGGGCCACTCCCGAGCAGCTGCGGGACGCCCTGAAGGCGGGCGTCGACGGGGTCGCGCAGCTGGGCGGTGCCGCGCCGGGCGACAAGACGATGCTGGACGCGCTCGTGCCGGCCGTGGAGGCGCTGTCCTTCGCCCTGGACAAGGGCGCGGGGCTCACCGAGGCGCTGGCCGCCGCCCGGATCGCCGCGCAGGAGGGCGCGCTGGCGACCGTACCGCTCCAGGCCCGCAAGGGCCGGGCCAGCTATCTGGGCGAGCGCAGCATCGGGCACCAGGACCCGGGGGCGACCTCGTCCGCGCTGCTGCTCGGCGTGCTGGCCGACACGGCGGAGGAGTCCGCGGCGGGAGGCACCGGATGACGGTCGGCGTGGTGCTGGTGTCGCACAGCGCGGCCGTCGCCGAGTCGGTCGCCCAGCTCGCGGTCGGGCTCACCGGCGGCGGCGACGTCGCCCCGGTCGCGGCGGCCGGAGGCACACCGGACGGCGGCCTCGGCACGGACGCCGAGGCGATCGTCAAGGCCGCCCGCTCCGTGGACCGGGGCGACGGGGTGGCCGTACTGGCCGACCTGGGCAGCTCGGTCCTGACGGTCAAGGCCCTGCTGTCCGACGAGGACGAACTGCCGCCCGGCACCCGGCTGGTCGACGCCCCCTTCGTGGAGGGCGCGGTGGCCGCCCTGGTCACCGCCTCGGCCGGGGCCGGGATGGACGCGGTGGTGGCCGCCGCCGAAGAGGCGTACTCCTACCGCAAGGCGTGATCGGGAATCGGAAATCTGGGATCGGGGCTCGGGGACATGGGCGGGAACAATGAGGTCTGGCTGCTCGTCGCGTTCGCCGCGGTGGTGGCCGCCGTCATGGTCGTGGTCGCAGTGCGGCTGTGCGTACGGCTGGTCCGCACCCGCCGTTTGCTGACCGATGCCGGTGTCCCGGCACAGGGCAAGCTGGCCTTCTGGGCGGCGATCGTCTATCTGGTCTGCCCGGTCGATCTGCTGCCGGACCCGATCCTGATCGACGACATCGCCTTCCTTCTGCTGGCCCTGCGCTCCCTCGACAAGGCCGCCGCCCGCGCGGGCATCCCTACCCTCACGGAGCGGAAGCCGGGCAAGCGCTCGGTGGGGGCGCCGCCGGTCAGGCCTTGACGGCGCGCAGGATGACGAACTTCGGGTCGCTCGCGACGACCTCGCAGCCGCCGAAGAGCCGGCGCAGCTTCAGGTGGTAGCCGAGGTGCCGGTTGCCGATGACCCAGAGTTCGCCGCCGGGGCGCAGTGCGTCGCGGGCGCCGGTGAACATGCGCCAGGCGGTCGCGTCGGTGGTGGCCTGGTGGGTGTGGAAGGGCGGGTTGTTCAGCACCAGGTCCGCGGTCCCGGCCGGGACGCCGGACAGGCCGTCGCCGACCAGGAACTCGGCCTTGGCGCCGGCTCCGGCGTTCGTACGGAAGGTGGCCTCCGCGGATGCCACCGCCTGGTACGACTCGTCGACGAAGGTCACCTCCGCCTCCGGGTTGGCCAGCGCGGCGGCCGTGCCGACCACCCCGTTGCCGCAGCCCAGGTCGACGACGCGGTCCGGGCCTTCGCGGTCCGGCAGGTGGCGCAGGAAGAAGCGGGTGCCGATGTCGAGGCGTTCGGCGCAGAAGATGCCGGCGTGGTTGGTGACGGTCCGGCCGGAGACCGCGCCGATGCCGTCGGGCAGCGCGTAGCTGAGCGGCCACGGGCTGCCGGTCCGGGCGAGCCGGGGGTCGGGCGTGCAGAAGACGAGCCGCGCCTTCTTCTCGGCCAGCGAGGTCCGGGTCGGGCCGAGGATCCGCTCGAACAGCTTCAGCGTCGAGGTGTGGATCTCCTTGACCATGCCCGCGCCGACCACCAGCGTGCCCGGGTGGATCCCGGGCGCGAGGCGGTGCAGTTGGTCCTCGAGCAGGGCGAGGCTCTTCGGTACGCGGACCAGCAGCACGTCGATCCGGTCGGGCGGCGCGTCCCTGGCCGACAGCAGCCGTACGGCGTCCGGATCGGCCCCGCTCCGCCACAGATTGGCGCGGGTCGCCTGCTGGGTGAGGTACGAGTCGGTGATCTGTACGGGCCGGTGCGCGGCGAGCGCGGTGGCCAGCGCGCCCCAGCGGTCGCCCACCACGACCAGGGTGCCCGACAGGTCGGCGGGTTCGGACTCCAGGTGCCGCAGCAGGTACTCGTCGGCGGCGTCCCAGGCGCGCAGCCTGTCACGGGGGTCCTCGGGAAATCGGGTGAGCTCGAAAGCACCCGCTGACGTCGTCAAACGATTCATTGTGCGTTCAGGCTAACCGAGCCCGCGATAGCGCAGGCCGTCCATCAGCAGGTCGAGAAGTCGGCCGGCCTGCTCGCGCTGCGTGGGCTCGCCGGCAGCGAGGGAGATACCGCTGAGGCTGGTGAGCACGTCGCCGGGCTCGACGTCCGCCCGTATGCTCCCCGCCTCGGCGCCGGCCCGCAGCAGCGCGGTGATCGCGGCGGTCAGCCGGTCGCGGCTGTGCGCGAACGGATTTCCGCCGGAGGCGATGACCGCGCGCAGCGCGTCGGCGAGGTCGCGCTTGGTCGTCATGTAGTCGACGAACCGGTCCATCCAGGCGCGCGTCGCCTCGTCGGGCGGCATGGCCCGCAACAGGTCGTCGGCAGCGTCGCACAGCTTGGCGAGCTCGTTGCGGTACGTCGCCTCGACGAGTGCCTCGCGCGTCGGGAAGTGGCGGTAGAGCGTGCCGATGCCGACACCCGCGTCCTTGGCGATCGCCTCGAGCGTCACGTCCGTGCCGTCCTGGGAAAGCGCGCGCACGGCGGCGGCGAGCAGCCGGTCACGGTTGCGCTGCGCGTCTGCGCGAAGCGGGCGGGCACGGGGGGCCGACACGATGACTCCTTCGTCCGTCACGACTTGCTAATCGGAGGAGCCTCCGGTTACAGTTCCACCGTAGTGGAGGTTCCTCCGTTTCGTATCGTACCGGCCGGGCCTCCCGCTCCGCATCGCCGAGCGAGGACGGAAAGTACTCATGACCGCGCACACCCCCATCACCACCCCCTTCTCCGCCGAATCCACCGCCGCCGAGGTCGTGGACGGCATCGACCTCACCGGCCGCCGCGTCATCGTGACCGGCGGCGCGTCCGGCATCGGTGTCGAGACCGCCCGCGCCCTCGCCGGGGCCGGCGCCGAGGTCACCCTGGCGGTCCGCAACCTCGACGCGGGCCACCGCACCGCCGAGGACATCACCGCGACCACCGGCAACAAGCAGGTGCTGGTCGCCCCGCTGGACCTCGCCGACCAGGCGTCCGTCGCGGCGTTCACCGCCGCGTGGGACGGCCCGCTGCACATCCTGGTCAACAACGCCGGCGTGATGGCATCCCCCGAGATGCGTACGCCGCAGGGCTGGGAACTCCAGTTCGCCACCAACCACCTCGGCCACTTCGCCCTGGCCACCGGCCTCCACCCCGCCCTCGCGGCGGCGGGTGGCGCCCGCGTGGTGTCGGTCAGCTCCAGCGCACACCTGCGCTCACCGGTTGTCTTCGAGGACATCCACTTCCGCGAGCGCGCGTACGAGCCGTGGGCCGCGTACGGGCAGTCCAAGACGGCCAACGTCCTCTTCGCGGTCGAGGCCGGCAAGCGCTGGGCGGATGACGGCATCACCGTCAACGCGCTGATGCCCGGCGGGATCCGCACCAACCTTCAGCGGTACGTCAGCGAGGAGGAGCTTGCCCGGCTGCGCGCCCAGGCAGTCGGCGGCGGCATGCAGTGGAAGACGCCCGAGCAGGGCGCCGCCACGTCGGTGCTGGTCGCCACCTCGCCGCTGCTCGAAGGCGTCCACGGCCGCTATTTCGAGGACTGCCGGGAAGCGGAGCCGGCCGAGCCCGGCCTGCGCCGTCGGGGAGTCGCGGCGTACGCCCTCGACCCCGAGGCGGCCGCGCGGCTGTGGACGGTGTCCGTGGAGACGCTGGCCGCATAGGCCCTCTCCGGGGTGGCGGCGGTGGGTCTGCGATGCTGGCTGCGTGACCCGCACGCCGCCCGCCCCGGAGCCGATAACGGCCGACCCACCCGGTCGTACGGCGAACCCGCTGCTCACCCAGTCGTGGCTCGACCTGGCCTTCCTGCACTGGGCCGTCGACCCGGCGGACGTGGCGCCGCTGCTGCCGCCCGGGGCCGTGCCCGACACCCTCGACGGGGTCACGTACGTGGGGCTGGTCGCCTTCCGTATGCACCGCGTGGGCTGGTTCCGCCTCCCCGGGGTCCCCTACCTGGGCACCTTCCCCGAGACCAACGTCCGCCTCTACTCGGTGGACGCCCACGGACGGCGTGGTGTCGTCTTCCGCTCCCTCGACGCCTCCCGGCTGATCCCGGTGGCGGTCGCCCGGGCCGCCTTCCGGCTGCCGTACGCGTGGTCCCGGATGGCCATCCGGAACGGCGGCGACGACACCATCACGTACACCAGCACGCGACGCCGGCCCGGGCCGCGCGGGGCGTACAGCCGGATCACCGTACGGGTGGGCGAGCGCGTCGGCGATCCGACCGAGCTGGAACACTTCCTGACCGCCCGCTGGGGCATGCACAACACCTTCTTCGGCCGGCCGATGTACCTGCCGAACACCCATCCGCGCTGGCCCCTTCACCGGGCCTCTCTGGTCGAGTGCGACGAGAACCTCGTCGCGGCGGCCGGCCTGCCCGCGCCGGCCGGCGAGCCCGTGAGCGTGCTGTACTCCCCCGGCGTCCCCGTTCGCTTCGGACGCCCCGTCCGCCCTGGTGGCATTCCCACGCCCTGACCCAAGGACATCCGCCCCCGCCCCGGGCAGGGGGCGGAGGCGGGAGCCGGGCGGTCGGGGGGGACGGCCGGACGGTCAGGCCTGGCCGGTGTCGATACGGCTGACACGACCTCCGGCGACCTCGAAATGCCAGCGGGTGTTCATGTCACCCCAGGTGTCGTTGCCGTACCGGACGGTCAGGTTCAGGCCGTCCGGGTCCTCGCCCTGGACGGTCATACGGCCGTTCGTGGTGAAGATCTCCCGGTCGACCCAGTCCTCCAGGGCCCGCCTGCTGCCGTCGTCGGTGAGCACCGCGTCGGGCGCGAGCAGGTCCATGAAGGCGGCGCGGTCGCCGTGGTTGACGGCATCCACCAGAGCGCGGACGACGGGGTTGCTCGGGGCGGTCATCGGTGTCTCCTCAATGCGCCGGCACCTGCCGCAGGTGCGGAGTCGCTGTCTGCATCAAGGGAACGAGAGGCCACCTCGCCCCGCAACCGGTGGGGTTACCCGCGGTGCCCGCGGCCGAACGGCGCGAAGGTGTGGCTGAAGTACCAGGTGTCCTGCGCGACGCCCGAGCAGGCGCCGGCGCCCTTGGTGCCGACGCAGCTTCCGTTGTCGCGCTGGAGGGCCCAGAAGGAGAGGGTGTCGATCCCCCGCGAGGCGGCCCACTTCTCCACCGTGACGGCGTCCTGGGTGGTGAAGGTCTCTTCCGGGCCGAAGTCGTCGATGCCGGGCATCTCGGTGACGCCGATCCTGCCCCACAGCCGCTGGGAGCTCTGCGACGGGTAGAGCGCGGCCAGTTGGTCGTGCAGCCCGGTGGCGGCGGTCTTGGTGTCGGCCGCCATGTCGTGGGTGGCACCGTCCCAGTAGTCGAAGGTCATGATGTTGACGACGTCCACCTGGGCGCCGTTGTCGACGGCGTTCTGCAGCAGGGCCACGCCGCTGGGGGCGAGGCCGGTCGCGAACGTCGGCAGGGTGTAGGAGAACTGGACCTTGCGGCCGGTGTGGTGGGCCCAGCGCTGCACCTGCGCGATCGCCTTGTTGCGGCGGTCGACGCCGGCGGTGTTGTTGATGGAGTCGGCCTCGATGTCGAGGTCGATCCGGGCCACACCATAGGTCGTGACCAGGCTCTCGTAGACCTTCGCGATCGCGTCGACGCTCGTGCAGCTGTCGGCGAGCTCGGTGCCGGTGGTGTCCGCGCTGTAGCCGCCGAACGACGGTATGACGTTGCCGCCGCGGGCCTGGATGGTAGCTATGTCGTCGCCGAACGTGCCCTGGGAGATGGGCTGCGTGGCGTCGCCGTTCCAGTACGCGGTACAGGAACCCGCCGCCGCCGTCTGGAGAAAGGCCATCGTCAGGTACTTGTTGCCGGACTGCGCGGCGAGCTCGGCCGGGCTCTCGCCGGTCCACGCCTCGAAGTACGGCGCCACCACATGCTCCGGCATGGGTCTCACGGGGTGCGCGTGCGCCGGCGTCGCGGCGTGCGCCCCGCCTCCGGCGAGCATGACCAGCCCGGCGGATACGGCGGTGGCGACCGCGGCGGCCAGCGTCGCGCGGAGGGTTACGGATCGTCTCATCAAGGCTCCCACAGGGAAAAGCGCAGGCAAGGACAGAAAACGCAGGGCTCGCCTGATGGCGGTCGGCGAGACCCCCATGATTGGACTAGACCAATAAACTGTCAAGAGTCCTTACCGACAGATCCGAACAGATCCGCCGGGATTGCGCACTCCCGCGTCGATGTCCGCCGCACCTGGGGGCAGCGAGGACAACCCGGCCCCGAAATATGGTGGTTCACCACATGGGTCAGCGACCGGGACCTTCCTACGGTGTGGCAGCACCCACAAGGAATCCGTCCCCGCCCGGAAGTGACCGCCATGACAGCATCGACCGGTACTCCCCCAACCACCGCCTCCCTACGGCGCATTGTCGCCGCAAGCCTCATCGGCACCACCGTGGAGTGGTACGACTTCTTCCTCTACGGGTCCGCCGCCGCCCTCGTCTTCAACAAGCTGTTCTTCCCGGACTCGGACCCGCTGGTGGGGACGCTGCTGTCCTTCCTGACCTACGCGGTCGGCTTCGCCGCGCGGCCCGTCGGGGCGCTGGTCTTCGGCCACTTCGGCGACCGGCTGGGCCGCAAGAGGCTGCTCGTGCTGAGCCTGCTGCTGATGGGCGGCGCGACCTTCTGCATCGGCCTGCTGCCCACCCATGCCACGGTGGGCGCCGCCGCGCCGGTGCTGCTGACAACTCTGCGGCTCGTGCAGGGCTTCGCCCTCGGCGGCGAGTGGGGCGGCGCGGTGCTGCTGGTGTCCGAGCACGGGGACGCACGCAGGCGCGGCTTCTGGGCGTCATGGCCGCAGACGGGAGCGCCGGCCGGGCAGTTGCTGGCGACGGGGGTGCTGTCGGCGCTGACGGCGCTGCTGTCGGACGCGCAGTTCACGGCGTGGGGGTGGCGGATTCCGTTCCTGCTGTCGGGCGTTCTGGTGGTGGTCGGGCTGTGGATCCGGCTGTCGGTCGACGAGTCGCCCGTGTTCAAGGCGGCGCTGGCCAAGGCCGAGGAGCGCAGGGCCACGACGGACACGGTCGAACGGCTGCCGCTGCTGGCCGTGCTGCGCGACCACTGGCGGGACGTGCTGGTCGCCATGGGCGCCCGGATGGCCGAGAACATCAGCTACTACGTCATCACCGCCTTCGTGCTCGTGTACGCGACCGAGCACGCCGCCCTGGGCAAGCAGACCGCGCTGAACGCGGTGCTGATCGCCTCGGCCGTGCACTTCGCGGTGATCCCCGCCTGGGGCGCGCTCTCGGACCGTATCGGCCGCAAGCCGGTCTATCTGATCGGCGCGGCGGGCGTCGGGCTGTGGGCCTTCCCGTTCTTCGCGATCATCGACACCAAGAGCTTCGGGGCGCTGGTGCTGGCCGTGACGGTCGGCCTGGTCTTCCACGGAGCCATGTACGCGCCCCAGGCGGCCTTCTTCTCCGAGATGTTCGCGACCCGGATGCGTTACTCCGGTGCCTCGATCGGCGCGCAGTTCGCGTCGGTGGCCGCCGGCGCCCCGGCCCCGCTGATCGCGACGGCGCTGCTGGCCGGCTACGGCAGCTCGGTGCCGGTCTCGCTCTACGTCCTCGGGGCGGTGGTCATCACGCTGGTCGCGGTGTCCCTGGCGAAGGAGACCCGGGGCCGCGATCTGGCCGAGGTGACGACGACAGCCGACGCAGGCGCAGCGCGAGCTGGAGCTCCAGGGCGCGGCCGGGCGTCTGCCAGTCAGGGCCCAGCAGGCGGGTGACGCGGTCGAGGCGTTGCGCGACGGTGTTGACGTGGACGTGCAGCTCGTCCTTCGTACGGGCCGGGCTCATGCCGCTCTCGAAGTACGCGTCCAGCGTGTGCAGCAGCCCGGTCCCGCGCCGTTCGTCGTAGTCGGCGACGGGCCCGAGCGTGCTCCGTACGAAACCGTCGACGTCCCGCGCGTCGGCAAGGAGCAGACCGAGGAAACCGAAGTCCTCGGCCGCCGCGCCCTCGCCGGCCCGGCCGAGGACGCGCAGGGCGTCGGCGCAGCGC
>NZ_JBHYXC010000040.1:31347-68520 GCF_042751495.1 Streptomyces sp. NPDC059373 | reverse complement strand
GGTCCTCTGGGGGGCCGTGGGGGGGGGGTTCTCACCTCGGGCCCTGCGTTTTTGTTTGTTGTCTCCCCCACCCGGGCGCGCCCCCGGGGCGGCGCCCCCCCCCCCCCCCCCGGCCCCCCACGACGTCGTCCCCGAGTGCCCGCTCGCGGGATCCGCTTCATGGAAGCTTCACACGGCGAGTGGTAGGCGCCTTATCAGGTACCCGTTGTCTGGCAGGCATGCACCCTTTTCTCTCCCCGCCGACGGCTGCCGGTCACCGTGATACGAAGCAGCTCACGTCGGCGGCTCGGACCGCCCTCGCCGGTTCGGTCGCGCTGGCCGCGATGCTGCACCTGGGGTGGGCCGAGCAGGTGGATCCGGTCGCCCAGACGCTCAGCGACTACGCACTGCACGACGGTGCCGCGGTGCTGTTCACGGCATGTGTCGGATCCGCCGCGGCAGGATCGGCCGGGGTGCTCGCCGGTCTGCTGCGCAGTCGGCTGCCCGTCGGGGCGATCGCTCCCACCGCGTTGGGGGTGGGGTGCGCCGGGCTGTCGCTCTGTGCGCTCTTTCCCACCGATCCGGCGGGCGGCGTCCCGTCCGTGAGCGGACTGGTGCACCGCCATGCGGCCGGGGCTTCGGTGGCCGCGCTTCCTGCCGCCGGTCTGCTGCTGGCCGGCCGGCTGCGCGGCCACCTTCCGGTGAGCGCGCGGGCGCGACGGATACGCCGTCTGTCCTGGGCGAGTTCGGCGGCCGCGCTGCTCTTCCTCGGAACGCATGTGAGCGTGACGCGGCCGGTGTCTCCCGCGGCCGTGCGGGCCGCCGGGCTGCTGGGGCTGGCCGAGCGGATGACGCTCGGGCTCGAGGTCGCGTTGCTGTTCGCGATGGCCGATGCGCTGCGCGGTGGCCGGAGCCGTTGATGACGGTACTCGCGATCGCCCTGGCCTTGTTCGACGCGTTCTGTTACACCGTGGGCGCGCGGCTCCAGAGCCAGGCCACGCACACGGCGTCCGCCGGCCCGGTGCCGGGGAAGCCGGCCACACTGACGGAACTCGCCCGGCGACCGCGCTGGCTGGCGGGGCTGGTGCTGCAGGTCTCGGGCGGGGGGTTGCACTTCGTCGCCCTGCAGCTGGCGCCCGTGACGGTCGTACAGCCACTGGGCGTGAGTGCCGTCGTGATGAGCGTGCTGTGGGGGCTGTGGGCCCGCCGCGCCCCGCTCGGCCCGGGCACCGGGCTCGCCCTCGTCGCGGTGGTCGTCGGGGCGGGAGGGTTCGCGACGCTCGCCGCGCACGCCACCGTGGCCACCTCCGTCACGGCGTCGGCCCAGCTGTGGGCCGGGCTGCTGGTCCTGTCGGCCCTGGTCTGCTGCGTCGTGATCGCCCATGCGCTGCCTGGCCCGGGACGGTGTCTGGCCCTGGCCATCGGCGCGGGAAGCGCTTACGGCTGCATGTCGGTACTGGTGCGGGCGGCGGGGGAGGAGTTCACGTCGTCCGGCGTCAGCCTCGTGCTGTTCGGCACGCTCGCCGCTCTGGCGCTCACGGTGCTCGCCGGTTTCCTGCTCGTACAGAGCGCCCAGGCCGCAGGACCGCCGGAGGTCACGGTCGCCTGCCTGACCCTGGCCGACCCGTTCACCGCCGTCCTGATCGGGATCGGTCTGCTGGGCGAGGCTCCCGGGCTCTCCCCGGTCACCGCCGTCGCTGGGCTGGCCTGCTGGGGACTCGCCTTCTCCGGCGTGCTCCACATCACCCGTTCCACCCCCTTTCCCCACCTCACCCCGGGCCTGCGCCCCGACAGCCCCTCACCACCGCAGGAGTACGCCATGCAAGACCCCGGTCCCCGACCGCAGCGCGTCGTCATCGGCGCCGACACCTACCCGCCGGACGTCAACGGAGCGGCGAACTTCGCCCAGCGGCTCGCGGAGGGACTCCTGGGCCGGGGACTCGAGGTCCACGTCATCTGCCCCGCGACGGAGGCCGGTCCCGGTACCACCGTGGAGCGGGGGATCACCGTGCACCGGCTCGCCTCCCACCGCACCCCGTTCCACCCCACCTTCCGCGTCAGCCTGCCCTGGCAGACCGCACGGCCCGCGGCCCGGCTGCTGGAGCGGATCTCCCCCGACGTGGTCCACATCCAGTCCCACTTCTCCGTCTGCCGGACGCTGGCGGCCGCCGCGCACCGGCGCGGGATACCGGTGGTGGCCACCAACCACTTCATGCCGGAGAACCTCCTGGGCTACACGCGGCTTCCCGCCGGGCTCGCCGACGCGGCCTGCCGGCTCGCCTGGCGCGACCTCGTCCGCGTCTTCCGCCGTGCCCACGCCGTCACCGCGCCCACCCCGCGCGCGGTGCGGCTGCTGCACGACAACGGCCTGGACGTCCCCGCCCGCCCGGTGTCGTGCGGCCTGGACCTGGACCGCTTCTCCCAGCCCGCCGCGGATGGCGGCGGCACGGACGTGCGGGTGCTGTTCGTGGGCCGGCTCGACAAGGAGAAGAACGTCCACGAACTCCTGCACGCCCTGGCGCTTCTGTCCGAGGCGGGACGACGCGTCCGAGGCGAGATCGTCGGTGACGGCTCCTGCCGTCGCGCCCTGGAGGGGCTGGCACACGACCTCGGCATCCAGGACCGGGTCACCTTCCACGGCCTGGCCGGCGACCAGGAGCTGCTGGACGCCTACGCCCGCTGCGACGTCTTCTGCATGCCCGGCACCGCCGAACTGCAGAGCCTGGCCACCATGGAGGCCATGGCGGCCGGCAAACCCGTCGTCGCGGCCGACGCGATGGCACTGCCACACCTGGTCCACCCGGGCCGCAACGGCTACCTCTTCCCGCCGGGCGACGTGCACGCCCTCGCCTCGCTCCTCACCACCCTCCTCGACGACCCCGCGGCCCGCCGCCGGATGGGACAGGCCAGCCGGCAGATCGTCGCCGAGCACGACATCCGCCGTACGCTGTCCGCATTCGAGAACCTGTACCTCCAGGCTGCCGGCCGCCCGGTGGCCGCGGCGGCCAGGCCACGCGCCACGACTCCGACCGAAGGCGAGCACGATGAGTACGCAGCGCGTTCTGGTCGTTGACGACGAGCCCAAGATCCGCATGACCGTGCGCGGCTACCTCGAGGCGGACGGCTTCCAGGTCCTCGAGGCCCCCGACGGACCCTCCGGCCTGCAGGCAGTCACCCGCGACCGCCCCGACCTCGTGGTGCTGGACGTGATGCTGCCCGGGCTGGACGGCTTCCAGGTACTGCGCCGGATCCGGCAGTCCAGCCAGGTCCCCGTGATCATGCTCACTGCCAGGGACGAGGAGGTGGACCGGCTCATCGGCTTCACCACCGGCAGCGACGACTACGTCACCAAGCCCTTCAGCCCGCGCGAGCTGGCGCTGCGCGTACGGGCCATCCTGCGGCGCACCGACAGCACACCGGGAGCCGGTGAGGACGACGGCACGCTGCGCTTCGACGGCCTGACCATCGATCCGGGCACCCGGACGGTACTGGTCGACGGAAGCCCGGCGGAGCTGTCCGCCCTCGACTTCGACCTGCTGATCGCCATGGCCCGCGCCCCTGGACGGGTGTTCACCCGGCGCGGTCTGCTGACCCAGGTGTGGGGCGAGGACTTCTTCGGCGACGAACGCGTCGTGGACGTGCACATCCGTACGCTGCGGCGCGCGCTGCGCGACGACGCCAGTGCGCCACGCTTCGTGGGCACCGTCCGGACCGTCGGCTACCGGTTCGCCGGCCTTCCCGCCCCGGGCATACCCGACCCGGACCCGGCGCACCTGCCGTAGCGGAAGGACGGACACTCCCATGCGGCCCTTCGGCCCTGCTGCCCACGGCAGCCGACGTGCCCGGCTGCGCCGGTTCCGCGCCCGCCTGTCGCTGCGCAACCGACTGGTGATCTCCCATGTCATGGTCCTGCTCGTGGCCTGGGGGTCGATGTCGGTGACCAGAGAACTGATCAACGGCCCCGGGCACCGCCGCGTCGACCCCGACGTGATCGGCTTCTGGATCGGGGCGGCCGCGGCCGTCCTCGCCGCCGTCGCCCTGTCCCGGTTCCTGCTGCGCCCGCTGGACACCGTACGTACGGCCACTCACCGGCTGGCCGAAGGACGTTACGACGACGTCCTCGACCTGCCCAGCGAGCCGGGCCTCGCCGCGCTGGTCGCAGACGTGAACACCCTGGCGGCGACACTCGCCGACACCGAGCGCCGGCGCGCCCGGCTGGTCTCCGAGATCGCCCACGAGATGAAGACCCCCATCACCATCCTGCGCGGCCAGATCGAGGGCATGGCCGACGGCATCTTCACGCCGGACGACGCGATGTTCGCCTCCCTCGCCGACGATCTGGACCGGCTGCGCCGTCTGGCCGCCGACCTCTCCAGCCTGTCCCGGGTCGAGGAGGGAGCCTTCGCCCTCCACCGCAAACCCGCGGACATCGCCGAGCTCGCCCGGGCCACCGCGGAGTGGCTGCGCCCCCAGTACGACGACCAGCGGGTGGACCTCACCATCGCGGCGGACACACCGGTCATCACCGTCTGCGACCCCGACCGGGTCACCCAGGTCCTGGTGAACCTGCTCGGCAACGCACTGATCGCGTGTGATCAGGACGGACACGTGTCCATCTCCGTCCACAGCGAACCCGATCCGTCATCCCGCATCGTCGTCCGCGTCACGGACGACGGCGTCGGCCTCGCCGAAAACGACCTGAACCGGATCTTCAGCCGATTCGAGCGCCTCGAGCATCCCGGGCGCCCCGCCCCGGCCGGGGGCAGCGGCATCGGCCTCACCATCGCCCGGGGCATCGCCCGCGCCCACGGCGGAGACGTCACCGCGTCATCCCCGGGACCGGGCAAGGGAGCCACGTTCACCCTCTGGATCCCGATGGCATCGGTCTGAGCGGGACCCGTCCTCGGCAGCGCGTATTCCTGTGAAACCTGTGTGGTCACAATGAATTGAACAAGATTGTTGACAATATTGAGGACAGCGAAATACGTTGCAGGCACAAGATCAAGCAGGCCTCGACGACGCGCTCCGGTAAGGCGTGTCGCCAGGGTAAGCCGGGCCAGGAGTACGGACGATCCGGCGCGACGGTCTGGGAGGGGTACTCCCTGTTGCGCGCGGCCCCCCTGGCGAAAGCAGCCGGGCAGGGCCCACGCGCGGGCGCCATGTGGCACCGGGCCCACCGTCTCGCCGTCACCGGTGGCGCGCGCCTGCTGTCCGACCTGGCCGAGCTGATACGTCCCCAGGTCGAGGGCGCCCTCCCGGTTCCCGAGGAGCTCGCCCAGCTGACCGTACGGGGAACGGAGATCGCCGAACTCGGCGCCGAGGGGCTGAGCAATCAGGCCATCGCGACGAAGCGCTACCTCAGCCGCCGCACGGTCGAGAGCCACCTGCCGGCGATCTACCGCAAGGCCGGTGTGCCGTCCCGCTCGGCTCTGGCAAGCCTCATGACACGCACCGCCTTCCTCAGCCGAGGCTCGGGTTGAGCTTGCCGAAGCCGTCGGCATCAGCAGGACCACCTCATCGGACACGTATCCGACGGGCTCTCCCGGAGGCCCGCACTTCGAGGACTGGTTAGCCTGAGGAGTGGGGGTGGCGGCACAGGGAGGTCCGGTGTGACCATTGAGACCAATGTGACCGCTGGGGCGTTCGGCGCTCTCGGCGGGCCTCGCGGAGCCGACATGCCCCGCTATCTGCCGGTCGCCGAGCACGGCCTGATCGGCGATCTGCGCAGCGCGGCGCTGGTGGGCACCAACGGCACCATCGACTGGTACTGCTGCCCGCGCTTCGACGCACCCAGCGTCTTCGCCTCGATCCTGGACGCCGACCGGGGCGGGTCCTTCGAGCTCGCCCCGGATGTCCCGACCCGCACCAAGCAGTTCTACTTCCCCGACACCAATGTGCTGATCACCCGCTTTTTCGCGGACGACGGCGTCGGTGAGATCCAGGACTTCATGCCGATCGTCGACGACTCGCGCGAGGCCGACCGGCACCGGCTGATCCGGCGCGTGGTGTGCGTTCGCGGATCGCTGCCGTTCCGCGCCCGGGTGGCCCCCCGCTTCGAGTACGGGGCGCAGCCGCATACGGTGCACGCGGAGCAGCGCCAGGCGGTCTTCGAGACGCCCTCACTCTCTCTCGCGCTGACGGCGAGCGTGCCGGTCGAGGTTGCCGGCCCGGATGTGTGGTCGCTGTTCAAGCTGCACGAGGGCGAGTCCGCCGTCTTCGCCCTGGACCGGGTCGGCGGCGACGTGGCACCCCGTTTCTGCCCGCTGTCCGAGGCGGAGCAGCAGTTCAAGGCCACCGTGAGCTTCTGGCGGCGATGGCTGTCCCGGTCGCGCTATCGCGGTCGGTGGCGGGAGACGGTGCACCGGTCCGCCCTCACCCTGAAGCTGCTCACCTACGCCCCGACCGGTGCCATCATCGCCGCGCCGACCACCAGCCTGCCCGAGCAGATCGGCGGCGAGCGCAACTGGGACTATCGCTACGTGTGGATCCGTGACGCCGCGTTCTGTGTGTATGCGCTGCTCAGGCTCGGGTTCACCGATGAGGCCGAAGCCTTCATGGGCTTCCTTTCCGAGCATGTCCACCTCGAGGCAACCAAGGCGCGCCGCCCCACCGGCCCGCTGCAGATCATGTACGGCATCGACGGCCGCTGTGAGCTGCCCGAACACGAGCTGCCCCATCTCGAGGGCTACCGTGGCTCGGCCCCTGTACGCGTCGGCAACAACGCCGTCAACCAGCTGCAGCTGGACATCTACGGGGCCCTCGTCGACTCCCTCTACCTCTACGACAAGTGGGGGCAGCCCATCTCCAGCGCACACTGGGACAAGGTCAGCGAGCTGGTGGACTGGGTGTGCGACCACTGGGACCAGCCCGACTGTGGGGTCTGGGAGACCCGCGGCGGGCGCAAGAACTTCCTCTACTCGCGACTGATGTGCTGGGTGGCCATCGAACGGGCCATGCGGCTGGCTCAGCATCGCGGACTGCCCGCCGACGTGGTGCGCTGGGGGCAGGCCCGGGACGCGATCTACCGTCGGATCATGCGCCATGGCTGGTCCGCCGAGCGGCACGCGTTCGTCCAGCACGAGGACAGTCAGGTCCTCGACGCGTCCTTGCTGATGATGCCGCTGGCGAAGTTCATCTCGCCCACCGACCCGAAGTGGCTCGCCACGCTGGATGCGCTCGGCGATGACCTGGTGTCCGACTCGCTGGTCTACCGCTATGACCCGCAGGCCAGCCCGGACGGGTTGCGCGGCGAGGAGGGCACGTTCTCGATCTGCTCGTTCTGGTACGTAGAGGCACTGACCCGCGCCGGCCGCCTGGACGAGGCCCGACTCGCGTTCGAGAAGATGCTCACGTATGCCAACCACCTGGGCCTGTACGCCGAGGAAATCGGCCACACCGGGGAGCAGCGCGGGAACTTCCCACAGGCCTTCACCCACCTGGCCCTGATCAGCGCGGCCTTCAATCTCGACCGCGCGCTCGGCTAGCCGGCGGCGCGGTGGGGGACCTGGATACTGGTGACCATGCGTATCGACTACGACCCGCAGGTCGTCGGGCGGAACCCCTTCTACAAGCTGCTGACGTCGGTGGTCGTGCCGCGTCCTATCGCGTGGGTGTCCACGTTGAGCGACGGCGGCACGGCGAACCTGGCCCCGCACTCCTTCTTCACGGTGGCGTGTGTCAGTCCGCCGGTGGTGCAGTTCACCTCGGTGGGGCGGAAGGATTCGCTGCGCAATATCGAGGCCACCCGGCAGTTCGTGGTCAACCTGGCGCCGGAGCATCTCTTCGAGCAGGTCAATGCCACGGCGACGGACTTCCCGCACGGGGTGAGCGAGTTCGACGAGGTGGGGATCGCCCGGGAGCCGAGCAGGGTGGTGAAGCCGCCGCGGGTGGCGGCGTCGCCGGTGGCGTTGGAGTGCGAGCTGCACAGCACGGTGTTGCTGGGGGACTCGACGGTGGTGTTCGGGCGGGTGGTGCATGCCGCGGTGTCCGAGGCGGTGTTGGCGGACGGGCATCCGGAGGTGCACAAACTGCGGCCGCTGTCGCGGCTGGGCAAGGACGAGTGGGGGACGATGGGGGAGGTCCTGGAGATCGCGCGGATCCCGTACGCGGACTGGCAGGACGGCCGAAACTGACCAACCGTCAACTGCCCGGGGTGGTCAGCCCAGCCGGATGTTGTGCAGCATCAGCAGTGCGGCGGCCATGTTGGCGGCGGGGACGTCACCTCGGGCGACGAGGTCGGGCACGGCTTTGAGGGAGACCCATTCGCGGCGGTCGGACTCGAAGTCGTCCTCGGGGTGGCCGACGTAGGCGGCCTCTTCGGCCCAGTAGACGTGGTGGGTGGCGTCGGTGAGGCCGTTGGAGGGCTCGAGGGTGAGGAGGTGGCGCAGGGGGCCGGGGCGCCAGCCGGTCTCCTCCAGCATTTCGCGGGCGGCGGCGGCTTCGACGGACTCGTCGTCCTCGACGACGCCGGCCGGGAGTTCCCAGCCCCAGCTGTCGGTGATGAAGCGGTGCCGCCACAGGAGTAAGACCTCGTTGTCGCGGTTCACGGCGGTCGCGACGGCGACCGGCCGCAGCCGGATCAGGTAGTGGTCGAGATGGCTTCCGTCGGGCAGTTCGACATCGGCGAGGTTCACCCGGAACCATCGGTTCTCGTACACGGTGTGCTCCCCGAGATTCTTCCAACGCATGATGCCGCCGCCTTCCGCCGTGTCGCTGCCAACATCGCAGCACGGCGGAGGTCACAACGGGACGCGCAGAGCCTCGTCAAGAAGCTCGACGGCCTGGACGGATATTGCTCCGTCATATGCGGCCAGATGGTGTCGTACGGACCGGAACCGGTCACGCAGCCGTTGCGACTCCATGCCCCGGCCCTGCTCCACCATCGCCGCCACGAGCTCCGAGGCGTGGTCGGGCCGCCCCCGGCGCAGCTCCACATGGGCCAGCACCGCGAGCCGGTGCACGCGCCCGCGCGGGTGCGAGGGCAGTCCGGCGGCGCGGCGGGCGTGCTCGTGGGCGGGGGCCAGTGCGCCCAGGCTGAGATATGCCTCCGCCAACTGCACGTCGACCAGGCCCGGTTGGACGTAGCCGGTCTCAGACGGCTCTTCCTCGGCGCGTATACGCCCCTCCGCAGTCACCGCCAGCCGGGCGCAGCGGGCCACCCCGGACGGATCGCCGAGGTGGCCGTACGCCTTCGCCTGCATCGCGTACAGGTCGGCCGTGAGCGCGGGGGTGATGTGCGCGCCGGCGGTGCGCAGCGCGGCCGCCGCGAAGGCGACGGCCTGCCGGAAGTCGCGCAGCCACAGCGACTGGTAGACCAGCATCCCGACCACGCAGGCGCCCAGGCGGCGGTCGCCCGAGGCCTTCGCCAGCCGTAATGCCTGGTGGAAGTAGCGCTGAGCCAGGCCGTACGCGTCCGCGTCGTACGCGCAGATGCCCGCGATGCCGACGAGCCCGCCGACCGCCCGGCACAGGTGGCGGCCCACCGCGTCGCTGTAGCTGCCGCGCAGCATCGGAGCGGCCTCGCCGGTGAGGAAGCCGGTGACCCGGTCCCTGGTGGCCACGCCGCCGGCGCTGCGGTAGAGGCCCTCGAAGTGCGCGCGGGCGGCCCGCAGCATGGCCACGTCCGCCATGCCCACCTGGTCGCGGCCGCCGCGGGACACATCGGTGTCCTCGGGCGGGTTCTCCCACTCCCATACGGGCATGACGGCGTCGGTGCCGGTCAGCGGCGTGGCGTTGCGCACGCCGGGGCGGCGCTTCTCGTCGGAGCGCCAGAGGGCCGTGGCCGCGTCCACGAAGCCGGACAGCGGGATTCCGGGCGGGACATGGACGCTGCCCGGCGAGCGCATCCCGATGTCGCCCAGGGCCAGCGGCCGCCGCACCTCCTGGCCCAGCACCTCGCAGAGCAGATCGGGGACCCGTCCGCGCGGCCGCTGGCCCCCGATCCAGCGGGTGACGGCCGTACGGTCGTAACTGAGCGTCAACCCTTCGGCTCGGCCCGCCGCGTTGACGCGGGCGGCGAGGCCGGCGTGCGACAGTCCGGATTCCGACAGCAGCGCGTCGAGGAGAATATTGGGTTCCACGGACACCCCCCAGGTCTGACCGGGTGCGGGCATCGTAGTACTCCGGCTTTCGCACGGGTTGTGAATCGCCCACCCAACTCCACGCGCCGCACACGCTTCCCGCGCCCATCCGGACGCGGTTCACTGTGCGTGCCGCTGAGTGGTCGGGCGGGCCGGGACCCGAGAACCTCCCCGCCCTGTCGGCCGCCGCCCGTCGCGCCTCCCCCGCGGCGGGCGTGCGGCGCCCAACTGAAGAAAGGGGGTGCCCGGGCAATGACGGAGCCCGATCACGCAACCATCACCGCGGAATTAACCGAGCTGCGCCACAGTCTTGATGTCGGCTTCACCCGGATGGACGGCCGACTCGCCCTGCTGGTGCAGCGTGGGGAACAGACGGAGAAGGGCCTCGACGAGCTCGAATCGCGTGTGACGGCCCTCGAACGCGGCCGATGGCCACTCCAGGGCGTCGCCGCCCTCACCGGCTTCTGCGCGGTCGCCGTCACCCTCTGGCAGGCGATCGGTCACTGACCGGCGGCGGCTCGCGGTCGCGACCGCCGCCGCCAGGCGACGACCACGGCCGCGAGCCCGGTCACCGCGATGAAGCCCATGGCCAGCAGGAAGGCCGGCGAGGTCGGGGTGGAGGCGCGGCTGCCGGCGACGACGTACGCGGCGGTGTTGGGGACGCTGCCGAGGGCGGTGGCCGTCAGGAACGGCGCGAGGCGCATCTCGGAGACGGCGGCAGCGTAGTTGGCGGCCGCGAAGGGGACGCCGGGGAACAGCCGCACCGCCAGCATGCTCCGGAAGCCGTGCCGGCTCAGCTGCCGGTCCAGCGAGAGCAGCAGCCGCCCGCGCAGCAGCGGACGCAGCGCGTCCCGCCCCAGCACCCGGCCCAGCACGAAGGACAGCCCCGCCCCCAGCACGGTCCCCCCGAGCGCGGCCACCAGGCCCGCCTGGGCGCCGAACAGGGCACCGGCCGCGAGGTTCAGCAGCGGCCTCGGCACGAAGGCCACCGCGCACAACCCGTACGCCACCCCGAACAGCAGCACCGCCGCCGCGCCCGTCAACTCCGCCGGCCAGCCGTGCGCCAGCAGCCGCTGAGGCTCCCAGACCAGCACGGAGGCCGCCGCGGCGGCGAGCAGCGCGACCAGCAGGGCGAGCCGCGCCCACGGCGACAGCAGCGCACGCGTCGTGCGCAGGGTCAGGCCCGCGGGGGCAGGAGGACTGTCGAGCATCCCCAGGAGCGTAGTCGAGGAAACCCTCCCTCAGGAGCGGCTCGGCCATGCCGCACGGCCCGCGCGGGACTTCAGTACGGTGTGAGCGTGGCCCCGAAACCGCCCGCAAGCGCGCTCGCCGACGCCCTGCTGCCCCGCCTGACCTCGGCGTACGGCGGCGCGTCGGATCCGGGCCGCGCCGCGTCGGCGGCCGCGTACATGCGCGGCGCCTTTCCCTTCCTCGGTATCCCGACGCCCGGGCGGCGCAAGCTCTCCCGCGAGGTGCTGACGGGTGTGCCCGCGCCGGGCGAGGCGGACTGCAGGGCGGTCGCGCTGCGCTGCTGGGCGCTGCCCGAGCGCGAGTACACGTACTTCGCCGTCGACTACCTGCGCAGGCACGTCAGCCGGTGCTCCTCGGGCCTCCTGCCGACCGTCCGGCACCTCGTCACCACCAACTCCTGGTGGGACACGGTCGATCCGCTGGCCGCCCACGTCGTGGGCCCGCTCGTCGCCGCCGACGACGGGCTCGTCGCCGTCATGGACGACTGGATCACCGACGACGACCTGTGGGTCGCCCGCACGGCCCTCCTGCACCAACTGCGGTACAAGCAGGCCACCGACACGGAGCGGCTCTTCGGCTACTGCCTGCGCCAGGCCGCTCACCCCGACTTCTTCATCCGCAAGGCGATCGGCTGGGCGCTGCGCGAGTACGCGTACACCGACCCGGACGCGGTGTACGGCTTCGTCGACTCGGCGCGGGACCGGCTGTCGCCGCTGTCGGTGCGCGAGGCGCTGAAGCACGCGCCCAGCGCGTCGAGCGCGCCGAAAACCGTTCGACGCGGGCGGGGTTCGTAGCCGATCATCGTGGCATGTTCCGGTACGCCTTCCTCGCAGATTCGTCCGCAGTCGCGGACGCGCTGAAGGCTGCCCCGGCCGCTTTCCTCGACGGCGCCCGACGCTGACCCTCCCCGGTGATTCCGGCGGACCCCGCAGGGGGAGGGTCGGTCCGGCCCAGGGGTCCCGTACGGAATCTCGTAGAGATGGAAAGCAGGCATGTCCAAGCAGGCGTACGTGCGCACCAAGCCGCACCTGAACATCGGCACGATGGGCCACGTCGACCACGGCAAGACGACGCTGACCGCCGCGATCACCAAGGTGCTGGCGGAGCGGGGCAGCGGCACCTTCGTGCCGTTCGACCGGATCGACAAGGCTCCGGAGGAGGCGGCGCGCGGGATCACGATCACCATCGCGCACGTGGAGTACGAGACGCAGACGCGGCACTACGCGCATGTCGACATGCCGGGTCACGCGGACTACGTCAAGAACATGATCACCGGCGCGGCGCAGCTCGACGGGGCGATCCTCGTCGTGTCGGCGCTGGACGGGATCATGCCGCAGACGGCCGAGCATGTGCTGCTCGCCCGCCAGGTGGGCGTCGAGCACATCGTCGTGGCGCTCAACAAGGCCGACGCCGGTGACCCGGAGCTGGCCGACCTGGTCGAGCTGGAGGTGCGGGAACTGCTGTCCGCCCAGGGGTATCCGGGGGACCGGGTGCCGGTGGTACGGGTGTCCGGGCTGCGGGCGCTCGAGGGCGACCCGGAGTGGACGGGGGCGATCGGGGAGCTGCTGGACGCGGTGGACGCGTACGTGCCGGTGCCGGTGCGCTACACGGACGCGCCGTTCCTGCTGTCGGTGGAGAACGTGTTCACCATCAGCGGGCGCGGCACGGTCGTCACCGGCGCCGTCGAGCGCGGCACGGTGCGGGTCGGTGACCGGGTCGAGGTGCTGGGGGCCGACACGGAGACCGTGGTCACCGGCGTCGAGACCTTCGGCAAGCCGATGGCCGAGGCCCAGGCCGGGGACAACGTGGCGCTGCTGCTGCGCGGTGTGCAGCGCGACGCGGTCACCCGGGGGCATGTCGTCGCCGCCCCGGGCAGCGTGACGCCGAGCCGGCGCTTCCGGGCGCGGGTGTACGTCCTGCCGACGGCGGAGGGCGGGCGGCGCACGCCGGTCGCCAGTGGCTACCGGCCGCAGTTCTACATCCGTACCGCCGACGTGGTGGGCGACGTGGACCTCGGCGAGGCCGGGATCGCGCTGCCCGGGGAGACCGTCGAGATGACGGTCGAGCTCGGCCGGCCGGTGCCGCTCGAAGCGGGTCTCGGCTTCGCCATCCGCGAGGGCGGCCGCACGGTCGGTGCGGGCACGGTGACCGAGTTGATCGGTTAGCCGGAGTTGTGCCGGTCCCGCCTCCAGGGGCGGGGCCGGTACGCGACAATGGGCCGGTGGACGTGCGACCCCCGGGCGAGCCGGATCCAGAGCCGATACCGGTGACCCGCGCCGTGGACTTCGGCACGGCGAAGCTGATGCCCGACGTCGACCGGCCGCGCGCCTGGCTGCTGACGGTCGACGGCGCGCCGCAGTCGTACGTGGACCTCGACGAGCCGGCGTACCTGGAGTTCGAGTACGTACGCAGGCTGGCGCACGCCCTCGACGCCGCCGCGCCCGCCGGGCTGCCGCTGGACGTGGTGCACCTGGGCGGCGGGGCGCTGACGCTGCCGCGCTATCTGGCGGCGACCAGGCGCGGGTCGCGGCAGCAGGTGGTGGAGGCGGACCGGGGGCTGGCGGCGCTGGTGGCGGAGCACGTACCGCTGGACGGCGCGGCGCGGGACATCGCCCTGCACACGCGGGACGCCCGGGCGTGGCTGGAGGGCGCACCGGACGACAGCGCGGATGTGCTGGTGGCCGACGTCTTCGGCGGGGCGCGGGTGCCCGCGCATCTGACGACGGCCGAATTCCTGGCCGAGGCGGGACGTGTGGTGCGCCCGGACGGGCTGTATCTGGCGAATCTGGCCGACGCGGCGCCGTTCGGCTTCCTGCGCTCGCAGATCGCCACCGTACGCGGCGCCTTCGGGGAGGTGTGCGTGATCGCGGAGCCGGGGGTGCTGCGCGGGCGCCGGTTCGGGAACACGGTGATCGTCGCGGCCCGCCGGGAGCTGCCGCTGGACTTCCTGGCCCGGCGGGTGGCGGCCGACGCCTTCCCGGCGAGGGTGATGCACGGCAGTGCGCTGGAACGTTTCGCCGCCGGGGCGCGCCCGGTCTACGACAGCGGTGCGGTGCCCTCGCCCGAGCCGCCGGGCGGTGCCTTCAGCGTGGGCTGAGCGGTCGTGCCGGGGGAAGCGGCGGCGGGTGGGCCGTCGTTGCGCGTGAGCCTGCGTACCTCGGGGGCGAGCAGGACGGCCGCCGTCAGGAGCACCGTCAGCGCCGCGCAGCCCCACAGGGCGCCGTAGAGGCCGAAGGCGTCGGCGGCGGGTCCGGCCAGCGCGGTGCCGACCGGGATGAGGGCGAAGGAGCCGAGGCCGTCGTAGGCGGAGACCCGGGAGAGCTTCTCCTCGGGGATCTCCTGCTGGAGGGCCAGCATCCAGGTCACCCCGAAGACCTCGATCGTCACGCCGCTGACCAGCATCGCCGCGATCAGCAGCGGGGCCGGGGCCGCCGCCGCGAGGGCGATCTGCGGCAGGGCCCAGGGGAAGATGCAGAGCGTGCCGGCGAGCAGGATGCGGCGCGGCCGCCGGCGCAGCAGCAGAAGACCGCCCAGGATGTTGCCGACTCCGAAGGCGGCCAGCGCGACGCCCCACGGCCCGGCCCCGCCCAGGCGGTCGTTGGCCACCAGCGGACCGAAGACCGCGTCGGTCGCGACGGTCGCCGCGTTGACCACCGAGAACTGCACCACGATCGCCCACAGCCAGCGCCGCGACACGAACTCCCGCCAGCCGTCGCGCAGGTCGCGCACCATGCTGCCGCGCTTGGAGCGGACGACCTCCTCGACCCGAAGGAAGGTGCGCAGCAGTGCGCCCAGCAGGAAGGAGCAGGCGTCGATGGCCAGCACCCAGCCAGGACCGAAGGCGGCGGTGAGGGCTCCGCCCAGCGCGGCGCCACCGATGTTGGCGCCGTTGGACGCCATCCGGAAGACGGCGAAGGCCCGGCCGGCGTGCGCACGGTCCACGGTCGCCAGGACCATGCCCTGGGCGGCCGGTCCGAAGAAGGCCAGGGCGGTGCCGCCGACGGCGGACAGCGCGGCCATCTGCCAGATGTGGGCGGACCCGGACAGGACGAGCACCGCGAAGACCGCCTGCGAGGCGGCGTTGAGGAGGTTGGCGCCGACCATGACGTGATGGCGCGGCAGCCGGTCGGCGAGGGCGCCGCCGATCAGCATGAAGACCACGAGCGGCAGGGTGCGGGCCGCCGCGACGAGCCCGATGTCCGTCCCGCTGCCGCCCGCCTGCAGAACGGCGAACGCGGCGGCGATCACGGAGCCGGAGCTGCCGAGGTTCGTCACGACGGCCGACGCGGTCAGCAGCCGGAAGTTCCGCCCCGCCCAGGCCGGCAGGCGTATCGGGCGAGCGGGCGCGGAGGGGGAGATCACCCGGAGGACTATCGCGGGCGTGAGGTCCCGCCGCAAAGCCATTTTTACGGCCGTCCTCAGGAGAGGCCAATCCTCATTACTTGCTGGTAACATCCGGTCATGTCCGAGACACTGCCCTCGATAGGCGAGCTGATGGCGGCCACCGTGCCCATGGCCCGCACCCTCAACCTGGAGTTCGTTGAGACCACGGCCGAGCACGCCGTGGTCCGGCTGCCCGACCAGCCCGACTTCCACAACCACGTCGGCGGCCCGCACGCCGGTGCCATGTTCACGCTGGCGGAATCGGCCAGCGGCGCCATCGTGCTCGGCGCCTTCGGCGACCAGCTCTCGCGTGCCGTACCGCTCGCCGTGAAGGCCGAGATCGGGTACAAGAAGCTCGCCATGGGCCCGGTCACCGCCACCGCGACCCTGGGCCGTCCCGTCGCCGAGGTCATCGCCGACCTCGACGCAGGGGAACGCCCCGAGTTCCCCGTCAACGTGTCCATCCAGCGCGAGGACGGCGCCGTCACCGGCGAGATGACGATCATCTGGACCCTGCGCCCCAACTCCTGAGCCCACGGCGGCCGAGACCCCCGCGTGCGTCGGCTACGCTGCGGTGAGACCCAGCGCCTTCGGGAGGAAGCGGCCTTGCACGTCCAGGAGTGGCTAGGGACCATCCCACCGATCAGCATCTACCTGCTGGTGGCGCTGGTGATCGGCGTGGAGAGCCTGGGCATTCCGCTGCCCGGCGAGATCATCCTCATCAGCGCCGCCCTGCTGTCCTCCCAGGGACATGTCAACCCCTTGATCGTCGGCGCCTGCGCCTCCGCCGGGGCGATCGTCGGCGACTCCATCGGCTACGGCATCGGCCGGCGGGGCGGCAGACCCCTCCTCGACCGGCTGGGCCGCAGATTCCCCAAGCACTTCTCGCCCGGCCACATCGCCACCGCCGAGGCGTCCTTCGAGCGCTGGGGCATGTGGGCGGTGTTCTTCGGCCGCTTCGTCGCTCTGCTGCGGATCTTCGCCGGGCCGCTGGCGGGCGTGCTGAAGATGCCGTACTGGAAGTTCCTCACCGCCAATGTGCTGGGCGGGGTCGCCTGGGCCGGCGGCACGACGGCCGTCATCTACTACGTCGGTGTGGTCGCCGAGCCCTGGCTCAAGCGCTTCTCCTACGTCGGACTCGGCGTGGCGCTGCTGTTCGGCCTGGCCTCGTTCCTGGTCGTACGCCGCCGGGCCAAGGCCGCCCTGGCCGCGGCGGACGCCGAGCCCGAGCCGGCGGCGGCCGTCGCCGACTGAATCGGTCCTGCGGCCTATTCCGGCGCGAAGGCGGCGCGGTGCTCCCGCGCCAGCAGGACGTAGTGCTCGGCGTTGAGCCGTACCGACTCCCGCTCCTCGGCGGTGAGTTCGCGCCGCACCTTGGCCGGCACCCCCGCCACCAGCGAGCCCGACGGCACGCGCATGCCCTGCGGTACGAGGGCGCCCGCCGCGATCAGTGAGCCCGAGCCGATGTGGGCGCCGTTGAGGACGGTCGCGCCCATGCCGACCAGGACGTCGTCCTCGACCACACAGCCATGCAGGACCGCGTTGTGGCCGACGGTGACCCGCTCGCCGATGACGGCGGGGAAGCCGGGGTCGGCATGCACGGTGGAGTTGTCCTGGACATTGCTGCCGGCGCCGATGCTGATCGCCTCGGCGTCGCCGCGCACCACCGTGTGGTACCAGACGCTGGACCCGGCGGCCATCGTCACGTTGCCCAGGACCACCGAGGTCGGCGCGGTGAACGCGTCTGGGTCGAGCTGCGGCTTGTGCCCCGCCACGCCCGCCACCAACGCCATCGGCTCCGCCATGGTCTTCCGCCTCGTCTCAGGGTCCGTGGTGTGTCGGTCAGCACCGTAGCCGCGCGGTTGCGGTGATCGCGCGGCGGGTGGCGCGTAGAACGTGAACGCCGAGCTCTCCCACGGCCTGCCGCGCCCCCGCGCTCGACGGGATGCCGCGGATCGGGCTGGACGAGGGGGCCTGGAGCGGATCGCCGCCGACGAGGGGCTGCGCAAGCGCGGCCACCGCGATCTGCCGGTGGTCGCACCCCCGGGGCCGGCGGTGCGACCACCGTGTCCGCCACCGCCCGGTCGTCCGGGCTGCGGGGGAGCTACGCCTGAGCTGTACGGTGAGCAGGTGCCGAAAAACGAGAACCTGTTCTCCTCCGGGGCCCGGGCCGTGGTGGCCTGGCGCCGCCGCACCGCCTCCCGCGCGGTCCACCGCGGGTGGCGGTGGATGCAGTCCGCGGGCGCCGTCACCGCCGACCGCCCCGGGCCGCTGCGCTTCGGCCGAATAGGCACCGGCACCCGCCTCGCCTTCCCCCAGGGCACCGTCTTCGGCGAGCCCTGGATCCACCTCGGCGACCACTGCATCATCGGCGAGCAGGTCACCCTCACGGCCGGCATGATGCCCGGCCTCGACCTCGGCCCCGACCCCATCCTCCGGCTCGGCAACGGCGTCGTCCTCGGCCGGGGCAGCCATGTCATCGCCTCGCAGTCGGTCGTCTTCGGCGACGACGTCTTCTGCGGCCCCTACGTCTACGTCACCAGTGACAACCACTCGTACGACGACCCCGAACAGCCCGTCGGCCGCCAGTGGCCCCGCTCCGCCCCCGTCGAGATCGGCTCCGGCAGCTGGCTCGGCGCCGGCGCGGTGATCCTGCCCGGCGCCCGCCTCGGCCGCAACGTCGTCGTCGCGGCCGGCGCCGTCGTACGGGGCGAGGTGCCGGACCACGCCGTGGTCGCCGGGGCGCCCGCCCGGATCGTGCGCCGCTGGGACCCGGAAGCCGGCTGGCAGCCCCCGCTGCGCACCCCGCCGCCCGTCCCGATCCCGGCGGAGGCGACGGCGGAGCAGCTGGTCGCGCTGGCGGAGTGGGCGGAGCTTCAGGGCTGTGACGATGAGACGCTCACGCCACCCCACGCGGCCGGAACTGGACACTGATCCGCGGGCCCACCCTCCCGGCGGTCTTCGGCACCGCGTGGTCATAGGTGCGCTGGCAGGACCCGCCCATGACCAGCAGGTCACCGTGGCCCAGCGAGCGCCGCACGGCCGGTCCGCCGCCGTGGCGAGGACGTAGCAGCAGATGGCGCGCCTCGCCCAGGGAGGCGATCGCCACCATCGTGTTCTGGGTGTCACCCCGGCCGATGCGGTCGCCGTGCCAGGCCACGCTGTCGCGTCCGTCGCGGTAGTAGCACAGCCCCGCGCTGACGAACGGTTCGCCCAGCTCGGCCGCGTAATGCCGGCTGAGGGTCTCGCGGGCCTCGGCGAGCAGCGGATGCGGGAGCCGTTCGGCCTCCTTGTAGTAGCGGAGCAGGCGCGGCACATCGACCTCGCGGTCGTACATCATGCGCCGTTCCGCCCGCCACGGCACGGAGTCCACCAGCGCCTCGAACAGCTCGTCGGCGCCCGTCACCCAGCCGGGCAGCTCGTCGATCCAGGCTCCGTGGCCAAGCTGCGTCCGGCGTATGCCGGTCAGCGGCAGCAGACCGAGTTCGGAGCTGTCGAAGAGTGAGCCTTGGAGATGGCGGGCCATGACCCCAGAGTAGAACGTACGATCGATTAACGGGAGGTGGGCTCGCTCACCCCGCCGCCCGCCGTGTCCGACCCCCCGCCACCGCGCTGACCGGCTGGGCTAGCGTTCTTCGTATGCCTGCACCCATCGGAAATTTCGACGAGGCCCGGCCGGCCATTGAGGTCCTGGGCCTGCTCGCCCCGCCTGTCGCCGCCGCGATCACCGGCTGGCAGGGCGAGGTGCCGGTCGAGGAGCTGATCCACGTCGACAGCGACCCCGACAAGGCCGACACCGCCGTCTGGGCCGAGACCTACGGCGTGACGCTGGAGCAGTCCGCCAACTGCGTGGTCGTCGCCGGCAAGCGCGGCCAGGAGGTGACCCTCGCCGCCTGCGTCGTGCTCGCCACGACCCGCGCCGACGTCAACGGCCTGGTCCGCCGCCACATCGGCGCCCGCAAGGCCTCCTTCGCCCCGATGGACACCGCCGTCGGCGCCTCCGACATGGAGTACGGCGGGATCACCCCCATCGGCCTGCCGCCCGGCTGGCCGCTGCTGGTCGACGCGGCCGTCGCCGACTCCCCGTACGTCGTCATCGGCAGCGGCCGCAGGCGCGGCAAGCTGCTCGTACCCGGCAAGGCCCTGGCCGGGCTGCCGGGTGCCGTCGTCCTCGAAGGGCTGGGGCTGCCCGTATGACCGGGGGAACCGCCCTGCTGGGCCGGCTGGAGGGCTTCTACGACACGGTGCCCCGGGCCGGCGCCCGCGTCGAGGACCACGGACCGCTCACCCTCTTCGTCCGCGAGGGCCTGGGCTGGCCCTTCTACGCGCGCCCCGCGCTCGGCCACCCGGGACCGATCAGCGCCGCCGACGTCGCCCGGGTCCGCGCCCGGCAGCGCGAACTGCGGGTGCCCGAGGCCTTCGAATGGGTCCACGAGACCTCGCCCACCCTGCGCGCGGCGGCCGAACAGGCGGGCCTGGCGGTGCACGCGCACCCCCTGATGGTCCTGGACCCGGAAGCGCCCGCCCCGGCGGTGCCCGGGCCCGTCGACGGCGTCTCCGTACGGATCCTGGCGGCCGCCGACCCCGCCCTGCCCACCGCCCTCACCGTGCCCCACCTCGCCTTCGCCGACCCCGGCACCCGTATCGGCACCGCCGGCACCACCGCCCTCACCGCCCTGGTGCCGCTGCACGCCGACCGCGCCGCCATCGAGCGCGCCACCGGCCGCATCCTGGCCGGGCTCACCGTCTTCGCCGCCGCCGTCGACGGCACGACATCCCTGTGCGCAGGCCAGTACAACCCGGTCGGCGAGGTCTGCGAGGTCGTCGGCATCGGTACGCTCCCCAGCGCCCGGCGGCGCGGACTCGCCCTCGCCGTCACCGCCGCCCTGGTCCGGGACGCGGTGGCCAACGGCATGCGTACGGTCTTCCTGTCCGCCGGGGACGAGGACGTGGCCCGGATCTACGCCCGGCTGGGCTTCCGCCGCGTCGGCACGGCGCTCATCGCGGAGCCCTGAGGCGCCCGCTGACGTCCAGCGACAGCGCCGTCGAGTGCTCGGTGAAGCCGAAGCCCCGGTAGAGGTGCTCGGCGTCGGGCGTGGCGTGCAGGTCGACCCGGGTGACGCCCTGCCCGGCGAACCAGTCGAGGAGCGCCTCGGTGGTGGTGCGGGCATGGCCACGGCCCCGGTAGCGCGGGTCGGTGCAGACATTGAAGACGAAGCCGAACCGGCCGGTCGGGTGCCCCGGCGCGGGCAGGCGCTGCTCGACCGTGCCGACCGCGCACGCGGCGAGATGCGGCGCTTCGCCGCCGGGTGCGCCGTCGACCACGAACGCCCCGACGGTGGCTCCGGTTTCGCCCGCGAGCTGCGCGCGCAGCAGCTTCTCGCCCGCGGCCTCCCACTCCCCGGGCTCGTCACGGCCCTTCATGGCGTGGAACATCAGGCGGCGCAGCCGTACCAGTTCGGCGGCGTCATCGGGTCGTGCGAGGCGTACGTCGGACATGGCCGCACGCTACCCGCCCCGGCTCACCGCAGGCGAGGGATTTCGATCGCCGGGCAGCGGTCCATCACCATCAGCAGCCCCGCCTCGCGCGCCCGGTGGTAGGCCTCCTCGTCGACGACGCCGAGCTGGAACCACACCGCCTTCGCCCCGATGCCCACCGCCTCGTCCGCGACCGGACCCGCCAGCTCGGAGTTGACGAAGACATCGACGACGTCGACCTCGAAGGGGATCGCGTCGAGGGAGGGATAGCCCTTCTCCCCGTGTACGGTCTCGGCCTTCGGATGCACGGGCACGATCCGCTTCCCGTAGCGCTGCAGCACGTCGGCCACGCCGTACGCGGCACGGCGCTGGTTCGTGGACAGGCCGACGACGGCCCAGGTGTCACCGACCTCGGTGAGGATCTTGCGAATGGCCGCTGGGTCGCCGTACACGGCTGCCTCCTGAGGGATGGAAGGTCTGCTGCTGTCCTGGCCAACGGGTGCGTGATGCGGGAGATTCCCGTCCCGGGCGCCTGCGAACGGCCCTCGGGCGCGGCGATGAGTTCCGGGCCGGCGGACCGTCTACCCCATCGACAGCCGACACGGTTCACGAAGGAGCAGAGACATGGCACAGCAGACGGTCACGACGACGGACAACGACTTCACCATCACCCGGACCTTCCCGGCCCCCCTCGCCACGGTGTGGGCCACCTGGACCGACCCGGCGCACTTCCAGCAGTGGTTCCACGCCAAGCCCGGGTCGGTCGAGCTCGAGGTGCGCGCCCGGCGCCCCGTGGAAGGCGGTCCTGGAGACCCCGGCCGGCGAGATGGCCATGTCGGGCGTCTACCGTGAGGTGGTCGAGGGCCAGAAGCTCGTGTGGACCATCGAGACCCCGGACGAGCCGGTGGTGATGACGGCGACCTTCTCCGAGCGCGACGGCCGGACCCTCGCCACCTACCACCAGAACCTCGTCGGTCCCTACTCGTGCGACCAGGCCGTCGCCGGCGCCACCCAGATCCTCGACGGCTTCGAGCAGCACCTCGGCACGGTCTCCTGAACGGCCAGCTGTCGGGCTGCGCATAGGCTGGGGGAATGGCGGCGGAGCGGTATCTGACGGTCGGGCGCGAGGGTGTCCACGAGAGCGAGATCAAGCGCTCGCGATTCCTGTGCGCGCTCGCGCCTGCCGCCAGCGAGGAGGCCGCCCAGGCCTTCGTCCAGCGGATCCGCAAGCAGCACCCCGGTGCCACCCACAACTGCTTCGCCTACGTCATCGGCGCCGACGGCCGCATCCACAAGGCAGGCGACGACGGCGAACCCGGCGGCACCGCCGGCACCCCCATGCTCCAGGTGCTGCTCCGCCGTGAGATCCGCGACGTCGTCGCCGTCGTCACCCGCTACTACGGCGGCGTCCAGCTCGGCGCCGGCGGCCTCGTCCGCGCCTACGGCGGCGCGGTCTCCGCCGCCCTCGACGACCTGGGCACCATCGAGCGGCAGAAGCTCGCCCTGGTGACCGTCGCCGTCGACCACCAGCGGGCCGGCAAGCTCGAGAACGACCTGCGCGCGGCCGGCCGCGCGGTGCGCGACGTCCACTACGGCGCGGACGTCCGCATCGACCTGGGCATCCCCGAGGAGGAACTCGGCGCCTTCCGGGCGTGGTTGGCCGACGCGACCGCCGGCGCGGCCGTGATGGAGACGACCGGCGCCGCGTACGTGGACGTGGACGGGTAGCCACCCCACCCCAGCCTTGCTCCGAACCCTTGCCCCGGGCGGGGCACATTGTGGCGCTTTGCGCCAACCAGCCTCCGGCTGTCAGACGTGAGTGCAACACTGAGGGCCGTGAGGGAGCGAGGACCGCCTGGGACTACGGTGGTCCGTGCTGAAGGCTGGGTCCTGGACCGTTGGCGTGGCGGCGGTTGCGGGGTCGGAGGAGGGGCGAGATGCGGTTCGGAGAGTTTTCTTGAGGCTTCTGCACACCTCCGACTGGCATCTGGGACGGTCCTTCCACCGGGTCGGTCTGCTCGACGCCCAGGCGGCCTTCATCGACCACCTGGTGAGCGTGGTGCGCGCCGAGCGCGTCGACGTGGTCCTCGTCGCCGGTGATGTCTACGACCGGGCGCTGCCCTCGCTGCCCGCCGTCGAGCTGTTCGACGACGCCCTTCACCGGCTCGCCGGCCTCGGGGTGCCCACGGTGATGATCTCCGGCAACCACGACTCGGCCCGCCGGCTCGGCGTCGCGGCCGGCCTCATCGACCGCGCCGGGATCCACCTGCGTACCGACCCGGCGGGCTGCGCGGCGCCGGTGGTGCTGGCCGACGAGCACGGCGAGGTCGCCTTCTACGGTTTGCCGTACCTCGAACCGGCCCTCGTACGCGATGAGTTCGGGCTCAGCCGGGCCGGGCACACCGAGGTGGTCGGCGCCGCCATGGACCGGGTGCGCGCCGATCTGGCGGGGCGACCGGCGGGGACCCGGTCGGTGGTGCTGGCGCATGCCTTCGTCACCGGTGGGGCGGCCTGCGACAGCGAGCGGGACATCACGGTGGGCGGGGTCGCGGCCGTGCCGGCGGAGGTGTTCGACGGGGCGGACTATGTGGCCCTGGGGCATCTGCACGGCTGCCAGACGATCACGGAGCGGGTGCGTTACTCCGGCTCGCCGCTCGCGTACTCCTTCTCGGAGGCCGGGCACCGCAAGAGCATGTGGCTGGTCGACCTCGGCGCGGACGGCGCCGTCACCGCCGAGCGCGTCGACTGCCCGGTGCCCCGGCCGCTGGCCCGGCTCCGGGGCCGCCTCGACGACCTGCTCGCCGACCCGGCCCACGAACGGCACGAGGACTCCTGGGTCGAGGCCACCCTCACCGACCCGCACCGCCCGCACGAGCCCATGGCCCGGCTGCGCAAGCGATTCCCGCACGCCCTGGCCCTGGCCTTCGAGCCCGAACGCACCGGCGAGGACCCGCTCGCCTCGTACGCGCAGCGGCTGCGCGGCCGCACCGACCAGCAGATCGCCGAGGACTTCGTCACCCACGTACGCGGCTCCGCCCCCGACCCCCGCGAGCGGGACGTGCTGAGCGACGCCATCGACGCGGTCCGCGCCACCGAAGCCCGGGCGGAGGTCAACTGATGCGCCTGCACCGCCTCACCCTCACCGCCTTCGGCCCCTTCGCCGGCAGCCAGAGCGTCGACTTCGACGAACTGTCGTCCGCCGGGCTCTTCCTGCTGCACGGCGCGACCGGCGCCGGCAAGACCTCCGTCCTGGACGGCGTGTGCTTCGCGCTCTACGGAGGCGTGCCGGGCGCCCGCCCGCTCGCCCGGCTGCGCAGCGACCACGCCGACCCCGACACGCCCACCGAGGTCGTCCTCGACCTCACCGTCGGCGGGCGGCGGCTGGAGATCACCCGCCGCCCCGAGCAGCTGCGGCCGAAGAAACGCGGCACCGGCATGACCCCCGACAAGGCCGTCACGCTGCTGCGCGAGCACACCGGCGGCCAGTGGCGAGCCCTGTCGAAGTCCCACCAGGAGGTCGGCGAGGAGCTGCTGCGGCTCATCGGGATGAGCAAGGAGCAGTTCTGCCAGGTCGTGCTGCTGCCGCAGGGCGAGTTCGCGGGCTTCCTGCGCGCCGGGGCCACCGAACGGGCCGCGCTGCTGGGGCGGCTCTTCGACACCCGCCGCTTCAAGGCCGTCGAGGACTGGCTCCGCGACCGCCGCCGCACCGCCGAACAGCACATCCGCACCGGCGACCAGGAACTGGTCAACCTCGCCCACCGCATGCAGCAGGCGGCCGGCGAAGGCGCCGAACCGCCCGCGGACTGGACACCCGGTGACGCCGAACTCGCCGAGCACATCCTCCAATGGGCCGCCGTCCTGCGCTCCACCGCCCGCGAACAGGACGGCATCGCCCAGGCCGCCCTGCGCGAGGCCGAGGCCGCGCACACCGCCGCCCGGCGCGAGGCCGACTCCGCACGGGAGCTGTACGCACTCCAGCAGCGGCACGCCGCCGCCGTCCGCCGCGCCGCCGAACTGGCCGCCGTACGCCCCGAACGCGACGCCACCCGCGCCCGGCTGGAGCAGGCCCGCCGCGCCGCCGCCGTCGAACCCGCCCTGGACCTGCGGGAGAAGGCCGCCCGCGAACACACCGCCGCCCAGGCCGCCGAGCGAGCCGCAAGGACCGGGCTGCCCGACGGACTCACCGAGGCCGGGGCCGGCCAGCTCACCCAGCACGAACACCGGCTCCGTGAGGAACTCGGCTCCCTCGCCGAGGCCGGGCGCGCCGAACAGCGCGCAGCCGAACTGGCCGCCGAAAGCCACCGCCTGGAGCGCGAGACACACGGGGCCGAGCAGCTCGTCGCTGACGCCGACGCCTGGCTCGACGGCTGGGAGACCACCCGCCAGTCGCTCCGGCAACGCCTCGACTCCGCCCAGGCCGCCACCGCCCGCACCGCCGAACTCGCCGCCGCCCGCGACCAGGCACGCCGCAAACTCGACGCCGCCCGCGCCCGCGACGACCACGCCCGGACCCTCCAGCGGGCCGAGGAACGCCTGCGTACCGCCCGCGACACGGCCGCCGAGGCCCGCGAGGCCTGGCACGACACGCGCGAGGCCCGCATCGCCGGCATCGCCGCCGAACTCGCCGCCGGGCTCGAGGACGGCCACGCCTGCCTGGTCTGCGGCTCGCCCCAACACCCAGACCCCGCCCGCCCCTCCGGCGCCCGCGTCACCGCCGACGACGAGGAACGCGCCCACGCCGCCTACCAGTTGGCCCTCACCGCCCAGGGCGACGCCCAGGACGCGGTGAGCCGGGCCCGCGCCGCCCTCGACGCCGCCCACGCCGAGGCCGGGCCGGCGTCCGTCGCCGAACTCGACGCCGCTCATGCCGTCGTGGACCGCGACCACGCCGACAACGCCGTCCTCGCCGCCGACGCCCGCACCGCCCGCGACGCCCTCGACCGCGCCGAGGCCGAGCACGACCACCGCGCCGCCGAGCGCCGCCACGCCGCCACCCGCATCGCCACCCTCACCGCCCACCGCGAAGGCCTCGACCGCCAGCACGCCGACCTGGCCGGACAACTGGCCCGCGCCCGTGGCCCGTACGCCACCGTGGCCGAGCGCCGCACCCGCCTTGCCGCCGACATCGAGCAGGTCTCGTACGCCGCGCAAACCGTCCGTACGGAACAGGAGACCGCCCAGCGCGTCAAGGAGGCCGACGCACGACTCGCCGACGCCGCCTACCGCGCCGGGTTCGACACGCCCGAGTCGGCGGACGCCGCCCTGCTGCCCCAGCATGAACGGCAGCGCCTCGAACTGCGCGCAGAGCAGTGGCAGCGCGAGGAGGCCGCCGTCACCGCCGACCTCACCGCCCTCGACCTCTCCGAAGCCGCCGCCCGGCCCCCCGCCGACCCCGACCACGCCGCGCGAGCCGCCGAAGCCGCCAACCGCCGCCTCCAGCACGCCGCCGCGCGAGCCGCCACCGCCCGCGACCGCTGCGCCGAACTCGACGCCCTCGGGGCCCAGGCCGCCGCCCGCACCACCGAACTCGCCCCCGCCCGCGCCGCGTACGCCCGGCTGCGCCGCCTCGCCGACCTGGCCGCCGGCACGTCCTCCGAGAACCAGCTCAAGATGGAGCTGGAGACCTACGTCCTGGCCGCCCGCCTCGAACAGGTCGCCGCCGCAGCCAGCCTCCGGCTCCAGCGCATGTCCTCCGGCCGCTACACCCTGCTCCACAGCGACGCCCGGGCCTCCCGGGGCTCCCGCTCCGGCCTCGGTCTCCTCGCCGTCGACGCCTGGACCGGCACCGAACGCGACACCGCCACCCTCTCCGGCGGCGAGACCTTCTTCGCCTCCCTCGCCCTCGCCCTCGGCCTCGCCGACGTCGTCACCGACGAGGCCGGAGGCATGCGCCTGGACACCCTCTTCATCGACGAGGGCTTCGGCAGCCTCGACGAACAGACCCTCGACGAGGTCCTCGACGTCCTCGACGCCCTCCGCGAGCGCGACCGCGCCGTCGGCATCGTCAGCCACGTCGCCGACCTCCGCCAGCGCATCCCCGCCCAACTCCAGGTCCTCAAGGGTCAGCGCGGCTCAACTCTGCGCCACCGCACGGCGTCCGAGCGGTGACGCCGGGGGAGGGGGTCAAACCTGTGAGACAGCCCGCCGTTCGAGCGGTGACGAGTACACCACGCTCGTCGTCACGGACCCCAGCCCCGCGATTCGGCCCGCCGTTTCCTCGAGGTGTCGCATCGAGCGGGCGGCCACCTTCAGCACGAAGCAGTCCTCGCCCGTGACGTGATGGGCCTCGAGGATCTCGGGTGTCGCGGCAAGGAGGTCGTGGAACGGCTTGTAGTTGCCGTGCGGGTAGCGCAGCCGGACGAAGGCCAGGATCGGCAGCCCGATCCGGTCGTGGTCGATCACCGCCGAATACCCGCTGATCACCCCCGCCTCCTCCAGCCGCCGCACCCGCTCGGTGACCGCGCTCGGCGACATGGACACGGCCCGCGCCAGCTCGGCGTAACTGGCCCGGCCGTCGCTCTGCAGGGCTTCCAGAATGCGCCAGTCGGTGGCGTCGAGGGAATGAACGGTCATAGGCGAGATGTAGCAGGGAATTCCCCGGCGGAGCAAGGGAAGGACCGGGGAATCTCAGTTCCCGGGCGCCGCCGAGATCCGTACATTCGTGGCCATGACACAGCAGCTCACCGCCCCTCAGCCCACCGCCACCCCCGCCGAGGCGGCCGCCTACTTCGCCGCCTGCCTCGCCTTCCACACCGACGTCTCCGATGTCGCCGCCGCACTCTCCTCCGGCGACGACCCGGGCTTCACCCTCATCGACTCCCGTTCCACCCAGTCGTGGGACCAGGGCCACATCCCCGGGGCCCTCCACCTCCCCACCAGCCGGATCCCCCACCTCGCCGCCGAGTTCCTCGACCCCGCCCGCCCGCTCGTCGTCCACTGCTGGGGCCCCGGCTGCAACGGCGCCACCCGCGCCGCATACGCCCTCGCCTCCCTCGGCTACCAGGTCAAGGAAATGCTCGGCGGCATGGAGTACTGGATCCGCGAAGGCTTCCCCTACGCCACCGCCGAAGGCCCCGACCAGCGCCCCGCCGACCCCCTGACCGCGCCCGTCGCGCCGGAGGCGGCCTGTGGCTGCTGAGCGTCAGCGCTCCGGCCGCAGGAATGGCATGTCCTTTACGACGCGGCCGGGCCGGTCAGCACGTACGCCCGCAGGCCGTCCAGGTCGGCGACGCGCGTGAAGCCGACCCGCTCCAGGACCCGCTGGGAGGCGTGGTTGTCGGGGTCGGTGGTCGCGAGGACCGTACGGACCTCCGGTCGGGTCAGGGCCCAGCGGGATATCAGCCGGGCGGCGTCGGTGGCCCAGCCCACGCCGCGGGCGGCGGGGACGAGGTCGTAGCCGATCTCGGCGACGCCTTCCTCGGAGGGCGGGCCGTGGAAGCCGATGCCGCCGACCGCGACCAGGTCGTCGGAGCGCTGGATCGCGAACAGGCCCCAGCCGGGTGCGTACAGCCCGGCCATGGCTGCCTTGACGGTCATACCGGCCGCGGTGATCGTGCCGTCGCCGGGCAGTCCGCCGAGCCACTCCAGGGTCCCGGTGGCGCCGTCGGCCAGTTGCGCGGCCTCGGCGGGGAGTTGCTCGCGCAGGGTGACCCGGTCGCCGTCCGTGAGGACGAGGCGGCCGTCGTCGGTGTGCGTGGCGTGCAGGAGCATCGAAGGTGAACCGTCCTGTCTTTCATGAGTCTCTCTGATCAATCCGATACGGCGGCCAGCGCCTTGAACAGCGGCGCCGGATCAGCGCCCGCGGGCAGATCGCTGACCTGTCCGTCACCCACCTCGACGACCCGCCACCGCCCGTCCTCGTGCAACGCGAGATCGGTCGTCACGAACGGGCACTCCAGCGCCGCGACCAGCGGCCATAGGGCGTCAAGTCCCGGCTCCGGCAGCACCCCCGGGCTGTCCGGGTGTGCCGTGACGAGTACGGGTTTCCCGCCGACCCACCACGCCCGGGCCTCGCCTGCGCCCGGGGCGAAGCTCTCGAAGGCCCGTACGACGACGCCTCCGGCCAGGAAGTCCCCTTGCAGCTCGACGAGCCGGGCGACCACGGCCGCGAGACCGTCCGGGTCGGCGAGGTCCGGGACGTAACAGGCCTCGTCCCACTCGTGCTTGCGGGACTTGACGTAGTCCTTGACGACCCCCGGACCGCCGCCGAGCGGGGCGGTGAGCCGCGCCAGCACCGCCGCGCCCGGCGCGACCCCGGGAGGGGTGGGCAGCCAAACGCTGCGCGGCGTCAGCGCCGCGAACGTCGCGTACCAGCCCGGGAGTTCATGCGCCCGGCGATAGGAAGCGGGAGAGGTCAGCAGGCGTACGCCCCGTTCCGCCAGCGCGCCGTCCAACGCGGTGTACGCGCTCGCGGGGACCATCCAGCCCCGGTACCACGCGGGGCCGGCGCCGGGCGGGACGGCCGCGACGGCCGCCGCCGGATCACCCGCGAGCAGCGCGTCGTGGTCGATCAGGGCAACCCGGTGCCCCAACTCCCGTGCCGCCCGCGCCTCCCCGGCGAAGTGCGGATCCGCCCGACGTGGACCGAGCGGATCCGCGCAGACGATGAACGTCGCCCCCATGCCCGGCACCCTACCCCGGGCGCCGAACGGCTCTTGGGTAATTACAACCGGGACAGCTCGTCCACCAGGTCGTCCAGCCCCAGCGAGCCCTGCGAAAGGGCGGCCATGTGCCAGGCCTTGGGGTCGAAGGAGTCACCGTGCGCCTTGCGGGCGGCGGCGCGGCCGGCGAGCCAGGCGCGCTCGCCGAGCTTGTAGCCGATGGCCTGGCCGGGGATGCCGAGGTAGCGGACCAGCTCGCTGTCGAGCATGGCGGCGGGCAGGCCGTTGTAGAGCCCGAAGAACTCACGGCCCAGCTCGGGCGTCCAGCGCTCGCCGGGGCGGAAGGGGCTGTGGTCCGGGATGGGGAGTTCCAGGTGCATACCGATGTCGAGGACGACACGGGTGGCGCGCAGCATCTGGGCGTTGAGGTAGCCGAGCCGGCGGCCGGGGTCGGTGAGGAAGCCGAGCTCGTCCATGAGGCGCTCGGCGTACAGGGCCCAGCCCTCCGCGTTGGCGCTGACCTGGCCGAGGGAGGCCTGGTAGCGGGAGATGCGGTCGGCGACGTAGACCCACTGGGCGAGCTGGAGGTGGTGGCCCGGCACGCCCTCGTGGTACCAGGTGCTGACCAGGTCCCAGACGGGGAAGCGGTCCTTGCCCTGCGTGGGCAGCCAGGTGCGGCCGGGGCGGGAGAAGTCCAGCGAGGGCGCGGTGTAGTAGGGCGCGGCGGCGCTGCCGGGCGGCGCGATCCGCGACTCGACCCGCCGTACGGGCTCGGCGAGGTCGAAGTGGGTGCCGTCGAGCGCGGCGATCGCCTCGTCCATCAGCCCCTGCAGCCACTCCTGCACGGCGTCGACCCCCTCGATGGCCTCGCCCTCGACATCGAGGTGCCGCAGGGCCTCCAGCGGGGTGGCGCCGGGCAGCACCTTCTCCGCCTCCTTGCGCATCTCGGCGTCGAGGCGGTGGAACTCCTCCCAGCCCCAGGCGTACGCCTCGTCCAGGTCCAGGTCGGAGCCGGTCCAGTAGCGCGCCCAGCGGGCGTAGCGCTCGCGGCCGACGCCGTCCGGGGCGCCCTCGACAGCGGGGGCGTAGACGTCCCGCAGCCAGTCGCGCAGGGTGGCGATCCCGGCGGTGGCGTCGCCGGCCGCCGCGTCCAGCTCCTCGCGCAGCGACTCCGGACCGCCGGCCGCCAGCTCGGCGAACCAGCTGCGGCCGCTCTCCCCGCCCAGCCACTCGCCGAACTGCTCGACCACCGTGGCGACCTGACGCGGAGCGGCCGGCAGCTTGAGGTCCAGGCCCTCCGCCAGGGACTCGCGGTAGCCGGCCAGCGCGGCCGGAACGGCCCGCAGCCGGGCGGCGATCGCGGCCCAGTCCTCCTCGGTCTCGGTCGGCATCATCATGAAGACGCCACGCACCGAATGCGCCGGGGTGAAGAGGTTGCTGACGGCGCGCAGCCCCTCGCCCGCCTCGTGCACGGCCAGTTCGGCGGTCAGCCGCTCGCGCAGCAGCCGGGCGCAGCGGCGCTCGGCCTCGTCGTCCACGGGCCCGGCCGCGTCGAGCTCGGCGAGGGTCCGGCGGGCGAGATCCGCGAGGGCCTCGTGCCCGGCGGGGGAGTAGTCGGGAAGCCGGTCCTGAACGGCGCGTACGCCGAGGTAGGTGCCGGTGACCGGCTCCAGCTCGGTGTAGGCGTCGACGTACGCGTCGGCGATCTGTCGGGGCAGCCTGCGGTCTTCAGTGGTGGACATGCGCACATCCTCGTACGACGTGGCAGGTCACGTCACCACCGCATCCGATCACCTGGCCGGTGTGGGCGGCAGCAGGGGACCGCAGTCCCACTGCTGGAAGATCAACCGGGTCTCCACCTGCGCGACTTCGGGCCGTGCCGTGAACTCGTCGATGACCAGCCGCTGCAGATCCGCCGTCCCGGCCACCGCGACGTGCACCAGATAGTCGTCCGGTCCGGCGAGATGGAACAGCGCCCGGGACTCCGGCAGTGCCCTGATCCGCTCGACGAACGGGCCGATCAGCTCCCGGCGGTGCGGCCGCACCTGCACCGACAGCAGTGCCTCCAGCGGCCGCCCGAGCCGGACGGGGTCGACCCGCAGCCGGTCGCCGGTGATCACGCCGGTGCGGCGCAGCCGTGCGACCCGGTCCAGGCAGGTCGAGGGCGCGATCCCGACGGCGGCGGCGAGGTCGCGGTAGGTGGTCCGGGCGTCGTTCTGCAGAAGCCGCAGAATCTCCAGGTCCACCGGATCCAGAAGCACAGAATCGGACATCGGCCGAACGTAGCACGGGCACCGCGGACTACCGCCCGGTAATTGTTCACGATCGCCTCCATGCAGCCACGATCGCTCGCTACCGAGGCCGTGCACGCCGGCCGCGAGGACCTCGCGGAACTCGGCCTTCACGCCGTCCCCCTGGACCTGTCCACCACCTACCCGTCCTACGACACCCGGGCCGAGGCCGCCCGCCTCGATGCCTTCGCCGCCACCGGTGAACTCCCGGCCGGACCCCCCGTCTACGCCCGCCTGGACAACCCCACCACCGCCCGCTTCGAAACGGCCCTCGCCCGCCTCGAAGGCGCCGAGGCCGCGGTCGCCTTCGCCAGCGGCATGGCCGCCCTCTGCGCCGTCCTGCTGGCCCGCGCCGCCATGGGACTGCGGCACGTCGTCGCGGTCCGCCCGCTGTACGGATGCAGCGACCACCTGCTGACCGCCGGGCTGCTCGGCACCGAGGTGACCTGGGTGGACCCGGCTGGCATCGCCGACGCCATCCGCCCCGACACGGGCCTGGTGATGGTCGAGACCCCCGCCAATCCGACCCTCGCCGAGCTGGACCTGCGGGCGGTGGCCCACTCGTGCGGCACGGTGCCGCTGCTGGCCGACAACACCTTTGCCACGCCCGTACTGCAGCGCCCGCTGGAGAGCGGCGCCCGGATCGTGCTGCACAGCGCCACCAAGTACCTGGGCGGCCACGGTGACGTACTCGGAGGAGTGGTGGCCTGCGACGCGGAGTTCGCCCGGCGGCTGCGCCAGGTGCGCTTCGCCACCGGCGGCGTACTGCATCCGCTGGCCGGCTATCTGCTGCTGCGCGGGCTGGCCACGCTTCCGGTACGGATGCGGGCGGCGTCGGCGACGGCGGCGCTGCTCGCCGAGCGGCTGGCAGCCGACCCCCGGGTGACCAGGACGCACTACCCGAGGATCGGCGGCGCGATGATCGCCTTCGAGGTGGCGGGCGACCCGCACGCCGTGACCGCCGGGGTGCGGTTGATCACCCCGGCGGTCAGCCTCGGCAGTGTGGACACCCTCATCCAGCACCCCGCGTCGATCAGCCATCGCATCGTCGACGAGGGCGACCGGCGGCGCGCCGGGGTCGGCGAGCGGCTGCTGCGGATGTCGGTCGGCCTGGAGGACCCGGAGGACCTGTGGGCCGACCTGGACGGTGCGCTCAGTGCGTCCGAGCGGGCGCGTCCGCAGGCGACAGTGTCGCGGTGATGACCAGGGTGCCGTCCTCGACCTGGTAGTCCAGCGGCAGGCCCAGGCGGCGCATGGTCGCGACCATGCCGGTGTTGGTCGCCTGGGTCACCGCGTAGACGCTGTCGCGGTTGGCACCGGCGGCCATGTCGGTCAGCCGGCGCAGCAGCTCGACGCCGATGCCCCGGCGCTGCCAGCCGTCCTCGACCAGCACGGCGACCTCGTTCTCGTCGCCGTCCCACAACAGGTGCGCCAGCGCGACGATCCGCCCCGAGGCGGTCTCCACGGCCAGGGTCTGCCCGAACCGGGGACTGAGCAGGTGCTCCAGGTAGCGGTGGGCGTCCCCTACCGGCCCGTGGTAGCGCTGGGCCAGCGTCGCGGGGGAGCAGCGGTCGTGCATCGCGCTCGCGGCGGCCAGGTCCTCGGGGCCGGCCCGCCGGATGGTGATCTCGTTGCCCTCCGGCAGCGTCAGCACATGGCGCGCCTCCGGCACCCGTGCCCCCAGCTGGGCGTCGAGCTCCACCAGCGCGCGGGCCCGGGCGAACTCGGTCGGCGTGAAGGGCAGGTACGCCCGCTCCACGGTGATGCTGCCTCCGGACGGGTCGCGCAGCCGCATCACGGTGCCCTCCAGCACCTCCTCGTACGGTGCCGAGCCCTGGCGGCCGGCGGGCAGCGAGCGGATGCTGCAACGGCCGAACAACTGGCGTAGCGCCAGCGGCAGTTCGGCGGCGTCCATGGCGGTGCGGGTGGCGAGGTTGAGCATCCGGGTCGGCGTGTCGACCAGGTCGTGCGTGTCGGCCCGCTCGACCCAGGTGTCACGGCCGCCGGCGGTGGTCACCGCCCGGGTGAGCCCGCCCGGCGCCAGCGACGCGGGGGCGCGCAGCAGGAACTCGTCCACCGTGCCCTCGGCCAGCGGATGGGCCTGGAGGGTGAGGATGTCGACCCCGTGGGCGGCCAGCGCGGTGCACACCGCGCCCAGGCTGCCCGGCGTGTCCCGCACGGTGGTGCGCAGCCGCCACAGGAGGGACGGGCCCGGATCCGCCGTGAGCGCCGGGTCCGAGTCGGTGTCCGTCGCCGGATCATGATCGGGCGCCGGCGGCGAATGGCTGTGGCGGCGTGCCCACCATGTGTGGAAGCCGGTGGTCGCGGCGAGGGCGGCCGCCGAGGCGCACAGCAGCGCGGGGCCGTCCGGGCCGTGGGCGACGAGATTGGCCAGCAGGTCGGCGGTGGCCACGGCGACGAAGAGCGCGGCGAGTTCGATCAGGTCGCGCCGCCAGTGGTGTTGGCGGGCTTTGGTGTTCGCAGACGTCAGATGAGGCATGTCATCACCATGCCTAAGGGTTGTTGCGTGATCACAAACGCACTATGACCGACGAGTAAAGGGTGAATCATGTCCGTTAAGTTCACCTTCCAGAGGTTTGGTTTTGAGCCAGTCGGCGCAGGCAGCTGCCATAGCGGCGGGCGATGACGCGCTGCGCCACCCGCCCGGCCGGGCCCGCCACCCGCAGGTACCAGGCCGCCGGCCGGCTGAAGGCGATCACGGTCAGCCAGACCGAACCGTCGGCCTCCCACTCCACGACGAAGGACTCCTCGCCGAGCTCCGGATGCCCGGCCAGCGTGCCGTACGCGAAGCCGGTCCGCCGCTCCTCGCGTACGGTCCACACCACCTCGCACGGGATCCGCACCGGCCCGGCCCGCATCGCCACCCGCACCCCCGGCGTCGCGTCCGGCGTGTCCGCCCCGATCCGCAGCCCGGCGGCCCGCTGCATCCGCCAGCCGAGCAGCGCGCGCCCGGCCGCAGCGAAGACCTCCGGGCCGTCCCCGAGTCGTACGCGCATCCGCAGCAGGTGATAGCCGGGTGGTGGCAACGACCCGGCATCCCGGGTCGCACCCACTTCTTCATACGTAAATCCGTCCATCCCCGCCATCCTCTCAAGGGGCCGCGACGGCCCCGCTACTGCCCCACGCGCCCCGGCTGCAACACCTGACTGAACAGCACCGTGCCGTCCTGCTCCCTCAGCCGCACCGTCAACTCGCCCGAGGCGGTGGGTGCCTTCACGAAGACCCGGTCCGGGCCGAAGTTACCCGTGTGCGACTTGTGTCGATCCGTTCCTAGTGGTGCCACATGCCCTGGACCCCAACGACCGGTGAACAACACGACATACACTCCACGTCCAAGGGGCAGCACGAGCGACGGGCTTACCGCTTTGAGCGACCAGACACCGGCCATCCCGCCGCAGGCCACCGCGGGGCGGCTCACCGTGCGTGACGTACTCGACCTGGAGCTGGTGGCGCCCTGGGGGGCGGAGGTCGTGGCGGGCGCGGCGCATCTGCACCGGGCGGTGCGGTGGCTGCATGTGGCCGAGGCACTGGACGTCGGGGTGATGCTCAACGGCGGGGAGATGGTGCTGACCACCGGGCTGTTGCTGGCCGGTGACGAGCGGGCCCAGCGGGAGTACATCGAGTCGATGCAGCGGGCCGACGTCGCGGCGGTCGTGCTGGGCCTGGGCCGGGCCTTCCGGACGACCCCCGAGCCGATGCGCCGCGCCGCGGAACGCTGCGGGGTGCCGCTGATCGTGCTGCACCGGCCCGCGCCCTTCGCCCGGCTGACGGAGGAGGTGCACTCGCGGCTGGCGCACGGCCGGTTCGCGAGCCTCGACCTGTCCGACCGGGTGCGGTCCTCGCTGACGACCCTCAACCTCTCGGGGGCGAGCCTGCAGCAGGTGCTCGACGAGATCGCCTCCTACAGCGGCTGCCCGGCCGTTCTGGTGAACCTGGCCCAGCGGGTGCTGGCCTCGGCAGGCGACAAGGGCTCGCTCAGCGAACTGCTCCGTGACTGGGACCGCGTCTCCCGGCAGGTGGCCGGGCTGTCCGGCGGCGGTCCGGTGACGGTCGGGCCCGACGGCTGGATCGTGGCGTCCCTGGAGGCCCGGGGGCGGCAGTGGGGCCGGCTGGTCCTCTTCGGCTACCAGGGCCCCGAGGAGTACGGACAGCTGCTGGCCGCCCGCGCCGCCGAGGCCCTGGTCATGCACCGCCTGCTCGGCGACCGCGACCGGGGCTGGGAGGACCAGGCCGCCGAATCGCTCCTCCTCGACCTCGCCTCGGGAGCCGCGCGCCCCGAGCAGTTGCTCGCCCGGGTCCGTGCGGCCGGGCTGCCCGTCAACAGACGCACCTTCGTGCCCGTCGTCGTACGCCTCCTCGACCACGGTCCCGACGGGCTGGACGACATGCCCGAACTCGTCGACCGCGTCCTGGCCGAGCAGCCCGGCGTCTCCGGCCTGGTGGCCCGGATCGGGCCGGCGGGCACGGCCGTGCTGCTGAGCATCCCGTACGGCCAGGACGCCGACGCCGCCGTGCACCGGGTCGCGGTGCAGGTGCACGAGGGGCTGAAGGCGAGCGCCCGGACCGCCGTCGCGGGGGCGGGCTTCGGCTGCTCGGAGCTGGACGAGCTGCGTCGTTCCTTCGTCGAGGCCGTGCACGTCGCCGACGCCGCGGTGGCCGGGCCCCCGGCGGCGCCGGTGGCGCGGCTGCGCGACGTACGGCTGCGCGGACTCGTACGGCTGCTGCGCGACGAGCCGGAGTTGCAGGCCTTCATCGAGCGCGAGCTCGGCCCGCTGCTGCAGAACCCCGACCTGCTGGACGTCCTGCGCACCTACCTCGACACCGGTCGCAACAAATCGCTCGCCGCCCAGATGCACCACGTCAGCCGCCCGGCCCTCTACCGGCGGCTGCAGAGCATCGAGGCCCTCCTCGGTACCGACCTGGACGACTGGGAGCAGCTCACCTCGCTCTACGTCGCCCTGCTCGCCCACGAGGCGCAGCGTGGGGGGGGGGCGGGGCCCCCCGCCCCCAGAACCCGCAACGGTTTCCGGGCCGGGAGAACCCGGGGACGCCGAGATAAATGTAGGGGGAGGGGGGCCCTACCGCCCCCCC